>CAZCVY010000090.1:0-25102 GCA_964501985.1 uncultured Acidobacteriota bacterium | reverse complement strand
GAGCCGGTAACGACCAGCGCCAACCAGGTTGTCTCAGGATCAAGTCCGGCCTGCTGCAATGGCGATCCTGCGGACACCCTGATTCCAGGGAATGAGAACATGAATCAGGTGCTCGGAATCTTCACGGCCACCGGTAACTTCATTCTCAGCCCCACCTCCTCCGGGTCCAACATTGAGACGGATGCCAGCGTCGCGATGATTTCCCAGGCGGGAATATCCAATAGCAGCATCGGACACCTGCAAACCGGCAACTCCGTTGGGACGTGGACGAACATTGGCGGCCGTATGGAGAACCGGGCAGCCAGCGTCAGCATGAGCGCTTCGAATGTTTACTTTGACCGCCGGTTCCAAGCGCGGGTCGGCTTCGCGCCGCCGTGGTTCCCCTCGACTTCGGTGTCGACAAACATGCTTAGCAACACCATTACTGCCAAGTCGTCTGCGAACCCTCCATCGCGGATTTCCTGGCAGTACCAGGCGGGGCAGTAAGATCTGGAATGGCTGGCCCGGCTGCGGCCCCGCGCAGCCGGGCGCATTATCGAGCGCTATAACATCCGCAGTCATTCTTGCACATTTCAAATCGCAATTTGCCTCTTCATTGTTTTCAGTAAGATGCACATGTAGATTGATCTCCCCTTGAGGTTGCTTCACCTCGTAACCCAACTCGGACGAGGCAAGAACCATTGTGATGGGTTGGTGCTCGGCAAATCGGCTCAGTTCGAGATGGGTGCCCGCGATGCGCCAGCCTGCTCCTTCCATCGTGGAACGTTCACGCCCCTCCCGAGGAGCCATAGCATCAGCGACGCTTCCGCGAGGAAGCCGATGACCTTCAGGTAGGTGGACAGTTGGTTTGCAAGGGGTGACAGGAAGATCAGCCAACCCAAACCGGCACACGCCATCAGCACTCCCAGAATGCGAGGCAGGAAGGTCGACCTGAAAATGAGGTAGCCGATTAGGAGGCAATACGGCCCGAAAAATACCAGGGAGTTGATTCTGTAGGGAGCGAGATTAAACAGGCTGAGAACATCATTGGCGCATCCCATAAGGCTAAACAACGCGGCGAGCAAGGAGAGGCTCTTGTTCACCGGCTTTAACAGGTAATAGAAAAGCAGCGTCACAGCGACGTAGAACGCGTGGGCGGTGAGGTCGACGGCGTCATAGAGAACAAGATGGCTCCGGCCAACGAAGACTTCGGCGGATACTGCCGTCAGAAAGTAAAGCAAATAGATTACACCGGTAATCCTGCCCCTGGGACGAGGCGAAGGTTCTGCGATCCGTTCCATCATCGCACAGCCTCCAGGACGCGCGGCTTCAAGTTATGGTGTATCAACGATATGCCGGACACACCATGCACTCTTCCCAGGGTCCAAGACGCCCAGTCAACCGGGACTTCCATTTTTGGTTCTCCGAACAGTTGTCCGTACACTGCCAAGCATTTCACTTTCTAATCGGAAGCAACCACTAAAGCATTCTCGCGCAGTCGTGTCTGTATCAAATTGCACACTCTGGCAAATACATCCTCCAGTGCCCAAGCCTGCCGTGCTCAACATCATAGTCGGCGCGGAGATCTCGTAGTCGTAGCGCGGGCGTCCCGCCCGGTGGGGCGTGGGCATCTTGCCCACCCATCTTTGGCGGCAGCGGGACGCTCCCGCGCCAGCGGGCGGGACCCCGATTCATCGGGGCAGGCTGCCCACGCCACCTTCGCTCGTCAACTTTTCTGTTGCCGACCCGCCTCCCAATACTTGCGCATGTCCACCATCAGCGTCGGGTATAATGCTCACCGCCAGCCCCGGCGCCCGCCGTCGATTAAAATCGCGGGTCCCTTTGAAGGCTGGCCCAGGAGCGTCAAACGTGCGGATCAGAAAGGCCGTGATTACAGCAGCGGGAGGAAACCAGCGAGCGCTTCCGCTCCAGACCCTCATCCGGGACGGAGCGGAAAAATCCGTTCTGAACATCCTGATTGAACAAGCTCTTACCGGGAGCATCGGCGAAATCTGCGTGGTGGTGTGGCCCGGCGACGAGGCCCGGTACGCGCAAGCGGCGGGAAACCTTGCCGGCGCGGTGCGGTTTGTCGCCCAGCAGCACCCACCGCGCGGTTATGGCCATGCCATTTACAGTGCGCGGGAATTCGTGGGCCAGGAACCCTTCCTTCACATGGTGGGCGATCACCTGTACGTGAGTGCCGCCAAACCCGGCGTCGAGCGTTTGGTGGCGCTAGCGGAAGCCGAGTCGTGCTCCGCCTCTGGGGTCCAAGCGACGCGCGAAAGCCTGCTCTCGCATTTTGGCGCCGTCGCGGGGCGCCGGCTGTCGGGCCGGACCGGCGTCTATCGCGTGGAAACGGTCATTGAAAAACCGACGCCCACCGAGGCGGAGCAGCGCCTGATGGTGCCGGGTATCCGCGCGGGTTACTATCTGTGCTTTTTCGGCATTCACGTTTTCACTCCCACGCTAATGGATCTGCTGGGACGCATGCTCGAGAGCGAACCTAGCCGCACCGTCACGCTTTCCGCCGCACTCGCCTCGCTCGCCCGGCAGGAACAGTACTTGGCGCTGGAAGACACCGGGCGGCGTTACGACCTCGGCGCCCGCTATGGGTTGCTGACCGCGCAATTGGCCCTGGCGCTCAACGGCCGCGACCGCGACGAGGTACTGTCACATCTGCTGGAACTGCTGGCCGAGCGTGAACTGGCCACCCCCGCGGAGGCTGGCGAGTTGGCTGGGAGTTAAAATGAGATGATATGAGAATCCTTAAAGGCATTCTAAGGGGCAAGGGCGGCAACGAAAGAAGGGAACTTGTCGTTCTCTGGGGAGACGCTGCGATGGTCACTTCTGCCATCCGCCGCCCAGCGCGCGGTAAAGCTCCACATAATCCAGCCTCTCACTCAACTCCGCTTGCGCCAGAGTCAGTTCGGCAGCATAGGTGCGAGTGTTGCTATCGAGGACTTCCAGATAACTCGATGCGCCGCCGCGATAGCGGATATCGGAAAGCCGGCTTGCGTCCTTGGCGGAGTAGGTGAGCAATTCTTGCTGCGTTAGGAAATCCCGGTCCTTCTGAAAGGCAACAAGCGCGTCCGATACCTCGCGAAACGCCTGCTGAATGGTTCGCTGATAATTGAGCTCCGCCTCCTGTTGTTGCGCCTGCGCCAACCGCACGCCACCCTTCAGCGTACCACCCGCGTAGAGGGGCTGCGCAAGCTGGCCGGTGAAATTCCACATCCCGTACGGGCCTGTGAATAACTGCGAAAGGGGAATGCTCTGGAAGCCGCCGACGCCCGTCAGGCTGATGTCCGGAAAGTAGGCGGCTTTCGCCACGCCGATTCGCGAGTTGGCGGCCATCAACTGCGCCTCGGCCTCGCGAATGTCGGGCCGGCGTTCGAGCAGCGACGAAGGTAAACCGGCAGGCACCTCCGGCGAATGGGGCTCATCCGTCAACTTAAACCCGCGCTCGACATCGCCGGGGTTCTGGCCAAGCAAGGTGCTGATCAAATCCTCCTGCTGCCGAATCTGCTTCTCGATAGTGGAAATGGCTCCCGAGGCGTTGTAGACCAACTGTTCTGCCTGACGAACGTCGAGCATCGAGGTCGCGCCGTGGTCAACCAACAATTGCGTGAGACGCAGCGAATTCTGGTCGGAGGCCAAGGTGCTCTGCGAAATGTGGAGTTGCAGATCCTGTGCGCGCAGGGTGAAATAGGCGGAAGCGACGCTTGCCACCAGCGAAGTGGTCACCTGTTGCTGTGCCCAATTGTTGGCCAGCAACTGGTCGCGGGCTGCCTCCGTCGCGCGGCGGTATTTTCCCCAGAAATCCAGATCCCATTGAAAGCCCAGACCGAGTTCGTTATAGCTGGTGTCATAGGCCGTATAGAGGTTTGATTTGGCCACCCGCTGGTCATTTCCCGCCACAATCGCGCCGGCCGTCGGGAGCTGATTGCCCCGCGCGATGCCCAATTGCGCCTGGGCTTGAAGGATGCGGGTTGCGGCGATGCGCACATCATAGTTCTGCTTCAGGGCGGCGCGAATCAGCGCCTGAAGTTGCGGGTCCTGGAAAACCTCCCACCATTTCTCGTCGCCAAAAGATGCGGCGGTCGAGGGCGGGGAAGCCGGAGCACCGCGATAAGTTGGTGGAACGCTGACCGCTGGCCGGTGATAGTTCGGGCCGACCGTGCAAGCCGATGCCACAAGGGCCACGAGCGCGATGAATACCAAGTGAGACCACGCGCGCGTCATCAGTGGCCTCCTTCCGGCACACTGGGCGGCGCGATCATGTGGCCGCCATGCGCTTCTTCGGCTTTGCCCAGCTTGAGCGCGATGGTCTCGAACAACACGAATAGAACCGGTATCAGAAAGATGGCGAGCGCCGTCGCCGCCAACATTCCCGTGACGACCACAGTGCCCAGGATCTTACGGCCCTCAGCGCCCGAGCCCGAAGCAATCGCCAGTGGCACGCATCCCAAAATGAACGCGAACGAGGTCATCAGAATGGGGCGGAGCCGCAGCTTTGCACCCTCCAGCGCCGCGTCGACGACCGCGCGCCCCTTGGCCATTTCATCGCGCGCAAATTCCACAATCAGGATGGCGTTCTTGGCGGCCAGGCCAATCAGCATGACCAGCCCGATTTGCGCGTAAATATCGAGATCGAAGTGGCGCAGGTAGAGTCCGACGAAGGCGCCGAGGATCGCCACGGGAACCGAGAGCAGCACAGAGAAGGGCAGCGTCCAACTCTCATAAAGCGCTGCCAAAATCAAAAAGACCACCAGCAGGGAGAGCGCAAAAATTATGCCCGCCGTTCCCGCGGCCTTATTTTCCTGATAAGAGAGGTCGGCCCAATCGTAACCCATTCCTGCGGGCAGCGTGTCGTGCGCGACCTGAACAAGCGCTGCCTGCGCCTGTCCTGAGCTATATCCCGGCGCAGCCGATCCGATTACTTGCGCGGCGCGAAACAAGTTAAATCGATTGGTGTAGTCGGGACCGTGAGTGGGCCGGATGTCGACCAACGTCGAGAGCGGCACCATGGTCCCCGCGCGATTGCGCACGTAGTACTGATCGACGGCCGAGGCGGAGGCGCGATCCTCGGCCTCCGCTTCCAGGAACACCTTCCACTGGCGGCCGAATCGGTTGAATTGGTTCACATACAGTCCGCCGAGCGATGCCTGCAGAGTTTGGTAAACGTCGCTGATTGCCGCACCTTGCTTCAGGGCCTTGTCACGATCCACATTCACAAACATCTGCGGCGTCGCCGCGGAAAACTGCGCATTGACGCCTATGAGCTCAGGACGCTTGCTCGCAGCCTGGACAAACTTTTGGAGGTTCTGGTCGAGATCATCCGCCGAACCCCCGCTGCGGTCTTGCAACCAAAACGAGAAGCCGCCGGCGCTACCGAATCCCGGTATGGCAGGCGGACTGAAGACAAAGGCAATCGCCTCCGGCACCTGAGCGAACAACCGGCGATTGATGTTCGCCATGATGGCCTTGGCCTCAAGATGGGGAGATGTTCTCTCGGACCAGGGCTTGAGATTTACAAAGAAGAACGCATTGTTGGTGGTGGATACCCGGGTTAAAAGGCTAAATCCATCAATTGTCGTGGACGTTTGCACTCCCGGAGTGTTGGCCAGGATTGCTTCGACTTTGCGCGTGACCTTGTCGGTGCGTTCCAGCGAAGCGGCAGGCGGAAGCTGCACACTGAGGAACAGGAAACCATAGTCTTCATCGGGGAGGAAACTGGTTGGTAGTTTCCTGCCGACTAGGAGATCGGCGGCCATAAAGGCTGCTAGAATCAGAACCGCCACAACGCCCTTGCGGATCAACCCATGGCTCACGTTCACATAACCGTTCTTGAATCTATCGAACACCCAATTGAAGCCGCGGAAAAAGCCGCCGATGGCTCCCCGTGAAGGTTTGCGCGGACGCAGCAACATGGCCGAAAGCGCCGGCGAGAGCGTCAACGCGTTGAAGGCGGAAATGATCACGGAAATGGCCACCGTGACCGCGAACTGCTTGTTCAGCCGTCCCTGGATACCGCTCATAAAAGCCATTGGAGTAAACACTGAGGCCAGTATGAGAGCGATCGCCACGACCGGGCCGGAAACCTCGCGCATCGCCTGTAGAGTCGCGGCGCGCGGGTTCATTCCTTCTTCAATGTGATGCTCCACCGCCTCGACCACGACAATAGCGTCATCCACTACGAGGCCGATCGCCAGCACCAGTCCAAACAGCGATAGGGTGTTGATAGAAAAGCCTAGCGCGGGGAATATTGCAAAGGTCCCGATCAGCGACACCGGGACCGCGATCATCGGGATCAATGTTGCCCGCCAATTCTGGAGGAACAGGTAGACCACCAGAATGACCAAGCCCATCGCGATAAAGAGTGTGACAAGGATTTCATGAATGCCCTCGGTCACCGGCAGCGTCGTGTCGAGCGAAGTGGTGTATTCGAGGTCGGGAGGAAACCGCTGCTTCAATTGCTCCATCACCTGGCGCGCGCCGTCCGCCACCGCGACGGCATTCGCGCCGGGAGTCAGGAAGACAGCGACAATGCAGCTTGGCTGTCCATTAAGCCGTGAGACCTCGTTGTAGCTGAGCGCGCCCAGCTCGATGCGAGCGACGTCCTGGAGGCGCACCACGGAGCCATCGGGATTGGCGCGTACCACAATCTGGCCAAATTCTTCGGCGGTGACCAGGCGGCCCTGCGCGCGGACGATGTAGGTCATCTGCGTTCCCGGCGGCGCTGGGTTGCCGGCAAGTTGGCCGGCCGGGTTGACAGTGTTTTGCTGATTCAGCGCTCTTACCAGATCGGCGACCGTCAGCCCAAGCTTGGCGAGAAGCTGCGGCCTGATCCACACCCGCATGGAGTAATCGGTCGCGCCGAATAACAAAACCTGGCCGGCGCCGGGCACACGCAGGATCGGGTCAATGACGTTGATGTTGGCGTAGTTCGCCAGGAACAGAGAGTCGTGCGTGCGGTGGGGTGAATACAACGCGTAGGCGAGCAGCGGCAAGCCCGTCGATTTGCGAATGCTGGTCCCGAACTGGGTGACGTCGGGCGGCAGGTTGGGCGCGGCCTGCGCCACGCGATTCTGAACATTGACCTCATCCGTGTTAACGTCGGTATCGACATCGAACGTCACGGTCAACGCCATGGTGTTGTCATTGCCATTGGTCGATTGCATGTAGAGCATGTTGTCGACCCCGTTCATCTGTTGTTCAATCGGGGTGGCAACCGACTGCTCGACGGTTTGGGCGTCGGCGCCGGGATAGGTGGCGGAGACGATGATCTGGGGCGGAACGATGTCGGGGAACTGTGCTTCAGGCAACGACCGAATGGATACCAGTCCCGCGAGGATGGTGATGATGGCGATGACGATGGCGACGATGGGGCGCCGAACGAAAAACTCAGCCATAGGTTACCGCGCCTCCTTGCCTGCGGCAACCAACATGGGGCTCACGGTCGCGCCTTGGCGGGCGTATTGGATCCCCCCCACTACGACACGGTCACCCATCTCGAGGCCCTGATTGACAACCCAATCAGACCCCACCTGCGAGCCGATCTGCACATTCTGAATCCTCACTTTGTTATCGCTGCCCACCACCGCCACTTGATAGCCACCTTGCAGTTCCGTCACGGCTGCCTGGGGTACGAGCAGCGCGCCGCGGCGCTCTTCCGTCACCGCCCTCACCCTTCCGTATTCGCCCGGCCTCAGGATATTTCCCGGATTGGGAAAACCTGCCGCGACGCGAATCGTCCCGGTGCTAGGGTCCAACTGGCGATCCGTCCACAGCACCTCGCCTGTGTGCGGATAAGTGTCGCCATTGGCAAGAACCAGCGTCAGGGGGATTCCCTTGAGCGGCGTGCTCTGGATGCTGGCCGCATGGGCTCCAATTTTCTGGGCGCGAAGGTAATCCTGCTCAGACATGGGGAAGTAGACCTTTATCGGGTCTAATTGCGATACCGAATTCAGAACCGAACTGGTGCTGACCAGATCGCCAATCTGTGCCTGTGCGATGCCGGCGACGCCATCCACCAGCGAAACGATCTTTGTGAACGACAAATTCAACTGGGCTTGTTCCACCGCCGCCTGCGCGGCTGTCACCGCCGCGCGCGCTGCCACCACCGCCGCCTCGGCCCCGGCTTTGGCTTGCAGGTCATTGTCCAACTGGCTCTGCGCAATCGCCTTAACCTCGGCCAGGGGTGTGTCGCGGGCAACATCCTGGGTCGTCTTGGCCAGTTGCGCCTGGGCCTGGATCACCTGGGCCTGATTTTGGGCCAGTTGTCCCCGCGACTGGTCAAGTGCCGCTTGAAAGGGGCGTGGATCAATTTCAAACATGACCTCGCCCTTGCGAACAAACGACCCTTCACGATAATTCTGCCGGATCAGGTAGCCCGAAACCTGCGGCTTGATCTGGGCATTAATGAAGCCGTCCATGGTGGCGATCCACTCGCTGGTCAGGGAAACATCACGGCGTTCCACCACCGCGACCTGCACCGTTGGGGGCGGTGCGCCAGCTTGAGCGTTGACATGGGAGTTCGCGCCACATCCGCTCAGGGTCAACAACTGAGCTCCCACGAATAAAACTAACCCCGAACGAAGCGGTTGACTTCGCAGCATTCCTGATCCTCCCGTTGATTGCGAGCTAACTGTCTTGGACATTGTAGCGGCCCAACGCCCTGTGGGGTCGCCAGTACTTTTCGTAATTATCGATTACCTGTCACTTCATTCGATGTTCGACCCAGCATTCCAGATACCGCTGGAGCAGAATTTTAAATTCTCGAATATAAGGCGCGCTCTCCTGTGGAGAAAGTTCCCGATAGAGAAAATTCATCGCCTCAATCATCTGCAGCGTCATCGAGGCACGCCACAGTGTTTTGCCCAGCGAGGTGCGAGGCCCCCGGGCAAGAAGCATGGTCGCGGCAGGGTACTTTCAGGATAATCTGAGTTGATCTTTGTAATCAAGGGTAAGTGAGGTGGACTGTGCGTTTCAACCCCCCGTGGATCGGTGTAGGCGATGCACCTCCGTTCGAATATGCACCCAGCATGTATTGTACGAGTTGACAAATTAACCGGTCTACAATATTATTCCTGTATGAGACACTATAATCGGCTGCAGGCGCCGATAGCCTGCGAGTGTGGCTTCAAATTAAAGTGCGGTTCCGGCCTCGCTAAACATAGGAAATCGCTTCTTCACTGCAGCGCCGGGGGACTGCGCGCCCTTCTTGATTCAAACCTTAATTTCTCCATGATCGGCAGACGGCTTGGCGTTAGCCGCGAGCGCGTTCGCCAGTTGGCGTCAAATCTCGGCTATAAACCGGGTCGGGAGAGACGAGCTCAGTGTACGCTGGCGAGAAGAGCAGAGGAACTCATCGAAACTCCAGTGATTACGGCGCTACAGCATTCATGCCCCTACCCCGTGGAATTAATCAGGCGCCCAAGCGCTAGAGGAGACCTATGGTTCTATACGACCGAAGTCAGGATTCTGGGCAAGCGCTGTGCGATTTACAGGGCCAGGTTTATGTCCATCGATAAGGTGCGGTTTCATTACAGCCGCGGATTCAGCGGTCTTTGTGACTTTTGCCTGGTGCTGATTCCTGACGGGAGATGGATCGTGTGCCCAAGCGTCAAATCAGTGAGCACATGTTTTAAGCTCGGCGAAAGATCATTGCCGGGAAATCCCGGAGCCTTTCACGGGTGGAATGAACGTATCGGTGCGTGGCAAATTCTGGCCAGCTAGAGGCTGACAGCGCGTGATGGCGCAGAGGCTTGCCTTCACCCAAGGTACGCGACGGATTCCCCTGGTGGTTCTACATTGCGGTTTGATTGTGCAGGTAATTCACCGGGTTAACCGGTGTACCGTCGACGAGAACCTCGTAGTGGAGGTGGGGACCGGTAGTCCTCCCCGTCATCCCGACGGTGCCGATGAGCTGACCCCGACTCACTTGCTGCCCCACCACGACGTTGAGGGTGCGGAGGTGGCAATATTTGGTGGTAAGGCCATACCCATGGTCAATCAAGGCTTCGTTCCCATAGCTTGAATCCGGCCCGGCGTGAAGGACAATTCCATCGCCAGCCGCCCTAATAGGCGACCCGAAGGGAGCGGCAAGGTCGATGCCCGTGTGAAACGCGCCCTCGCCCGTGAAGGGGTCCATCCGTTGTCCGAAGCCTGCCGTGATGGTACCTCGCAACGGCCAAATCGATGGCGTTGCCGAATCTTCATAGGCCGCTTCGCGAATAAAGGGCGACGAGGTCGATGGATACGACGCGAGAAGCGATCCCACCTTCATCATGTTGAATGCAGACAAAGACGCGCTGAAATCGCCCCCCAGTGAGGCATTTCCCCGCTTCGCTACCGTCAGTACGTCCGCCGCGAGGCCTCGCCTTCCCCCCTGGTTGAAGCTGTAGGTCAGCGCCACTTCCGTCGCCAGCGACTGCAACGACATCAATTCCTTATGCGTTTGCGAGACCGCGCCTTCCAGGTTGTGGCACTGGGTCTTTAGTGCCTCGCGCTCGGTTCGTAGCGTGTTGTAGTCAGCGACCTTCAAGAGCATGCGGGCGTAACTCTTGGCCAGAGCCCCCAAGGTCATGACTCCGGCTAGCGAGAAGCCCATGACGAGGTGAAAAACGTAGAGAGGCACTCGGATTTTACGGAGCTTTCCATGCGCCCCGGGAAAGACCAGAAAGGTGTAATACCTGCGGCCCATTAATTTGCTCCCCGCAGCGATCGTCGCAACCCTCTTGCCCGAATAGGGCGTCGCTGCACGCACGTTGCCAACAACACTGACAAGCTTATGACGCGCAGCCCGCACTGACAATCGGTGAGAAGGACAGTTTTAGGGCAGGGGGTCGACCTGAACCAAAGTACAGTTTAAGTCCGTGGAGTGTGTTCTTGCAGGCAGAGCAGGATCAGGTCGGCGCGCCGGCGCACGCTGAATTTTTCCAGCAGGCTCGAAACGTGAAACTTCACGGTCCGCTCGGAAATGTTCAGCTTGTCGGCAATTTCCTTGTTCGCTTGATTCTTCAATAAGGCGTCCAAAACTTCGCGTTCGCGCACGGTGATGTTCCCGGGACTCAGCTTCATCTTTTGCCGGTGCATCACCCCCAGGTTGGAATCGATGAACCGGGAAAGCAAATCCCGCGGGACCCAAAACCCGCCGGCGGCCACCGCTTGCAAGGCTTCGGTTAGTTTCTCGTGCGTATCGGTGTAGCAGAGCAGCCCCTTGGCTCCCAGCCGAAGCAGCGGGAATGCCGAGACCTCGTTGAATTTCTCCGCCACCACCAACTGGCGTGCCTGGGGATAGCGTTCCCGAATTCCCGCGATCAGCACCTCCGTCGCTTGATGGGGAGCGTGGGCATCGATGACGTACGCCCGCGCGCGTGGCAGCGACAGTCGTTCCAGGCCCGGCGCCAGTGCCGAACCCAGCCGCCGCACTTGCACTTTGAAACTCACGGGCGCGAGGAGCCGCTCCAGTTCAGCCAACACCATCGGATGCGACGAGAGCAGGCAGACCGTCGTCTTTCGGGTTGAGTTAGCTTTGCCCATTGCGCTTCAGGCTACTCGATTTGCTGGTGCAAGACAAGGCTGAGACCGCCTGTCTGAGACCGCCTGTCTGTTCCGCCGCCTCGTCGTTGGGGCCGAGCTCAGAATTGCCAAAGGCTTGAATTGTTCAGTAGGGGCGGCGGCAATGCATTACGGCCTTTCGTTTGACTTCCTCACCCACCCACGGCGCTTCCACCTGAGAGCGGGAGTTAGGGTTATAATTCACCGCCGTCTTCCCCGGGAAGTCGGCCTTGATCTAACGGCTATGGGGGCACGACGTGAGCAAGTTGACCGAAGTTATTACCGCGCGCGATAAGGAAACTCGCAATCGCTCGCTCGACGCGCTGTGCCGGACCGCGACTCTTGAAACTCTGCTGGAGGAATGCGCGGCGCTCGACCATTTTCGCCGCAGCAGCGACAACCTTTACGAGCGCGTGCGCGCGCTGTTCTTCCTCTATGCCATTCATCGCTTTTATATCTCCACGCGGCAGGGCGGGGGATCGCAGATTCCTTTTGCCGGTTACACCAACTTGCTGAAGCGGCGGTTCGAGGAAGCTCTGGACACCTTCCTCGCCGCCCAGGCCGCCTCGGGACCGAGCGCCGCCCTATCGAGTGCGCTCGCGGCAGGCTACCGCTCGCTCGGCTTCCAGACGCTCGCCGATCAGGTGCGACGCAGCGTGCGCTCGGTTCGCGGCAACCAGTGGATGTTTCGCGCCGCCCATCCCCAGGACGCTCCCCTGCGCATTCACCCCGAACTTCTGAAGCGCGAGACTCCCAACCATCTTTTTCCGATTCTGCGAGAGGCCACTCCGGTGCGCATGGATTTGAGCCATAGCGGCTGGAGCGACATCTTCTTCCTGGGAATGGATTTCCCCGAGGGCGCGCGTGTTCTTAACATTTCCATCGACTTGAGCGTTCGCAACGCAGGCGCTCCCAAGCCTCCCGTGGAGGCTTGGTTCCGCGTGATCGATCAGCCGGTGCTGCGCCTGACGAGCGTCGACCTGAAGTGCAGCGCAGACCTTGGCTCGATTGCGGAAGTGTTCGACTTTGCCCACGACTATCTGGGGCTACTCAAGGCTGCGGTAATCGCTTCCGGCATTGTGCCGCCGGGGATGGAGGGCGCTACTCAGCCCCTCACCGACGTCCTGACGCATCTTGTAGGGCGGCCCGGTCACGGCATGGAAATCGTCAGTAAAGTGAACGATATTCCCCGCGGCTCGCGCCTCGCCGTTTCCACGAGCCTGTTGGCCTGCCTCATATCGTTGTGTATGCGTGCCACCAACCAGATCCGCACGCTCGCCGGCGGCTTGGCCGAAAGCGATCGTCGATTGGTGGCTGCGCGCGCCATTCTGGGGGAATGGCTGGGAGGCTCGGGCGGCGGATGGCAGGATTCCGGAGGGGTGTGGCCGGGCATGAAGTTCATTCACGGCGTTCCCGCCGAGGAGGGCGATCCGGAGTTCGGCATCAGCCGCGGCCGCTTGTTGCCTAATCACCAGATTCTTGGCTTCGAAGAGGTGAGGCGGGAAACGCGCGAGCAGCTTCAACAAAGCCTGGTGCTCGTCCACGGCGGGATGGCCCAGGACGTCGGCCCCATTCTGGAAATGGTGACAGAAAAATATCTGCTGCGGTCGGAGAGCGAGTGGCGCGGACGCGAGGAAGCCGGCCGCATTTTCGATGACCTCATCGCGTGCTTGCAGAACGACGACATTCGCGGCCTGGGCGCCTCGACCGAGCGGAACTTCGACGGTCCCATTCAGACCATCATTCCCTGGGCCGGGAATCTCTACACTGACACGCTGATTCGCCGCGTGCGCGGGGAAATGGCTGACGATTTCTGGGGATTCTGGATGCTCGGGGGAATGTCGGGCGGCGGCATGGGCTTCCTCTTCGCTCCGAATTCCAAGGTGCGCGCCCAGGAGCGCTTGCAGGCCATCATGAGCGACACCAAGCGGGAGATGGAACATGTAGTGCCGTTCGCTATGGAACCGGTCGTCTACGATTTTGCGATCAATGAACAAGGCACCGAGGCAACACTTTTGGCCGGGGATCGCGCGTTGATGCCGCCGGGCTACTATGCGCTCACCGTGCCCACCCTGCTGCGCATGGAGTCGCGCCACCTTTCGCCTGCCCGCCGCGCGGAGCTTGAACGCTTCACCGCCGCGTGCCAGACCGTTCCGGAATTCCAAGGGATGGTGCAGCACGTCTTCGAGCATCTTATCCCGCAGAGCACCCAAAAGGCGGAGCGCCCGGAAAGCCTGGAGACGCTCCTCGAGGCTCACGGCTTCGACCGCGTCGAGCACGAACAAATTCAGGCGGACCTGCGCGGCGGCCGCCTGGGCCTCGGGCAGAACCGCCTGCCCGTCACCAACCGCATCACCGACGCTCAAGCTGAAGACCTGCTGGATGCCACCGAGGTAATCGCACCCCAATACGTGGACATCGGTAACGACGCGCTGGCCGCGGGAATGGTGGCGGTGGTGACGTTTGCCGGCGGCGCGGGAACCCGTTGGACGAAGGGCGCGGGCACCGTCAAGGCGCTGAATCCGTTTTGCCGGCTGGGCGGGATGCACCGCAGCTTTATCGAAGTTCATCTGGCCCACAGCCAGCGAACCGGCCGGGTCGCGGGCGCCGAGATTCCGCACGTCATCACCACCAGCTACCTGACCCATAACGCCATCGAGGAGCACCTCCGCCGCGAGGACAATTACGATTATCCCGGCCCCTTGCTGCTATCGCCGGGACGCTCCATCGGGCTGCGGTTCGTGCCCATGGAAAGAGACCTGCGATTTGCCTGGGAAGAATTGCCGCAGCAGATGCTCGACGAGCAGGCGCAAAAGGTTCGCGACAGCCTGCGCGCGACGCTGATCGGCTGGGCTCGGAACATGGGGGAAGGATCGAGCTATACCGATAACGTGCCGATGCAATGCCTTCACCCGGTCGGCCACTGGTACGAAGTGCCCAACATGCTCCGCAACGGCACGCTGCTGCGGCTGTTCCAGGAACGGCCGCGCTTAAAATACCTGATGGTTCACAACATCGACACCACAGGCGCAAACGTCGACCCGGGATTGCTCGGATATCACATTTCCCAAGGCGCGGCGCTGACTACGGAGGTCATTGCGCGGCAGGTGGAAGACCGTGGCGGCGGGCTGGCCCGCGTCGACGGGCGCGTGCGACTGGTGGAAGGTCTCGCGCTTCCCAGCGAGGAAGTTGAATCCACGCTTTCCTGGTACAACAGCGCAACCTATTGGATCGACGTTGACCAACTCCTCTCCCTGTTCGGGCTGACGCGTAACGATTTGCTTCAAACCGATCGAGTGAGCACCGCCGTAAGGACACTGGCGAGCCGCATGCCAACTTACATCACGCTGAAGGACGTCAAAAAGCGGTGGGGGAAAGGCCAGGAAGATGTCATGCCCGTGGCGCAGTTTGAAAAGCTCTGGGGCGACATGACCAGCCTTGCGGAGCTGCGCTGCCGGTTTGTCGCCGTTCCCCGCAAGCGCGGACAGCAACTCAAGGAGGTCGCGCAGCTCGATGGCTGGCTGCGCGACGGGTCCGCCGCATATGTTGAGTCCCTGGGAGACTGGAGGCAATGACGCGCCCATCGCGCGACTTAATGTTTTGCCGGCGAATTGCCGATGTTCAAGGCGGTAGCAGTTGAGGAGCTGCACAGGCGGGCGTCGTACGCGGTCCCGGGATCCAGACACCCTTTTCATCCGACCTCGATGCGGAGCAATCAGAATGGGTAAGCCGTGATCTCCATAAAAAAGTATTTGGACTCGGATTCGAATGAACTGAACAAATACCGTCCACCGGCCTCGGAGGAAGTCGTGGCGGCGGTCCTCGATGCATACCGGGGGGCGCTCGGCGCGATGGGGAATAGTGGGCTGCGGGCCTGTCCGGCGCTGGGCCCCGGCCTTCAGCGCAGCTTGATGCTCCTGGCTGAAAGCCTGACCAAAGCCGTCACGCCTCCCCTCATCAAGGAAACCGAGGGGCAGGTGGAAGAGCAGCTCCACGCTTGGGGGGAGCAGACGGCGCAGTACTTCCAGCAACGGGCCGGGGATGTGAAGGAAATCCTCATGGTCCTGGCGCTCGCGGCGGAGTCCGTTGCTGAGCGCGATCAACGATACGCCACTCAGTTCGGAGAGTTCACCAAGCGGCTCCAGGCGCTCGCTAACCTCGAAGACTTGCCCCAAATCCGATCCGCCATTGTGCGAGGGGCCAAGGAGTTGAAAATCTGTGTCGATAAGATGGAGCAGGACGGGCGCGAATCCGTGGCGGCGCTGCGGACGCAGGTCTCCAATTATCAAACGAAGCTGGAAGAGGCCGAACAGCGCGCCTCGCATGACGTCTTGACGGGACTGGATAATCGTCAAGGCGTGGAATCCAAGCTTAAGCGCCGCATGGAGGCCAGGAAAACCTTCAGCGTGGTGTTGCTCGACCTCAATGGCTTCAAGCAAGTCAACGACACCTATGGGCACGAAGCGGGAGACGACCTGCTGAAGCAATTCTCCACGGAGTTGCGCTCTGCCTCGCGGGCCACGGATGTGGTGGGCCGCTGGGGAGGCGATGAATTTATCGTGGTTCTGGACGGCAGCATGACGGAGGCGCGATCGCACGTTGAGCGCATGCAAAAGTGGGTTTTCGGAAGCTACACCCTCCACCTGGGAGCGGAGGGGCCAAAAGTCGAAGTGAGCGCGGCCATTGGTCTGGTCGAGTGGCAGCCCGGGGAGAGCATCAAAGACCTTCTTGGGCGCGCCGACGCCCTCATGTACAAACAGAAGGCCGAAATGCGGAAGCGGGCCGATGCGGCTGCGCATTTGAATTAGCAAGCCTCGCGAAACCCGTGCAGACGGACAGGGCCTGAGAAAGAGCGTCACGCGGTGCAATGCGCCGTCACGCGTAAAACTATCCCACATCTGGGTCTCGCCAGCAGACCACTACGGGCCTAATGACTTCCAGCATCACATCCAGTTCAGGATGACCTTGGCGCATTCGCCCGTGCCCATGGCTTCGAAGCCCTTGATGAATTCTTCGCAGGGAAACCGGTGGGTGATGACCGGGCTAATATCGAGTCCGCATTGCAGCATGATGGTCATCTTGTACCAGGTTTCGTACATCTCGCGGCCGTAGATTCCCTTGATGGTCAGCAGTTTGAAGATGATAGGGTTCAGATCTACCACGGTGGCACGCTTGGGAATACCCAGCAGAGCGATTTTGGCGCCGTGGCTCATGTTGTCGAGCATGTCGCGCAGGGCATCACCATTGCCCGACATTTCGAGCCCCACGTCAAAGCCTTCCAGCATGCCTAATTGCTTTTGCACCTGGGGCAGAGTGCGCTCGCGAAGATTCAGGGCGACGGTCACTCCCATCTTTTTGGCCAGCTCCAGCCGGAACGGGTTGACGTCGGTAATCACGACGTATCGGGCGCCCGCGTGCCGTGCCACTGCCGCACCCATCAGGCCAATCGGTCCGGCTCCTGTCACCAGCACATCCTCACCTAGCACGGGGAAGGAAAGTGCGGTGTGAACGGCGTTTCCGAACGGATCGAAGATGGCGGCGATATCCAAATCGACGGAAGGGTGATGACGCCAGATGTTGGCCATGGGCAACGCGATATATTCTGCGAAGGCCCCTGCGCGGTTGACCCCTACACCCTGGGTGTGTGCGCAAAGGTGGCGGCGGCCCGCCAGGCAATTCCGGCACCGCCCGCAAGTTACGTGCCCCTCGCCACTCACAATGTCGCCGGGATAGAAATCCGCGACATTCGAGCCCACCTCGGCGATTTCGCCCACAAATTCGTGCCCAATCACCGTGGGGACCTTGATGGTTTTCTGTGCCCAGTCGTCCCACTGAAAGATGTGCAGATCCGTGCCGCAAATGCCCGTGCGATGCACGCGAATGAGCACATCATTGATACCAACTTTCGGTTTCTCCACGTCCTCGAGCCAGAGCCCCGGCTCGTTTTTGCTTTTTACGAGTGCCTTCACTTTATCCTCCCGAGGCTTCAGCCGCCCGATCCCGCCTGCCCCTCCGCTGCCTTCCGCTTGTAGCCATACTCCTTCTTGAGTTTGTAGGTAATACTGTCGACGAGGGCTTGCCAACTGGCCTCGATCAGGTTTTCGGATACCCCCACGGTCCCCCAAGTGTCATGGCCATCGCTCGACTCGATCAGCACGCGGACCTTGGCGTCGGTGGCGCCCTTGGGGTTCAGTACACGCACTTTATAGTCGGTCAAGCGGATGTCCTTAATGCAGGGGAAGAAGGTGGTCAGTGACTTCCGTAAGGCGCGGTCCAAGGCGCTGACCGGGCCCACGCCTTCCGCCGCGGTGTGTTCTTCCTTGCCGTCCACGCGCAGCTTGATGACCGCTTCCGAAGCGGATTCGCCGTCTCCCCTCTTTTCGGTGATCAGGCGAAACCCATCCAGCTCGAAGAAGTCTTTGGCATGGTGCACCATCTTGTCGAAAAGCATTTCAAAGGAGGCTTCCGCGCCTTCAAACTGGAAGCCATCGTGTTCCATCTCCTTGAGCCTCTCGACCACATCTTTAGCCGCCGGGGAAGAGAGGTCGATCCTGAGCCCCCGTTCCATGGCCTTGTAGATCACATTGCTCTTACCGGAGAGCTCCGACACCAGGACGCGCCGCTCGTTGCCGACCACTGCGGGATCAACGTGTTCGTAGGCCGAGGTCTCCTTCATCACCGCGCTCACGTGAATTCCGCCCTTGTGGGCAAACGCGCTCTTGCCCACGTAAGGCAACTCCTGGCGATGGGGCAGGTTCGCCAATTCGCTGACGTAATGGGAAACCTCGGTAAGGTGCTTGAGATTCTCTTTCCCAATCGAGCGCATTCCCATCTTCAATTCGAGATTGGCGATGATCGAGCAGAGGTTGGCGTTCCCGCATCGCTCGCCATAACCGTTGATGGTCCCTTGCACTTGCGCGGCGCCCAGTTGCACGGCCGCAATGGCATTGGCCACCGCCATCTCGCAATCGTTGTGCGTGTGGATTCCCAAAGGGGTCTTGGCCTGTTTCGCGGCCGCTTCGAAGTGCTCGCGGATTTCGGTGGTCAGCGTGCCCCCATTGGTGTCGCACAAAACCAGAATGTCGGCTCCCGCCTCCTCTGCAGCCCGAAGGGTGGGTAGGGCGTAGCCAGGGTCGGCCTTGAATCCATCAAAAAAATGCTCGGCGTCGTAGACCACCTCCCGGCCATGGGATTTTAAGTAGGCGACAGAATTTCGAATCAAATTGAGGTTTTCTTCGAGCGATACGCCTAGTGCCACTTTGACGTGCAGGTCCCAGCTCTTCCCGAAGATCGTCACCACCGGCGTGCCGGTCTCGATTAGCGCCTGGAGATTCTTGTCGTGAGCGGCGCTGTGGCGTGGGTGGCAGGTGCTGCCGAACGCAGCGATTTTGGCGTGCTTCAACTTCAGGTCTCTCGCGCGCTCAAAGAACGCAACGTCCTTTGAGTTCGAGCCGGGCCAACCGCCTTCGATGTAGTCAACCCCCAATTCATCGAGTTTGCGGGCGATGTGAAGCTTGTCTTCGACGGAAAATGAGATGTTTTCGCCCTGCGAGCCGTCCCGCAGCGTGGTGTCGTAAATAGAAATCTTCTTCATGGTTTCGTATAGTCCTGGAAAATCAGGATACGGTGAGGATGACCAATACAGCGCAATAAGTCAATGTTCATCCCGGCAATGAACTCCTAATCCGCTGGGAGATGCCGGCTCTGCCGGAGGATGACCACCTTCCGACCCAATGTCGCTTGGAAATCATCCCAAATCCATGGAAAAATCACCAAAACGAGACGCCAAGTGCACGAAATTCGAGCTAACTACTTTTGTTATCATACACATCGTGGAAAAACAGGGTTAACTATCTTTGTTTTCATGAATATCGTGGGATTAGCCTGACACCCTCCCTGTGTTTTCAATAACATCGTGGGATTAGCCTTCATTTTTTGATTCCCCCGAATCTCCCTACAGCCGCCGCACGCTCGACTCAACCTCTTCTCCATCAAACACTTACAGTTGTCGACTTCTTGTCACTCTCGCGCTAAGTATCTTTTTTTGTGAAACATCGTGGCTTCCTTCGCGGTCAAGATTCAAACCTGAAAGGGCAAGGTACCGGTCGCTTTCATGACGCGACGCGCGTCCCCGGCGTTCGCCCACCATGCCTCTTCCTTCCCCTTCGCCGGCGCCCCCTGGCCTCAGCGCCTAGTATAGCATGGCTACCAGTCTTGTCAAGTTAAATCGAGGCTACAATATAAACGATTGATACCCAATGGGTTATCGTCCGTCATGGAGGGGACAAATTGACCGGTTTCTCGAGGTCCGGCAAAATCTCTCGTGAATCGGACAAAATCGCTGGCGAAACTGTCCGCACCGGGAGGGAGAGGTTCGCCAGTGTAGGACGTTCCGTCACAGATGTCTGCGCCACCCAGCGAAAGTAATCGGATCGAACGTCGGCTACGGGGGAGCAGCGACGGCAGCAGCTTGCGGCTTTGCGGCTCGCATCTTCGCCAGCGCCCTTTGGTAATCCGTTTGGCCGCGAAGGCCCGCGAAGGCGTTGTCGCCTTCTACCCGGTCGGCGTCGGCGAATCCTTTGGCTATGGCCGCTTGCAGAGCGTGTGAAGCGTCATCTTGCTTGCCACTCAGTGCCTCGGCTCTGGCTACGTCATATTCGATGTAGGGATTACTCGGCGCCGCCCGCACCGCAATTCCGAGGCAAACAAGCGCCTGCGAGTTCTTATTCTCGCCCAGCAGCGCCATGGAGGCTTCAAAGGTGTGAAGGAAGATCCGAAGGACCTGTCGCTGAGCGGCGAAGCTCTCGTCCGCGTCATTGCTTTCTTGCGCGGCGAGTTCGCGGATTCGCGGAATATCCAAGGTCGAGACCACTTTCTCTATGCTACCCCCAGCGCGGCGGGCGGAATCGTCCGTGGCCGTGATGGAAGCCACCACCGCGTCGATGCTGCGCCGGTAGCTCGCGTCAAGGCGTTCGCGCCTCTGCCGGCTGGTATTCCCTCCGCCCTCCTCCTCCACCTTCGTACGCCCGACATCCTCGAACCGTAGGCCTGTTTGAGGTGGCGGGCTCGCCGGCCAGTCCATGCTGGCGAGAATTGAATCGTAAAGTCTGGCATAGGCGGGATTGAGCTCGAGCGACCGCTGAAGGTGCGGCAGCGCGTCGTCGAGCTTTTTGACCTGCAACAGCGCAATGCCGAAATTGCTCTGGGCCTCGCCGTAGTCGGGATCAATCTCCAGCGCTCTCTGCAAATGCGCCATGCCCTCGGCGAGGTTGCCTTGGAGCACCAGGGCGCCGCCGAGGTTGTTGTGGGCTTTGGCGTTGCCGGGGTCCAGTTCCAGAACCTTCTTCCACTCCGCAGTGCCCGCATCCATGTGGCCCTTGGCCGTCAGGTCCGATGCGATGTCGAACAGCCGGTACGACTCGGCCGCGGGTACGTCAATCTTCATCATGCCGTCCGCGGGGATATTCACAAACTCGGGAAGATTCACGGCGCGGTTGGAGGCCGTGGAGTTCTCGATCAGGATCCCCGGGCTGTCGTTGCCCCGCTGGTCCAAGTGCGTCAGGAACATCTGCGTGTAGGGCGAACGGCTCTTTGAGGAAAATACCAGCCACCGGCCGTTGGGCGAAAAGCTGTGCCAGGAATTCATCAACGGCGTATTGCAGTGCATGCGGCGCGCCACGCCGCCCGCCGCGGGCACGATGTAAAGCTGGCTGTCGGGGCGCATCAACTGCCCGTTACGACACTTGACAAAGACAATCCAGCTGCCATCGGGCGAGACCTTGGGAAAGTTGTTGCTCATGCCGTCGTGCGACGCGCCGGCGATTGCCACGGCTTGGCCGCCTTTGCCGCCGTTGAAAGGAATCCGGTAGAGGTCGTACTGAATTTGCGTTTCCTCCGCGTCGTTGGCGTGTTCGGGAAGCGTGACGCCCGGCGTGTAGGGTTCGCGCGCCTCCGCCCGGGCAAAGACGATGAACTGGCCGTCGGGACTCCAGACGCCGTCCGTCTGCACGTAGCGCGGGTCATCGGCGCCCGGCAAGGCCCGCCGCTGTCCCGTGGAGCGGTCGTAGAAGGCCAGGATGCCGCGCGTGGGGTAGAACACCTGAAGGAAGTTGTAGTCCTTAAAGTTCACGACGTAATACGTGCGCGCGAGTTCCTTGTCCAGCCCCCGCAACATCGTTAGGACGTAGCGGCCGTCCGGCGAGACCTGAGACATGAAACCCACTCGCGAAGTGGCCACGGCATTATCCCGAACGGAACTCCACGCGATCACGTCCTGATTGCGAATGGCCATTTCCGGCTGGATGGAAGCGAGAGCGTACAGGCCCTTGTCATTGGCGGGGCCGTCGAGATCCATCCCCAAGGTCTTACCGTCGCGGGAGAACGAATGGCAATTGGCGCAAGTGTGCATGCCCGTCAGCAGCAGGCGACTGCTGGGCTCGGCGATATTGCGCAGCCGCCAGGAAAGCAGCGGCAGAGCGCCCTGCGATAGAGGGTTAATCACTCCCTTTTTCAGCTCCGCGGGGATCAGCGGCACATCACGATAGAAGATTGGCGCTCCCACGGGATCCTGTGAAGTTTGAATCACGACCTTGCCCCGGGAAACGGGATGGTCCAGATGCTCGTCTTGAAAGCCGGTGATGGTGAGGGTGGCGGGATGTTGCGTCGAGTGGCGCTTGATCGCTGCCCAGGTCGCACAATCGGGCATCCAGGTTCGCGCCTCCGCTTGCTGCGACGTGAGCTTGGGCAGCGCGTTGTTGGCGGAAACACAACGCCGGTCGATTTCGCTGAGGCGTAAGCGTTCTCCCGCCGATTCCGCACGAATCCCCGCGGCGCCGTCGGTGAACGCGACATCGATCGTCCACACCGAGGCGCTGGGTGAAGCATCGCGCCAGAGGAATGTGGGGGGAGTGATCTCGGGCGGGAAGATCGACCCGTCTTCCGGGTAGTCGACCGTAATCGCCGCCAACTTCGGATTTGCGGGGTTGGACGATGGTGCAGCTACCCCGTCGTGTGCACTCGCGGGTCGCTGCGCGAGCGCCAAACCCGCCGCGGGTAAAGCGTGGGACGCGATGCTCCACGAGAGAGTTGCCGCCGCGGCCGCAGCCATCATGCAGACCGCCGCGCTTGGGGCTCTCCAAGCATTCATTGGATCGCCCCCGGCGCGCGCCGCCCGAGGCATTTCATCCTTCACCCTTCATACTTCAGCCTTCTTCTCACTGTTCGAGCGCGTTGACTTCGCGGATCTGCCCTCCCGCCGCCTGGGGCACGCGAAGGGTCTTGATCTCGAGCGGATGGAATTCACCGGTCCACTGGCGGTGCACCAAACCCAGGTTCAGAGTCGCCTTGGTAGCGTGCCCGGCGGTCTCAACGCAGCGGATGATCAGGTCGTTCCCATCCTCGGCCTGCTTGATGTCAGAGACGACGACGTCGGGAACATCCACTGAAAGGAAGGAACCCACTGGGGCGCGAGTGCCCGTATGAATTCCCTCGTAGAGAACCGGCACGGGCGCCGTCAATTCCTCGGCCAGGTGAGCGATTCCGGCGTCCTGCCACGTTCCCGTGTGCGGCACCAGCTCCATGCGAAAATTCTGAATGCCTTGGTCTTCCCAAATGTATTCACCGTTGGGCTCAAGCTGGCGGGGCCGGTGTTGCGCATACGCCGCGCCGCGCACGATGGAAATCCGCATGTCGTTATCCTGCACGCTGTAACCGTACTTGGCATCGTTCAGGACCGTCAGGCCGTAAGTTTTGCCGCTGCGATCGCCGGAAAGGTCAATCCATCGCTGCCCCGGGTCTTCTGCGCCGTTCGCCTTGCGGACCTTGAAGCCGTAAGCGATTTCATAAGCGGGCACCGGATTCTCCACGTCAACGGGGAAGGAAAACTTCAGGATCTTCTGGTGCTCGTGCCAATCCAGCGAGACATTCAGATCGAGGGTGCGCGCGCCGGCGTAGAGCGTCCAGTCCCGGGTCATTTTGGAATCGCCGTAGCTGGTCCGCTCGCGCACGGTGGCGCGCACCGGGCCATTCTCCAGCATGCGGAAACTCGCGTTTCCAAACGCCCCGATTTCCTGCGTATAGGACACAACATCGTGGCTCCAGGTATCACTGTGATCGTCGATCACCACGCCGCGAGCCCCGCCCGCGTTCCCGCGGAACACGTCTGCTCCGGCGTCTTTGTCATAGATCGAAATCGTTCCATTGTCGGCAAAGGTCACCCGGAGATGTTCGTTCTCGAGGCCCTTGTCGGTGGCCTGCACAGAGGAGGATGGAGCAGCGCCGGGCTCAACCTTGTGCAAACGAAACTGTCGGTAGCCAAAGGCCGGCACGGGCGCTTGGAACACCAATCCTTTCCGGTCGCCCACCACCGTCTGGCCCGCCGTCCACTGGTGCAGAATGGCGTTGCCCTTTTCGTCTTCCAGGCGCGAGTCGTTCTTTATACCCGCGCCATATTCGTTGCCCCAGCCGAGATCGTACTGAACGTTAAGGTTCTCATCCCAGGCGTGGGGATTGAAGACCACCAAATACTCGGAGCCCGGGTCGGTGGCGGGAATCTGCCACGCAATCTTCTCCGTCGCGCGGTAGATGGCCTGATTGGCCACTTCCTTCGCGAATCCGTAGGCATTGTGCGAGACGACGTATTGCTCGGGAAGCGCCGTCCCCGCCATGCTGTCGTGAAATTGCATCAAGAGAACTTTTTTCCAGGAAGCGGCGAAATCGGTCTTGGGGTAGGGGAAGCCCACCAGCACGTTCGCCAGAGCGGCCATCTTCTCACCCGTCATCAAGGCGGTTTCAGTCGTACGATTATCCTTCTTGATTTCTGACACCGCGGTGTAGCAGCCCACCGAGTGGTGCTGCAAATCGTCGTCCACCACGGGGAACACATCGGGCTTGTTCTTCAACTCGTCGTCGAAGTACTGGTCGACAGTGCTGAAGAGAATCTTGGGAGCGCCGGACTGCTTCTGGGCATCCAGAATGGCCTGAATGGTTTGCTTGGCAGGGCCCCCACCGTGATCTCCCGCGCCGTAGAAGAGCATCATGTCCTTGGTGGGTTCCTGGAGCTTGGTCACGATCGCGTGCATGGCTTGCTGGATCTCATCCGACTCGATTCCGTAGCTGTAAGGAATGCGATAGGTCAAAACACGCGTTCCGTCCACCCCCTGCCACCAGAACACGTCGGCGGGCAACTTCTTCTCATTGAAAGCTGGGCGCATGAACACGTAGCCGTGCAATCCGTCGAGCTTCAGAATCTGGGGCAGCGAGCCGGTGTGGCCAAACGAGTCGGGGTTGTAACCCACCTGCGCCTTGCGCCCCACCAATTGCTGAAAGAGCCGTTGGCTATAAAGGCCGTGGCGAAGAAACGATTCGCCGTTGGGGACGTTGATGTCGGGCTCGATCCACCATCCGCCGACCACGTCCCATCGGCCTTCGGCGACGCGTTTGCGAATCTCCGCGATCATGTTGGGGTCGGCTGCCGCCGCCCACTCATACAACTGGGCGGAACTGGCCGTGAATTTGAAATCCGGAAATTCATTCATGCGGTCGAGCGCTGCGCGAAACGTGC
>CAZCVY010000089.1:2172-25674 GCA_964501985.1 uncultured Acidobacteriota bacterium | reverse complement strand
GTGGAGTCGTCCGGCATCTTTTCGATAAGCCTTCGAGCCTCATCCTTGATATTGGTCGTCGCCATCCGCACCCTCCCTGTGGCCGAACACAGCGTCCCCTTCAGGAAGGGTACGACGGCACGAACCCGGGCGCAACCAATATCAGCGTGAGACCGGGTGGCACTCCGACGCATCGCTGGAGCACACTCGCCAGCGGCGAGTGGTTGTGCGCGGCTGACGCCGCGAGATTTGACCTGCTCCTGACCACAGACAAGAATCTTGTTTTTCCCCGACACCTGGCACCTGACACCTGTTCTTCTCAGTGCGGATTCGGTATTCCGCGGACGACTCGGAAGGTGTCGCGGGCAATGAGGAGTTCCTCGTTGGTGGGTATCACCATCACCCGCACGCGGCTGCTGTCGGTTGAGATCTGACTTTCCTTTCCCACCACCGCCGCGTTGCGAGTCGGGTCAATTTGAATTCCGAACTCGCTCAGGCCCTCGCAGGCTTGGGCGCGGATGTCGGGCGAATTCTCCCCGATTCCGCCGGTGAAAACCAAGCCATCCACGTGCCCCAGCGCCGCCGTATACGATCCGATGTATTTCTTGATGCGATAACAGAAGACGTCAATCGCCAGCTTCGCCTGCTCGTCGCCCTTGGCGGAAGCCGCCATCAACTCGCGCATGTCGTTCGACTCGCCAGAGATTCCATATAAGCCGGAAAACTTATTAATCAATATGGACACATCGTGAACAGTTAATTCGTCCTTCGACATGAGGTACAAGATGGCGGCAGAATCGATGTCGCCACAGCGCGTGCCCATCAGCAAGCCCTCCTGCGGCGTCAGCCCCATGGAGGTATCAATACAAAGGCCCTTCTCGATTGCCGTAATCGAGCAGCCGTTTCCAAGGTGCACCGTGATCAGGTTGGCCTCTTCGCGCAACTTGCCGAAAATCTTCCGGTAGCGAAACGCGACGTACCGATGCGAGGTGCCATGAAATCCGTAGCGCCGAATGTGGTAGCGCCGGTAGTACGAGTAGGGCAAGCCGTACAGATAGGCGTGCGGAGGCATGGTCTGATGGAAGGCCGTATCGAACACGGCCACCTGCGGCACCTGGGGCATAATTTTGCGGGCAACGTAATAGCCGCGCAGGTTGTGGGGATTGTGCAGCGGCCCGAGCTCAATACACTGCTGGATCCCGTGCTCCACTTCTTCGTCGATGATCACCGGAGCGGAGAAGCGCTCACCTCCATGCAGCACCCGATGCCCGACCGCCTGAATCTGCGAAATGTCGGCGACCGCGCGGTGTTCCTTCAGCGTCGCAATCGCCCGCGTCAGGGCCGTCTGATGGTCCAGAATCTCTTCGGTCAAAGACACGGACGGATTGGGGGGGACGGTCACCTTCAAAGTCGCTTCGTCCGTTCCAATGCGCTCCACCCCGCCTTTGGCGATGCAGCGGTCCGTGTCGGATTCAATCAGCTCAACGTCGGTTTCAATGAGCTGGAACTTGATGGAAGAACTGCCGCAATTCAAGACTAAAATCTTCATTGCTCACCCTACGACCTTTCGCCGGAGGGATGAACAGATCTGGGACATTTCATCCGCGTCCTTCCGTTAAGATAGCAGCATATTATGACAGCGCAATATAACACTCCCGCATATTCTCTACAAATTTGGGGCCAAACTTGCAGCTAAACAGTACCCTATACGTTAAGAATGATTGCCTCGGGTATCTTGGTCCGATATTATAGCCGCTTCACATCATGCTGAATGACGCCAACTCCGTGGTCGTGCGCGTGAAAGATTTGCGCAAACGCTACGGCGATCTCGAGGCTGTGCGGGGAATCACCTTTGAGATCAAAGCGGGTGAGGTCTTTGGCTTGCTCGGGCCCAACGGCGCGGGAAAGACCACGACCATTGAGATTCTGGAAGGCCTGCGTCAGCCGGACAGTGGCACGGTGAGCGTCTGCGGGATGGACCCGGGGCGCGAGCAGAGCGCGCTGAAGGAACGGATTGGCGCCCAACTTCAGGCTACCGTGCTGCCGGACAAAATCCGAGTCGAGGAAGCCCTCACCTTGTTCGCCAGCTTTTACCGCCAGCCGGCGTCCATTGAAGTCCTGATGGGACGGTTTGGCCTGGGGGAGAAGCGCCGGACCTTTTTTGAAAAGCTGTCGGGCGGCCAGAAGCAGCGACTGGCGCTGGCCTTGGCGATGGTGAACAACCCCGAGTTGGTTTTGCTCGACGAACCCACGGTCGGGCTGGATGCCCAACTGCGCCGCGACATCTACGCGCTTATCGAACAATTCCGCGAAGAGCATCGTACCACTTTGATGACGACTCACTATATCGAGGAGGCCGAACGCCTCTGCGATCGCGTCGCCATCATCGATCGCGGTCAAGTGATCGCCTTGGGGACGCCCCGCGAACTTGTGCTCCAATCCGGCAAGGGCACGCGCATCGAGGTGTCTCTTGCCAAGCCGGTTTCAATCGACCGCTTGAAGCAACTCGACGCGGTGGCAGATTGCACGGAAGCCGATGGGCGCTATTGTCTTCACGCACAGCCGGCCGCCCCGGCGGTCGCGGCCCTGGTGCGCTTCCTTGAGGCCGATGGCAACGCGCTGCTCGACCTCCACATCGCCCAGCCGACGCTGGAGGATGTGTTCGTAGAAATGACCGGGCGGCGGATGGAAGACTGACCAAATGACCCGATGAACCTGATGCCCTCAGTTCGCATTGCGCTGATGTCGATCAAGCTGGTGATGCGCACCAAGACGGCGCTGTTCTTCACCTTTATCTTTCCTCTCATTTTTCTATTTGTTTACGCGGGCCTGTTTGCACATGGCCACCCGGAGGCGGTGCTTTACATGTTCGGGCCCGTGGTGACCCTCAACGTGATGGGAAGCGGATTCTGGGGGCTGGGGATGCAATCCGTCATGCAGCGCGAGCGCGGCAGTCTGCGCCGGTATCGACTGGCGCCCATCGGACCGGGCTCGATTGTGTTCAGCAACCTGCTGGCGAACTATCTGCTCGAACTCCCCACCATCGCCTTGCTGGTCTTTTGCGCGACGGTTTTTTTTCACATGCCGCTCAAAATAAATCTGTTCACTCTTCTCGTTCTGGTTACAGTCGGCGTCTTCGCGTTCGCGGGATTCGGACTTACCATCTCGAGCGTGGCGAACACCATGCAGGAGGCGCAGGTTTTCAACAACGTCGCTTGGTTCACCCTGCTGTTCCTTTCCGGTGTTACCGTACCCCTGCCGATGCTGCCTCAATGGATCCAGGGCTTCGCCGCCTTCTTGCCCGCTACCTATTTGGTCAATTCGTTTCAGGCGATCATGGTGGGAGGCCACTCGCTTTATGATCAGCGTGCGGAAATGCTGGTGCTCGTTGTGTCGGGGACCTTCGGCCTGCTTTTTGCCTGGAAGCTGTTTCGCTGGGAAAAGGAAGAGAAGATCTCGACCCGCGCCAAGTTGCTCTCGACAACCTTTGTCGTCCCATTCCTGGTCATGGGGATTTGGATGATCGAGCGCGGAAGCCTGGCCGCAACATCGAAGGAAACATTCTCCTTCATCAGCCAGCCCCCTGCGGCGGAAGAACAACATCTTGCCTCCGGCGACAGCATTCTGCTGAACAACTTCGAAAGCCCGGAAGAGCCGGAAGAGATTCTCAAAACCTGGCAGGTCTCGACCGAGGCGAATGCACCCGGCCGCTCACTCGGGGAATTCGAAGTAATTTCGCCCGGCGCCGACGGGACCGCACAAGCACTGCGTTTCAAAGGCCGAGTGGAATCTGCCTCCGGGTCGGAACGAGGCGCCGTCACAGCCCGCTATCCTTTCACGCTGCCCGCGGGTGCTCCGAGTATGCGTGGAATTCAGTTCGAAGTCCGTGGCGATGGCCGTCTCTTCCAGGTGAAACTTGATCCGCCCGATCCCACACTTCCCATTCCCACGCTGGCGTTCATCCCCGATTCCAAATGGCAAAGCGTTCGCTTGCCGGCGGCGTGGCTGGCGGCCCCCAGCCCAGCGCCGCGCAAAAGCACCATGGTTCTGGAATTCCGTGTTGATGGCCCGCCCGGAAGCTTCCGCCTTGACATCGATGAGATTCGGTTTTACTAACGCCGACACTTCACACTTATTCCCATAACATCTTCGCTACGACGGTTTTGGAAAAGGTGTGCCCTATTGGGAAAAGGACCGATTAGGCTGAACCTGGCGGTTAGCCGATGTCCAACTTTGTGTATTTGTCTTCCGTGGATTTACCACCGCTATTTTTGAGGACGGCAAAGATCGCGCCACCAACAACGAGACCACCGAACACGGCAATGATGACCATGGGATTGACTGAAACCTCCGAAGATAGACTTGTTCCTTAGTGTAGACACCTCTCCCCAATCGAATGTTCCAAAATTTTCGCCGCGAGTCAATTTCGAGTATCTCAGTGTCCGCTCAAGTCTCCGTGGATTAGCGGTTCTACCCAGGCTTGAAAGTCCTGCGGATACTCAAGGGGCAGCGCGCTTGCTTCGTCGATCTTCTTCCATTCTTCGGAAGGGAATTCCCAGCCCCCCGCTCCCAAATTCTCGTGAAGCTGCGGCAGACTGCGCGCGCCGATGATGACCGAAGTGACTCTGGGCACGGCGAGCAACCACGCGAGGGCAACTTGGCTGAGTGTTTTTCCCAGACGGGCAGAGACTTCTTCCGCGACGCCCAGGATGTGGTAATTCCGCTCGGTAAAGTGGCGCTCCACCCAGGGGCGAATGGATGGATCTGAGTCTGCCAAGCGTGACGCCTGGGGCGCGGCGTCGCCGGAGCGATACTTCCCGCTGAGAAAGCCGCCCGCCAAGGGGCTCCAAGCGATGACGCCAACACCTTCAGCGCGGCAGAGGGGTAGTATCTCGCGATCGATCGAGCGGCACACCAAGCTGTACTGAGGCTGAAGGCAATCGAAGCGGGCGTAACCGTTCAGCGCCGACACGCCGAGTGCCTCGGCCAATTGCCACGCGCCAAAATTCGAACAGCCGAGGTAGCGAGCCTTGCCTTGCCTCACCAGCGCATCGAGTGCTGAAAGGGTTTCTTCCAGCGGCGTGTGCGAATCAAAACAATGGACCTGATAAAGGTCAAGATAGTCGGTCTGCAAGCGGCGCAAGCTGGCTTCAATCGCCTCAAAGATGTGCTTGCGCGAAAGCCCCTTGCGGTTGGCGCCGGGGCCAGCGGGAAAGAAAACCTTGGTCGCCAGCACCACGTCATCGCGACGGCCCTTTAAGCCTCTTCCCAGGATTTCCTCGGAGCGTCCGTCGGCGTATCCATCGGCGGTATCAATGAAATTGCCGCCCTGGTCAAGGTAGGCGTTTAGAATGGTTATCGATTCGTTTTCATCGCACCCCGGCACGCGATGACCTCCGGGCTGGCTCCCAAACGTCATCGTGCCCAAACAGATCTCCGATACTTTTAAACCTGTACGCCCCAGTAACCGTGTACGCATAAATGGCGCTTTTCCTTCGTTATTTCGCTTTGAAGTTGGCGGCCACTTCGAGAGTGCCCCATTGGATCGTGAGCCTTCCAACCCCGCCCGATTTGCGAAGGGTTAGAGTTACCATTTCAATGGATTTAGCGGCCTTCGATGCCTTCAAGGGCACGAAAAACGCATCTTGTGACGGGTCGTGTTCTGTACCCGATTGACCATGCTGCTTGTTGAAGACGAGATTCCAGGAATTATCCCCTGAGGCCTTCGCCAGCCAAAGGCTATAGACGCCGGCAGGGACCACGGCGTCGACAAAGTCCAGGTCGATGCCGGTACTGAAGGTCGTGGAGGTGTCAGCCCCCAGACGCCAAACGCCCTCTGGCGGCAAGTTGCCGAGTAGATCGTCCGTGGTGCGGCCTTTAAGCGAGGGGCGGCCGTACTCGATTGAAATTCTCTTCCCCTTGAGGGTTATCGCCGTTGTCCCGCGAGGGTTGCCCTGTGCAATAGCCACGACCGCGAAACAGGCCACCATCAGGACACTCAGTAGTCCCGCTGCCAATACTTTCATTTTATTCCTCCACCATCGGCTTCACTGTTCTACGAAGCCTCTTAACTCGGAGTAAACAAACCCGCAGCGCGGGCCCTCAAAACCGGTTCGCGCTGCGGGTGTTGGCGGTCCCCCTGGTTATTTTGCTTTGAAGCTGGCGGTCGCTTCCAGAGTGCCCCACTGGATCACAAGTGTCCCCCCGCCCTCGGCCTTGGTAAGGGTGAGAGTGACCATTTCAGCAGGCGCAGCGGGCGTCGACTCAACCAACGGTACGGAGGCGAAATCCTGCGATGCGTCGTGCTGCGTGCCCCACTGACCGTGCTTCTTGTTGAAGACGAGCTTCCAGGAGTTGTCGCTTTCCCGCTCCATCCAGATGCTGTACTCCCCGGCCGGCACAGTCACGTCACCGAAGGCCAAGTCGACCGCCGACTTAAACGTTGTGGAAGTGTCAGCTCCCAATCGCCAAGCCGCGCCTGGCTTCAATTTGCCGAGTAATTCATCGGTCGTCCGTCCCTTGAGCGATGGGCGTCCGTACTCGACCGAAACCGTCTTCCCCTTAAGCGTTATCGTCGATGTGCCGCGGGGGTTGCCCTGAGCCATAGCGACTGCCGCGAAACAAGCCACCATCAGCACACTGAGCATTCCTAATGCAAGTTTTTTCATCTCATCCTCCATTTTTATCGATGCAGTTAACGAAGCCACTTACATCGGCCACACAAGCACGTAGCGCGGGCACGCAATGCATCTCCGCGCTCCGCGTATTGGCCGTCCCTTTTCGTTATTTTGCTTTGAAGCTGGCGGCCACTTCCAGAGTGCCCCATTGGATCGTGAGGGTCCCACCCCCATCCGCTTTGCTAAGGGTTAGCGTTACCAGCTCAGTGGAGGCAGCAGGGGTCGATCCCACTAAAGGCACCGAGGCGAAACACTGCGAAGGGTCAGGCTCGGGCTCTCCCCATTGCCCATGCTGCTTGTCGAAAAGCAGCTTCCAGGAATCGCCCTCCTGGCGCTGCATCCAAACGCTATATTCCCCGGCCGGAATCGTCACGTCACCAAATACCAAGTCGATGCCCGTCTTGAAAGTCGTCGAGGTGTCGGCCCCCAACCGCCACACTCCCCCAGGTTTCAATCTGCCGAGCAATGCATCCGATGTGCGACCCTTGAGCGCGGGCCGTCCGTAATCAACAGAAACCGTTTTCCCCTTGATGGACAAAGTCGATGTGCCGCGGGGATTGTCCTGGGCCAGCGCCACCGCGGCGAAGCAGGCCACCATCAGCACACCGAGGACTCCGATCGTGATCTTTTTCATCTCATCCTCCTGTCGATCGATTCTTTCAGTTGTACTCACCACGCCTTCTCCGGCTATCGATTTTCAAACCCCAATGCGGACGACGCTTTTTGAAGTATTACCCCCTCCAGGTCCGACGCGATCGCGCAAGCGTAACCGGGGCTTGAAGAAACCAACGCTGCCAAGCCACGCGCACCCTCCTCCAGACTCCTCGGTCATCTTAAAAAACAGCCCGAACAAATTGCGAGGCGTGATTATATCGCCGCCGCCCGTCTTCCGCCAGATGTGTCTACAAAGTCGGGTATGTGGTAGGTGGTAGATCGAATGGGGGTGTAGACCTCCCGATTTGCCGCATGCAACCTACGATCCATCGACTTCACAAGGGGGTTTACGGACGCCGGGCCCCGTGTCAAGATGGCGGCATCGTGCCGGAACTGCCTGACATCGTCGTATACCTTGAAGCTCTCGAGGCGCGCATTCTCAACCAGCGGCTCGAAGGTGTGCGCGTTGTGGGGCCATTTCTCCTTCGCACGGCCACCCCACCACTTCAGGCAGTGCAAGGCAAGGCCGTGCGGGAATTGCGGCGGGTGGGGAAGCGCATCGCTATTGGCTTGCAAGATGATCTTTGGCTGGTGCTGCACTTGATGATTGCCGGGCGCCTGCATTGGACCAAGCCGGGCGTGAAGCTCACCCCCAAACGCGCGCTGGCGGCAATGGATTTCCCAGACGGCAGCTTACTTTTGACCGAGGCAGGTTCGCAGCGCCGCGCATCCCTGCACGTGGTCCAAGGCGAAGACGACTTACGGGGACTCGACCCTGGCGGTTTGGAGGTTCTCACGGCAGAGCTTGATTCCTTCGCCGAGCGCCTCACCTCAGGTAACCATACCCTGAAGCGAGCATTAACCGACCCCCGCTTGTTCAGCGGTATCGGCAACGCCTACTCCGATGAGATCCTGCACCGCGCGGAGCTTTCACCCGTCACGCTCACCGGACGGCTGGAGAAAGATGAAATTGAGCGGCTGTACACTGCCACGCAGAGGGTTCTCATCGAGTGGACCGACAGCTTGCGCGCCGACGCCCATGGCGGATTCCCTGAAAATGTAACGGCCTTTCGAGAGGAAATGGCAGTCCATGGGAAATATGGCAAGCCCTGCCCGCGTTGCGGGACCAAAGTGCAGCGCATTCGCTACGCGAGCAACGAGACGAATTATTGCCCAACCTGCCAGACGGGCGGCAGGCTACTCGCCGACCGCTCCCTATCACGACTAATGAAACAGGATTGGCCGCGCACATTGGAAGAATTGGAATTGCTAAAGAAACGAGGATAGGGCCATGGAGTTGGAGGGAAATATTCCCGGGGTTGGTTGCGCGAGCTTGGAGGTCACTGACGAGAAGATCAGCTCAGTCGCCATCACCGGCCCTACGAGCGCTGGTCTGCCTTTCATCAGCCCGGGATTTGTGGATATCCAGGTGAACGGTTTTGCGGGAGTCGATTTCTCCAGCCCGGATTTGGACGCGGAAAAAGCCATCAGCGTGTTACCTGCCATTTGGAGCACCGGCGTCACCACCTTCTGCCCCACCCTCATTACCAATTCTCTGTCAATGTTAGCGAGGAATTTCGCCATTCTCGAGCAGGCGGCGCGCGTGAATCCGGATTTCGCTTATGCGGCTCCCTGCTACCACTTGGAGGGCCCGTATCTTTCCCCACTCGGATCGCACGGCGCGCACGATCCCAAGTGGATGCGACACCCTAATTGGGAAGAGTTCTTGGAGTTGCAAGGCGCCGCGGGAGGGAGAATTGGAATCGTCACGGTGGCACCAGAACTGCCTGGCGCGGAGGAGTTTATTCGAAGGGCAAAGGCCGGCGGAGTAATCGTCGCCATCGGCCACACGGACGGTGGGCCGGAAGACGTCCACCGCGCAGCGGCAGCGGGGGCCACGCTCAACACTCACTTGGGGAATGGCTGCCCCGAGTATCTTCACCGTCACAAAGCGCCGCTTTGGGCGCAACTTGCCACAGAATCGTTACATACGAGCTTAATTTGTGACGGGTTTCATCTGCCCCCTGACGTCGTCAAAGTCATTGTCGGCATGAAAGGAATCGAAAAGTGCATTCTGATTACTGACGCAGTCCACGTCGCACTTATGCCCGCGGGGAAATACACTTTTGGGGGAAAAGATATCGAGTTTTTGCCTTCGGGTCAGGTCGTGACGGCCGATCGCGCCTCGATGGCCGGGTCCGCCTTGACCATGAATCGAGGAGTAGCCGTCTTCATGAACTACTCCCGATGCACGCTGGCATCGGCAATTCAAGCGGCGACGGCGAACCCCGCGAATTTGCTGCGGCGCCACCCGGTGTGCTCTCAGTTGGCCGCGGGCCAGCCCGCGAACTTGGTATTCTTCCGGCGAACCCCTGAATCCCTCAAGGTAGTAACCGTCCTTTCGAGAGGCCGCTGCGTCTACTCCGGATCCTGAAAGCAAATCGAGAAAAGACTGTAGAGAAAAAACTCTGGGACCCCATTCCCACGCAGCATGTTTGGTGTATACTTGGCGGACGGGGCGGGTAGCACCGTAATCGCGAACAATTCGAAGGCGGCGCGAAAGCTGAAATCAGTTCGCGATGCTTGATGCCTTGGCCAGCAGGGTTTGGTCCGTGCTTCAAGCTAACTCAACTTCCGTCTCGGCGGCGCAAGCTTCCTTAAAGACAATCTGGCCTTAAGGCTCGGGGAGGAGTTCACGTTATGCGATCTTCCTATCGCCCACTGGCAGTCCTTCTGGCAACGCTCTTGCTGGTTATTTCAGCATGGTTCAGCTCCAATGCCTTGGGGGCAGATCCGCCACCGCCGGCGGGCCCGAAAGGTGCGGACAAGCCCGTCCCCCGAGGTCCAGTCCCCCCGTCTCCCACGCTGGCCATTCCAGGTCCACTCTTGCCCTTTTTACGCTTGGCGGCCGTCAGCCGAAAGGCGGATCCGGAAGAAGTATTACCTCTCCTTTCTCACCAGGTCGTTTTGGACGGATTCGGCGGCGCAACCCATTCTTCAACCGCCAGCGAGTATTTGGTTCTGGTCAGGCGGTATGTGGATCAGGCACGCGAATTGCAAACTCTGGCGGGTCCGGATGGAAACATTCGCGTTACTAATTGTACCGATGCCACCCGGCTGCTTAACGTGATTGGCTACAAGCTCCAGCAACCGTGCGGGCCCCAGGCCACCCTTGAGACTGCCAATCCTAAGCGGGCATTTACCACTGTCGATTCCGGCTTCCCGCTGGCCGAGTTGGAGAAGGCCCTTCAGACCGGCACGCCATTTGTCTATCCCTTTAGCAGTACGCAACTGCCGGTGCTATTTGACGCCGGTGTTTGGATGCAGAACGACCGGAACAAGAATCACAAGGATCTGTTGGACGCGCTCTTGGGCGACCCCGACCTGCCGCGTCTTTACTGGGCGCTGGCCCAAATCGACGAAGAAACGCGGTCCGCCCTGCGGGTGAATCCGGGGATTGAGAAGCTTCTGCCTTATGCAGCGGTGCTGGATTTCTATGGCGAGCAGCTTTGCATTCGGTCGGGACATGTACTGGTCCCCGGAGGGCAACAGGCGGAATCCGCGTGGGAACATTTGGTGGGGGCCAGCACCCACTCACCGGGAGATTTCGTCATCGCGCTCCTCTCCAAGGATGACGGATGGCTGGCTCCTTATTATGACGCGATGTCACGAGTGGATGGCCCGCAGCAGGCGTACTTTACCGATTCCAAACGTCTCGCGCGGTTCTATCAAGCGTTGCGAGAGCGCGGCACCACTCCCGGTCCCGCAAAAGCGGTATTCCGTCCGGACCCCGGACTGTTGCTCTTGGTCACCAGGATGCTCCTGGATTCAAACGGTCAACCCCATGTGCCGGGAGGTTTGACCATCTGGGATGAAGCAATCCAGGGAAACAATTCGAAACTAGCCCGGGGCTGGTCAAAGAAGATTGGCCACTTAAATAGTCCCAATGATTTGATTGAGTTCCTCTTCGGTTTCTCTCGCGAGCAAACGCAAAAGGGACCGCTGCAGGCTTATCTCGCCCTCAGCGAAATCGACCGCGCGCGCGCCGGCGGAACACCCTTGAGCCCCGCGACGGCCCGCGTGCTTGCTGGCAAATACGCGAAGCTGGGCGACCAGTACCCGGTATTTGCCGAGTTTCATAGTCTGAACGACGCCTCGTTGACCGAGTTTCTCAACACTGCGGAGGCCATTGACCACATTCAGGATGTCACCACACGAGGGGAGGCGACCGGGATATTGCAAGCACAGTGCGGCCTTTGGCAAATCCTGGCGCGCCAGGGTGAAATTCCCGTCGCCGACTGGAACAATTCCTGGCAACGGATATTCCATCCCTTTTACAACGTTCATTCTTCTCCTGAGCTTTATGATGCAACCCGGACGTCGCTTGCCGAGCTCATGCGCGCGGCAACCGGAAACACTCAGGCCACCCAAGACGCGCTTATTGAGTTAGTGGCGGGGCCCAAGCCGACCAGTCCGAACCGGGTCCAAATTCGGGGAGAAATTGCCGATCGAATGCGTTCGGTCCTGGAGGCGCAGCGCCTGGTTTCTCTCGACACGTTGCTCGCACTGGGGGATGGCCTTCCCCTGGTCGCCCAAGGGAAAGCTCCGGCGGAGCCCTTGATCCCACGAGCCGAAGAGTTGCGCGAGTTCGAAATGCCCAAGCCCATTTTTTCCACAGGTGAAAAAATCGAGTGGACGTCGAGCCATTTTGGGGATTCGCACACCCGGGCGGAAATGGATACGAATATCGTCGAGGCGTTGCACACGGCCGGCGCGCCTAAGGAAATGGCCAACGCACGCGGCCGGCTCGTCCCCTTCTTGCGAGATTTCCTCGTCGGCTTGAACTACGCCTACTACGAGCCCCCCGGCGCCCAGATGCTTCACAACAACCCGCTCTTCATACGCCGCCATGACTTTTCCGGCGATTTGTCACGCGGATCAGATCCACCTTGGTCCATACCTGAACTGGTCGGCCGCGGCGATACATCCGGAGGAGGCGTGCGCTTGACCGGCGGACTTGCCGACCTCGCCTATTCGCTGGGGCAAGTCGAACAGGAGTTCTTTATCCCCAGAAACGTCCAATCCCTCATTTGGGAGGACTTGGTTCCATCCCTATTGAACGCGGCCGTTCTGCCGCGCTGGTGGCAAATTACTCCGAAGGAGCTTCACGCCGTCGCCCTCTACCAACAGTTTGGTGAGGGCCTCTTGACGAGCGCGGGCCAGGATGCGAGCCTGCGGCAAGAGGTCATGGCCATCCTCGCCAACCGCATGGTTTTGCGGCGGCTGTCCCGATTGCAGATGGATCTGGATTCCGGACATCCCGAGGTATTCCTTCCCCACATCACTCCGGCCGAGACCCTATACCTCGGTTTGGAGTTTCAGAGTCAATATTCCTCGCAGATGACCCGATGGGGAAAGGCCGGGGAGGAGATTCAAAGCCTCTCCCAGGAAGACCCCCAGGAAATCAACCGGCAAAGACTGTCGGAAGATTTCGGCGTTCCCCATCCCGCGTTGGCACAAACCAATGCCCGCGAACTTCTCAACTTGCGGCCTTTCCCCACATTTCTCGGTTACTCAAGCTACCTCTTGGCCGAAACTTGGGAGTCCAACAATCTCTACTGGGCTCGCTTGGCGGACGAAAAAGGCTTGCCTCCAGAAAGCCTTCATCAGTTGGTGCCCGCTCTGACCCAACGGATGGTGGAGAACATCTTCGCAACCCACCTGGACGACTGGCCCGCCCTATTGCGCGCTCTGCGGGAGACGGGCAAGGAGTTTGAAGAGGGCAAAGTTCAAACCCTGCCCAAGGCCACCGCACAGGCCCAGCTCGGAGACTGATCCGGGGGGATGGAGGATTGACGATCATGGCAAAGCGAATCCTTTTACTGTCGGTTTTGTGCCTCGGAATCTTTTCCGGGGCCAGAGTCTGGATGGCGGCGCAGCAAGACAAGCCTGACACCGTCTTTCATGTCAACGTCAACATGGTGCAGTTGGATGTGGCGGTGACCGATAAGAAGGGAGATTACGTTACCCGCCTCAGCCCGTGGGATTTTGAGATATACGAAGACGGAATCGCCCAGAAAATTGCCGGCTTTGGTGAGGAGAATGAAGCACCACGTCAACTGGAAGATTATCCCCGAAGGGACGCGGCGGTGGGCGCCGACCCTCCTAGCAAAGTCCCCAAGCAGGGGCATGTCAGCGCGCCCCTGATGCAAGTGGAATCTCCTGACCGCGTTGCCTCCATGGTGGCCGGCGCCAGCGTCTTTATCCTTTTCGACACCAGCAATTATATGTATCGGGGATTTGTCTTTGCCCAAGATGCGATTGCGGAATTCGTGCGGTCACTCGACCATCCGTACAGGGTGGCTTTCTATTCTTACAGCCGAAACTTTTCCCGCATCTGCATGCTCACACCCGATCGCTCCGTGGCGCTGAGTGGGGTCCGTGAAACCGTGGCCGGCGATGACGCCGCACTTTATGACGCTCTCTTGATGACCCTTCGGGATGCTTCCCAATACACCGGCAGAAGGGTGATTGTGGCCTTTTCCAACGGGCCTGACAACTCCAGTATGGTGGCGCCGGAGGATGTTCGTGAGGTGGCCCAAACCGAGGGCATTCCCATTTATATGATCAGCACCCAACTCGCGCGCCTCGACCCCGTATCCTCCGCCGTTTTCGGGCGCATGAGCTCGAGCACGGGTGGCAAGTCCTACTTCGCCAAAGACTGGAAGGACCAGCAGAACGCCTTCGCCTCCATTCGGGATGACCTGGCCCATCTCTACACGCTGACCTACTACCCCCAACCGAACCCCAATTTCGGCTGGAGGAGCATAAGCGTAAAACTGGTCGGCCAGACCTTTAAGGATGACCACGTCCGCGCTCGCAGCGGCTATCGACCACGCGTCAACCGGCACTTTGTGCAGACCGGCGGCACGCCGTGACGCGGTCCGCAGGCAAATCGCCGACGCCGGATGTAGCGCGGGCATCCTGCCCGCGCGGACGGGAGCGGGACGCTCCCGAGACAGCGGGCAAGATGCCCGCGCTACGGATGCGAAGCCGCGGGTGGACACCGGCCTCCCGCACGAGCATTCATCTCCCCCGTGGGTGATGGCAACTCTCGGTTGATCCGAAGATCATACTCAGCGGCGCGGCGAGAGGTTGGGATACAAACGCCAGAACGATCTTGGATTGGATCGGTCTGCCGTTGAACGTGGCAGCCATAAACCGGAAATTTCCCACCACATCCTTGGCCTCATCGGTCAAGGGCGGAAGATCGCGAAGCACTTTGATATCCTCCGCTTCCCCCTTCTGGGTCACGGTAACCTCCAGTACCACGGCCCCAGCGACCACCGTGGTCGCGGGATACCTCGGAAACCCGGCACGCGTGACTTCCGCTGGCTGGAACTCCGCCTGGATAGCTGCATCGCTTTGAGGCATTAGCGTCGGATGGGGGACGGGAGCGGCTGACCCAGGCGGACGGAAAGTCACCGCCACAGGCATCCGGGACGTGACGGCCTTTCCATCGAGTGTTGCCGGGGAGAATTTCCAATCCCTGACCGCCTGAACCGCCAGCGGCGTAAGGACATCGATATCCCGCCGGACCTCGACCTTTTGAACTTCTCCCTTGTCGCTGATGACGGCGTTCAATACCACGGTCCCATTGCCGGCCACAGGAACTGTAATATCCGTAACAGAAATCGTTTCCGCTGGATGAAAAGGTGACTTATTACTTTCAGAGTCGGTCTGCGCCGTGAGGGTCGGTGTACTCGCGATAACCATCACCGTGAGGAGAAATCTCCACATCACAAGACCCTCCCTTCAGAACACGAAAACCCCTTTGATGTAATCGCTCGCGCTCACCTGCTGGTCGGAGAAAACCTGGCGGAAATCCTCGAGCCGAAAACGGTGCGTGATCATGCTTTCCGTCCGAAGCACGCCGTCGCCCACAGCCAGGGTGGCGGGTTCGATGAACCCGGCATTGTTTCCGGCGCCCAGCATGCGGAGGTTGGGCATCTGGACCGTGTCAGGAGCAAACGGCAGCGTCTCTTGCTTACAGTATCCCGCTAGCACAAAGCTACCGCCCGTACGCGTCAGGCTGACGCCCAGCGGGACCAAAGGATGGAACCCACTAGCCTCAATCACGATGTCCGTCCCTTCCGGATGGAGCGACCGCGTCCAAGCTTTGAGCTTTTCGGGGTCATCGGTCACCTCGCACGCTCCCCAGGCTTTCGCCAACGCCAAGCGCTTGGCTTGCTTGTCCAAACACAGAATGCGCCGCGCTCCCGAAGCCATCAAGACCGCCAAACAGTTCAATCCGATTGGACCCATGCCCAGAATGGTTGCCGTCGAGCCCAGACGGGCCCCGGCGATGCGAGCCACGGCAATACCCACACCCAGAGGTTCCAGCAGCGCACCTTGCTCATAAGAAATCGTGTCGGCGAGCGCGTGCAGATTGTGGACGGGTGCAACGACAAACTCCGCGTACCCGCCGGAGGGACCGAATCCGATTTGCCGGTACTCAGGACAGCGCCGCCATTCTCCACGGCGGCAAAACCCGCACTTCAAGCAGGTAATCTCATTGTCCGCCACCACTTTCTGTCCCACCCAGGCCTGATCAGTCGAGGACCCCACACGGTCCACCACGCCGCAGTACTCGTGCCCCGGCGTCAGCGGGTAGTCAACCATATGCCTGCCGCGGAGCAGCTCGAAATCTGTCATGCAAACCGCCGCGGCGTGAATCCTGATCCGCGCCCACCCGGGCATCGGGTCGGGATCGGGCAATTCCGCCAGGTTCACCTTTCCCGGTTGTTCGAAACGGATGGCCCTCATAAGTCGATTTCCTCCGTGCAGATGAGGGGCAGTATATCATTGCCCAAGCGCCGGCCGTGCCTCGCGATCAATCTCCATCGCCCGCCTCCGCGTCAGCCCCACGAGATCCGTTCCGCTCGATTGCAAATCCCGGTTAGAATAATAATTCGAAAATCGGCGTCCGCATGTGATTCATCGGATGATGCCCGGAGCGGCCGAACATACATAGAAAGGGAAACCGCCCCATGGGGATTGAAAAGATCCTGCCCCTCGAACAGGCGTACAAGAAGGTCGACCAGCTCAAACAGCAAGGCATGCGCGTGGTTCTTACCAACGGCTGCTTCGACCTGATCCATCCCGGGCACACACGTCTGTTTGCGGAGGCGCGGAAGCTGGGAGATATTTTGATCGTTGCCATGAACAGCGACCGAAGCGTTTGCGCGCTCAAAGGAAATCATCGAGCTCTTCAGCCGGAAAAGGAACGCACGGAAATTATCGCCGCTATGGCTGCCGTGGACTATGTCACTATATTCGACGACGAGTCGGTATTGAGTGTCGTAAAACGAATGCTCCCCGACGTGTTGGTCAAAGGCGGGCATTACACTCTCGATCAAATCGTTGGTCGTGACGAAGTGGAAGCCGCCGGAGGGCGAGTGGTGCCTATCCCCGTCGTCCCCGGTTACTCCACCACCGCCATCATCGAAGCAGCACGAAGGGCGGTAGGCAGTAAGCTGTAAGCGCGGGAAGAACAAAGGTTAAAGTGTAAATGATAAAAGGTAAAAATCGAGGGGTGTTTTGTTTTACACTTTATAATTTACACTTTACATTTTGCCTTTATTTCTGATAGCCAGCGCATAATTCATTAACTCCATGGCCGATCTTCATTCCCTACTCCAACCCCTTCTCGAACATACGAGTGTGCGCGCGGCAGTTGCGGCATTATCTGTTTCTGCCGCCGCGCCGATTTCGGTCTCCGGCCTCACGCCCGCGGCCAAGGCGCTGGTGGTGGCGACGATAGCGCATCAGGTGACGAGGCCGGTGGTGGTCATAACTCAGGACAATGAGACGGCGCAAAACTTCCAACAGACGACGGCAACATTTCTGGAATGGTTAAGACCCGGCACCAGCAGTTCCGTGCAAGTACTGCCCGCGGTGGATTGCTCACCCTACGAAAGCCGTTCCCCGCATGCGGAGATTCAGGAACAGCGGGCCGTGGCGCTCTGGCGCATCGCGCGAGGCGGCGTGCGGGTGATATTCGCCCCCGTGGCCGCGGCTTTGGGCCGGTTTCGCGATAGCTCCTTCTACTCCTCCTTAGCGCTCGAACTAAAGGTTGGTGACGAGCTGAATTTGGATGATCTGGTCGAGCACCTGCGGAGCGTCGGGTACGAGCCGGGGGAGCCCGTCGCCGCCGTCGGGCAGTACTCGGTGCGCGGGGGGATCGTGGATGTCTTCCCACCTGAGGCGGACTGGCCCTCTCGGCTCGAATTCTTTGGCGACCAACTGGAATCTGTGCGCGAGTTCGACCCCTCGTCGCAGCGCTCGCGCAAGCCAGTGCCACAAGCCCTGATGCTGCCGCTCTCCGAAGCGCAACGCTCATCACAATTCTTTGAACGCCTCCTGCGAGTGCTCACCTTGCGAGCCCGCGAGCATGCTCAATTGCGAGGTACTCCGCTCCCCGATCGCGAACCCGACTGGGCCGCCGAACACGCAAATACCTTCCCGGGGTGGGAGTTTTTTGTCCCTCTAGTCGAGCCCCACACGCATACGCTGTTTTCGCTCCTCGATCACCCTGTACTTGTCTGGGATGAGTTTTTCGATCGCCGCGCCCAGCTCGGGCCCATAATCGACGGCTTGCGCGCGAGCTTTGATGAAGTTCGCGACATCACTCCGCCCCGCCCGCAGCCTCGAGAAGTCTATCTGAACGAAGCGGAACTCGATTCCGCCATCAGTGGTCTTCCCCAAGTTTCGCTGAAGGAGTTGGGGCTCGAGAGTCCTTCGGCGGCTCCGGAAACGAGCGCGCAAGCGGTCGTGATTGGCGGCGACCTATACTTCCCGCCCGAAGGGGCAGAGAACAGTGACGAGTGGCGAGTGACGAGTGACAAGCTTGCGCTCCGTACACCCGAGATCACTGACGACGCACACGCGACAGATGCTGAAAGCACCGACAGGCATGATGTGGAAAATGCCGCGAGACAGCTAAATCCAGAGGGAAGCGCGGCGGAAAGTGGGCCCTCTCGCGCCGATGCCGACGGTGGCACCGGCTCCGAGAATCGCAGATCACCAATCGCAAATCACCCATGGGCCGATCTCCCGATCTCCCGATATCCCGATTACCCGATCCTCACCCAGCCTCCTCCCAAGTATCAAGGCAGGGTCAAGGAGCTGGTTGAAGATCTGCGCATTCGGGTGAAGCGCGGGGAATCCATCATCTTTGTTGTTCCCAGCAGCGGCAAGGTGGATCGCTTGCGGGAAATCTTGAAGGACTACGAAGTCCCGTACGAGCAACTTACCGAAGGCGGCGAACAGCGGCGGGCGACGAGTGACAAGCGCGCGGCTAGTTCACCCGTTCACCCGATCGGCCATTCACCCGATCGACCTATGGGTTCGCCCGCTTCTTCCGGTGTGTTTATTGCCCGCGGCGAAATTCGCGAAGGCGTGGCCTTCCCCGATCTGAGGCAGCTATGGTTGGCGGACTCCGACTTGTTCGGGGGCTTTGATTGGGCAGCGCGCGGGCGGCGTGAACGCTCGGGGATCTCCAGCTTCATCTCCGATCTGAGCGATCTGAAAGTTGGGGACTACGTCGTTCACATTGACCACGGTATCGGCATCTATCAGGGGCTGCGGCAGATTTCGGTGGCGGGAGCGGTTCGCGATTTCATGCTGCTGACGTTTCAAGACGAGGCCAAGCTGTACGTGCCGCTGGAACGCCTGGACCTGGTGGAAAAATATCGCTCCCACGAAGGCGCCAAACCTCCCCTCGACCGCCTGGGAGGGGCCACCTGGGAGCGCACCAAGACCCGCGTGAAACGCGCCTTGCGCGACATGGCGCAGGAGCTCTTGCAGCTTTACGCGGAACGCAAAATGCGCGGCGGGGTTGCCGCTCTCCCCGACACACCCTGGCAGCGCGAGTTTGAAGACGCGTTTGAATTTGAGGAGACGCCTGACCAACTCACCGCCCTTGCCGACATCAAACGCGATCTCGAGAGCCCCGAGCCGATGGACCGGCTGCTGTGCGGTGATGTGGGGTACGGGAAAACCGAACTCGCCATGCGCGCCGCATTTAAGTTGGTGCAGGACGGCCGTCAGGTGGCGGTGCTGGCTCCCACGACGGTACTGGCCTTCCAGCATTTCACCACGTTTCGCCAGCGCATGGCGGCCTTCCCCGTTCGCGTTGAGATGCTCAGCCGCTTTCGCTCACCGCAGGAACAGAAGAAAATTATTGCCGACACGGAAGCCGGCCGCGTCGACATCCTGATCGGAACGCACCGCCTGCTTTCCAAGGATGTGCTCTTGCGCAACTTGGGATTGCTAATTGTCGACGAGGAGCAGCGGTTTGGCGTGGCAGCAAAAGAGAAGCTGAAGAAGTGGAAATCCGGGGTGGACGTCCTGACCATGTCGGCGACGCCCATTCCGCGCACGCTCCACATGTCGCTCGGTGGGTTGCGCGATCTTTCCGTCATCGAAACCCCGCCGCGTGGCCGCCTGGCCATACAAACCACCGTCGTGCCCTTCAACCAGGCGCTCATCCAATCCGCCATCATGCAGGAAATACAGCGGCAGGGACAGGTCTTCTTCGTGCACAACCGGGTGGAATCAATTTTCCAAATGGCGGCACTTTTGCAGCGGCTGCTGCCCACGGCGCGCCTCGGCGTCGCGCACGGCCAGATGAGTGAGAAAGAGCTCGAGCGGGCGATGCTGAAGTTCATGCACGGTGATTACGACGTGCTGGTAGCCACATCGCTCATCGAAAACGGCCTGGACATCCCCCGCGCCAACACCATCATCGTAAATCATGCCGACCGCTTTGGCCTTGCCGATCTTTACCAGCTTCGCGGGCGCGTGGGCCGATCGAGCCGCCGCGCTTACGCCTATCTGCTGATCGGAGCGGAGGACACGCTGACGCCCATCGCGCGCCGGCGGCTCGCGGCAATGAAGGAGTTCTCCGATCTTGGCGCGGGCTTTCGCCTCGCGGCGCTCGACTTGGAGTTGCGCGGCGCCGGCAATTTGCTGGGAGCCGAGCAGCACGGCCACCTTAATGCCATGGGAATTGATCTTTACCTCAAAATGCTGGAACAGACGGTGGAGGAATTGCGCGGGGCTCCTACCAAGATCGAGGTGCGCACCTCGCTCAATCTCGGCCTCGACATCAAGATTCCCGACTCCTACATTCCCGACGAGAATCAACGCCTGCGCATGTACAAGCGCATTTCGAGCGTCGCAACCCCTGCCGAGAGGGCGGACCTGGAGACCGAACTCGCTGACCGATTTGGCCCCATCCCCCCCTCGGTCGCCAACCTGCTCGACTACGCTCTTCTGAAGAGCGCGGCGGAGCAGTTGCTAGTACAGTCCGTTGAGCACAAAGGGGACGAAGTCTGGATCAAATTCCACGAGCAGGCGCCGGTTGATCCCCAGCGGTTGGCGCAGTTCGTGCGACGCCGGCGCGAGGCCAGTTTCCACCCCGACCGCGTCTTGCGTTTCCGCGAACGCGAACGCGACGGCAACCTGATGACCCAGGTCCAAAACGTCTTGCAGGAATTGCACAGCGAAGCCTAAAATAAGGGGTCAGGGGTCAGGGGTTAGGGATTAGGGTATGGGGTCAGCTATGGGCAGAGGCCTCAGTAGGATGATGACTGAAAACTGACAACGGATAGCTGATAACTTGCGTTGGAGAAACCCATGAAACGATCGCTCAAAACTCTGGCATTCGCCGTCGTGGCGATGTCTTTTGTGGCGCCCCAGATGCGGGCCGCCCACGTGGTGGAACGCATCATCGCGCGCGTCAACAGCGAGATCATCACGCAGCGCCAGTTTGAGCGGGAAAAGGGCAAGCTTCGAGACGAGCTCGCCCAGCAGTACTCCGGCGCCGACCTCGATGCCAAGCTGAATGACGAAAGCAAGAACCTTCTGCGCGACTTGATTGACGAGTCGCTGATGGTACAGAAGGCAAAAGACGAAGATATTAACGTGGACACGGATTTGATCAAGAAGCTGGATCAAATTCGGAAACAAGACAACCTCGCGACGATCGAAGACCTGCAAAAGGACGCGGAACAACAGGGAGTTAACTGGGAGGATTTCAAAGAACAGATCCGACGTCAACTCCTGATGCAAGAAGTGATCAGCCGCGAGGTCGGCTCCCGCGTCATCGTAACGCGCGAAGATGCACGGGAATACTACAATCAGCACAAGGACGAATTCAAATCGGAGGGCGTCGTCCACCTCGCGGAAATCCTGATTTCGAACGAGAAGTACAAGCCCGATGAGGCGGAAAAGCGCGCCAATGCGGCGGAGGCGGAACTGAAGGGCGGCGCGAAGTTTAGCGAGGTGGTGAAGAAATATTCCGACGGGCCGAGCGTTGACTCCGCCGGAGACATCGGACCGATGAAGACCAGCGCGGTCACGCCTGCCATCCTCGCGGCGATCGACAAGCTCGAAATCAACGACTATACCGAGGTACTTCCAACCAAGAACGGGTACATGATCCTGCGGCTCCTGGAACGCTTCAGCCCCGGCGTCCCGAAATTCGAAGAGGTTGAATCGCGCGTTCAGGAGATGCTTTACAATCAGCGCATGGCCCCCAAACTGCGCGAATATTTGAACCAGCTTCGCACCGACAGCTACACATTCCTTGCACCGGGATACATTGACACGGGCGCCGTAACGCCGGGCTCGGCGTTGACCGCTGAAAAAAATCAATGAAGCAGACCTTTGTTACGGACCTCGCACCGGATTCCGCGGTGCGCACTGCCTTCTTAGTCCAATCGAAAGAACGCAAGATTACCAGCAATGGCTCGGCCTATCTGGACCTCAGCCTGCAAGATACCACGGGCGTCATTTCCGCCAAACTCTGGGACTACTCCGAACGCACCACTCCCCCCTTCGAAGCTGACGACATCATTCAGGTAGAGGGGCACGTGGAAAGCTATCGCGGTGCCCTGCAACTGCGCATTCGGAAGATCACGTTGTGTGCGCCCGACACCGTAAACCTGCTTGATTTTCTTCCCCGCACCCAGCGCGATCCGGAGGAGATGTTCGCCGCGTTGCTCGAGCGCGTGCGCCGCATGGACGAGGGGCCGTTGCGCGTTTTGCTGCTCGGGGTTCTCGAAGATCCGTTGATGGCGGAAAAATACAAGATGGCTCCCGCGGCAATGAGCTATCACCACGCTTTCCTGGGCGGCCTTTTGGAACACGTTTCGTCGCTTCTCGCCTTGGCCGATCGCGTGGCGGATCATTATCCCTGGCTGCGACGTGACCTGATCGTGGCCGGCATCGTCCTCCACGATGTTGGCAAGACGGAAGAGTTGAATTTTACCCGCGGTTTCCGCTACTCCACACGGGGACAACTGATCGGGCACATCGCTATGGCGCTGGAAATGGTCCAGGCCAGAATTCACCAGATCCCCGATTTCCCCGCCGGCCTCAAGGACGAACTCGAGCACATTATTCTTTCTCATCACGGCAAGCTGGAATTCGGCTCGCCCAAAGAGCCGATGTTTGCCGAGGCCCTGGTGGTGAACTTCCTGGACGAGATGGACTCGAAGCTCGAAGCCGTTCGTCAGCAGTACGCAACCGATGAGGACCGCCCCGGCGATTGGACCGGACGTAACCCAGCCCTAAAGCGCGAACTCCTCAAGCCGCCAACGGGAAGTGTAAAGGGTAAAGTGTAAAGGGTAAAAAGGAGACAAAAGAGAAAGTGTAAGGTTTAAAGGATAAAGGTTAAAAGGAGGCACGCGGTTTCTACCTTTTATAGCTTATCCTTTAACCTTTAGAGCTGACCCAAAAGAAAGACTGTAAAGGATAAAGTACAAAGGTTAAAAAGTACCCGCAAATTTACCTTTCATCCTTTAACCTTTACACTTTACACTTTTTCTGTGACCGCCGCTGACATTACGCGCATTCTGCCCCACCGCTATCCTTTCCTCTTTGTCGATCGCGTCGCGGAGTTCGTTCCCGGCCAGCGGATCGTTGCGATAAAGCATTTCTCGGTCAATGACCAGGCCGCGCGCGGGAATCCCCCCGGCGTTGCGATGATCCCCACGGGCGTTGTCCTTGAACTCGTCACGCAAGTCGGCGCCGTCCTGGTGATGGAGCGCCCGGAGATGGCCGGCAAGATTGCCATGATTCTCTACATCCCTTCCGCTCGCGTCATTAAACCCATTGAGGCCGG
>CAZCVY010000089.1:0-2072 GCA_964501985.1 uncultured Acidobacteriota bacterium | reverse complement strand
CCAGCCAGACCCAGTTGAACTCCATGTGGGGGATGACGGCCAACGCGCCGAAGGCGACGAAGACCGATGTGGCGCCCACAACCAACGACCAATCCAGCCAGGTGCGCTGGAACGGAGCCGCGCTCTTCTCCTTGCCTTCCATGCTGGACGCAATATAGGCGGGATCAATCGTGTAAAGGTCGCTCTCCCTCTGTGCCGCTTCTTTCCAGCTCACGTATTCGCCTTCCGTGGCGGAAGAGAAAGCAATTGCCACAGCGCCGGCGGCCATCAACAACGACCCGCCAACAACTTTCGCAACGGTCCCGTGCGGCGCGCCTCGCATTTCGCCGAAGACCAGGATGCCCCAGAGCAGTCCCCAGAGCTGGTTGGTATTCGAAAGCGGAATTCCCCGGCTGATGCCCACGTATTTGGCAGCGAAATTTTGAAAGAGGTCCCCGATCACCCACATAAATCCGCCCAGCAGCGGCCAGAAAAGGATTCCCTTGTATTGAACCAGCTCATGCCAAACGGGGGATACGCCGCCTAGAAACGCCACCGTCAACACGGTTATGGTCCCCATCTCACCAAAGGTAAAGAAGGTCACGAAGGAAAGCGGGTTCATTCCGCTGAGGTAGGCCTTGCGATAGGGAATATACATCGACCCAAACATCATGCCGGCGCCGAGTGCCGCCGCCACTCCGCGCAGGGGATGCGGTGATGAACTTTGCGACGTGGAGACGAACGACAACAGCAGGGCCCCGCTGAAAATGATGACGGCGCCGCCCACCACTCCCACCCAGCGGAGCCAGCCGGCGCGGCGTAGCTCGCGGAAAAAAAGAATCCCCCATGCGATACCAATCAAGCTGTTGGAATTCCACAGCGGGAAAGCGATACTCAGGCCGATGTCCCGCACGCCGAAGATGGTCAAAGTATTACCCACGGCCCAAAGGCAGCCGGCCAAAATTCCCCACAGGACCAGATGGGGAGCTTGGCGCACGTCTCTGCCGATATCCGAGGTGCCGCGAATCAGCGCCGGAAGACTCCAGCGCGAGATGAACGCGCCAAGAACCATCATGAAGGAAATGATGAGGGGTGAAACCGCGATGGTCACGAGCTTGGTAGGCGCCTCGGCGGCGGCCAGCCACAGCGCCGCGGCGATCCCGCAGAATATCCCCAGCGCCGAGAGCGTGCGTTGGCGCGCTCGATCGGTCAAGCTTCCGGCAATAATTGACCCCATAGGCCTGTGCCCCTCATGAAAATTTGGACTGTTACTGGATGGCTTTCAAGAGAATCAATCCGCCCATCAAAACCGCGAGAGGAACCCAAAACTGCACGTCGCGGAACATCGCAACCCACCACTTCCCGCTAACCGGATTTACAACACGATTCTTATCGCGCATGAAGAGTTTTCTCCCGAAGAGTCGCTTTGCCCTGGTGTTGCTGACTATATCATTCCCAACGTAATCCCAATTCCGTTTATTTCTGCCAGGGGGGAGGGAACTGCGCGCGAGCGATGACGGCGACCCGGTGGCATGCCCGGCTGGCGTCAATCACAAGACCACGGCGACAGGCTATTCTTTAGTTTTTGCGTCTTGCCGCTCTTTCCAGAGTTTGTAGAGGCCCCAAGCGGCGAGGGTGCAGCCGTCGCGGATGGTTCCATCGAGAATCATTTCCTCGAACTGGGCGATCGATACGGACCGCAGAATCAGATCGTGCTCTTCCGGGTCAGGGTCGGCAGTGGCGCGCGAAAGGCCGGTGGCGAGGTAAACGTGCTCCTTCTGATGGACGAAGCCGTAAGCGATCCAGTTCGACCCGAGAAAGGTCATGTGAGAGGCAATCAGGCCTGTTTCTTCGCGCAATTCTCCCCGTGCCAACGCCTCGGGATCGACCCCGGCGGTTTCCCACCCGCCTTGAGGCAGCTCCAGGCAGCGCTCTTGCACGGTGTAGCGAAACTGCTCGATCAGGTAGATAGTGTCGTCCTGGAGGGGCACGATGATGGCGCAATCGTCTTTGTCCACGACGCCATAGATGCCGTGGGCGCCGTTGCTGCGCTCCACCTGGTCTTCCCGCACGCGGAGCCACGGATTGCGATA
>CAZCVY010000088.1:0-25858 GCA_964501985.1 uncultured Acidobacteriota bacterium | reverse complement strand
TTCCCACGTTTACGCGCAACGGGCCGAAGGGGCCTTCCGACACGCTCATCCAGAACTATATTGACGACGTGGCGGGGGAACTCGACGCCATCTTGCAAAGGCGATTTCAGGAAGCTTATTCGAGCCTGGGATTCACTGCGTGGCAGGCGGCCTTCAGCACCGATCAGTTGAACCTGCTCGAGAGAGCCAATCGCTACGGGGCCTGCGCGCAGCTTGCCGAGGTGTTTGAGACCTCTGGAATTGCCGCGGCGGCCCGCGTAGCGAAGAGCTTTGAGGACGAGTTCCGCGGGATGTGCAATAAGCTCAACGCCCGCGGCCTGGACGGCAAACCGCTCGACCAGGGCGGCGATTACGACTATCTGTTCGATCCACTCGCCAAAGTCGAAACGCCGCGCGCGCAACTGGGCGGAGTGGCGGGCGGAGATCAATACCCGGGCGAGACGTCAAGCGAGGGCTCGACGAACGTTTTCAAGAAGTGGGACCGAAGGGAGATGTAGGTGGTACGTCGTAGGCGGTAGACGGGGAAAACCCCACCTGCCACCTGCCACCTGCTACCTACCAGCGTTATGTCCTGGACTCAAGCTTATCAGGCACAATTCGCCAAGCCGCTGGTCAATCAATTGATCGCGATTATCCAGCGCGACCAGGCGTCCGCGCTGGGTGTCATCAACGCCGCGCGCGCCGCCGACGGGAATCAGCCGCTCAGCCCCATCGCGGAATTCCACAAAGGCGCGGGACCCCGGACGGGTTGGCCCTGGCTCTACCTGGAAATCGGTCCCACGAACTTCGAGCGCGGCGATGACAAGACAACGCGGCATCAACAGGTTCGCGTCAACCTAGCGCTCGACACCGGCCAGTACGACCAGGAGATGGCCCAGGAGGACGCGCAGGATTATGCGCGCCTGATCGACATGATCGTCACCAGCGCCGGACCCTGGCCAGCGCTCGGTGACTGGACTGCGTCTCTACCCATTCAGCATGAGACCGTGCCCAGCGGCGCCACCGCACCGAATGCCGCGGGAACCGTGAACGACGTTTTTGTTGAGTCGCACGTTCCGGGCAAGATCAGCGTGGAAGAAGTCGAGGCGCCGGTCATGCGGGTCACGCTCACAGTGCTGTTTGAGCTGGAAGAAACGTAGAAGCAAGCCGTCAGCTTTCAGCCGTCAGCTATCAGCTAAGCCGGTAGCTGAAAGCTGATAGCTGACAGCATCTCTTGAAAGGAGCTTCAAAATGGCTCTCGGAACGGCAACACCTACCCTGATTCATCAGGGCCCCGGCTGGGTTTACTTAAACGTATGCGCGCCTGCCAGCGGGAAGCGGCACATCATCGGCGCTGATGGCACGCCCGCGCAGCCCTCGTGGCCGGCCGCGCAAGCCGTCACCCCCGGACAGATGATTGTGGACACGAACGGCAACATTCAGGAGTGCACGACCGGCGGCACGACGTCTGCGAATGCGCCCGGCACTTGGGGCAGCACGATCGGCGCCATGACCTCTGATGGGTCAACCGTCGTGTGGACCTGCGTCGCGCTGGCGCCGGCATACCTGTTCGCGGGAGCCCTGGAGGGCGTGACCGATCTCGACATCGGCGCCAAGGTGGAGGAAACCACCGCGGACCAGGAAACCCTGCCCATCGACGCTGTGATGACGGGGGAAGTCGATTCGATCGCGGTGACGCTGAAGGAATCGGATTGCGGAAAGCTTCAGCTTTTCGTTCCGCACGGCACTTACGCGACGGGCACGGACACCGCGCTGCCCGCCGGAGCACAGGTCTATGAAGAAATTGCTTTCGGCGGTTTGAAGACGGTGCCGAAGTTCAGCGTGCTGCTCATCTCGAAACGCAAGGACCAGACCGCGAAATTTGTTATCTCCCAGATCTACCGCGCCTACCAAAAGGAAACGGTGAAGCTGCCGTTCCAGCGCGGAAAAGAGACCACCTACAAGATTACCTTTCAGGCGATCGCGGACCTGAACCGCCCGGTGGGAGACCGCGGCGGGAAGGTGTACCGGCAGGTGTGAAGGGGCAGGTGGTAGGTCGTATGTAGTATGTGGGCCTCCCCCATCTACCAGCGACGATCGGTAGACGGTAGGTCGTAGGAGGGGTCTTTCCCCACTCCCGCCTACTACCTAGGAACTAGCACCCACGTTGAGGAGGAACAAGTGCAATGAGTGTCAACGGCCTCGCTGAGGCAAATGATCTTCGTGCTGCTGTGGAGCGCTCCAACGTCGAGCGAGTCGATTTGCCCGCGAGCGGATTGAGCGTGCTGCTTTGCCGGCCTCCGGTGTTCGCGGCGCTGGCCATGGGACGGGCGGGGACGCAACTGCAAGCTAAGATAACCGACGCCAAGCCCGAGGAAATCAAGACAGAAGATATTGAGGCGTTCACCCAGTGGCTCGGCGCGACGCTCACGCGGTTATTCGTGCAGCCGCGTTTTGCGGTGGCTCCTGAAGCCGAACAGATCGGACTGGCCGACATCCTGATTGATGACTTGAAATTCATTTTCCGCTGGCTGCGAGGCGAGGTGTTCAGTACAGGGAACAGGGCACAGGGCACAGGTGACAGGGACGAGAACTCTGTAACCTGTCACCTGTCACCTGTCACCTCCACTGAAGACCTCGGCCGATTTCCTGGAGGACAAGGAGCGGCTTCTGTATCTGGGGGAAGTGGCCAAACGCAGCTACTGCCGTCCGAGCCAACTCCTCGAGCTCGCGGGGATGCCTGCTTACCTGCTGGATTGCACCGCGGCTGAGACCGTCGCCGCGCGCGAGCGAGGCGAGCTGGAGACGCCGGAGAACGTGATCGAGTGGTAGAAAAGAAACTGTCGGCCATCAGCTTAAACCAGGACGCACCGAAAGCTGGGAGCTGAAAGCTGATAGCTGAACGCTGACGGCTTGGAGCTAACAATGGGCCAAGGTGGAAACAACATTCTCAGTCTGCTGCTCCAACTCGGAGCGCATCCTCAGCGCGCGAATTCGGCCCTGAAAATTCTGGACGCCTCCTCGGCCGGCCTGGATAAGGATTCCCGGGCCATGAGCGAGCATACGGCGGAAGTTCTGAAGGCCCTGAAGGCGCAGCAACAAGCCGCAGCGGAACTAGGACGCCTGCACACTCAAAGCCAGATGGCAGTTGCGCCGCTCCGCGAGATGCGCGAGACCTTTCGCGCGCTGACGCCGGAAATCGCGACGTCCACGGCCCAGACGGATCTCCAGACGAGCGCCGTTCGACGCGCAGCGCTTGCCCTGCGCGCGCAAACAGCGGCAGGCGCGGAGATGTTGAGTGGCGGACTGGCGGGCCTTGTTGCGGGCCGGAAGGCACAGGCAGGTGTCGAGGCGATTTGGGAAACCGCGCGCGGCATCGCTTTGCTTGCCGAAGGTACGTGGCCGCCCAACCCTGCCGCCATCGTGGCAGCGGGCCTGCACTTTGAAGCGGCGGCGCAATATGCGTTGCTAGCCGGCACCAGCAGCCATCGGCATGGTGCTGGAGGCGCGGGATACGGGGCACGGGATACGGGGCACGGGCCCGGCGCCTCGCCTTCGAGTTATGGCACTTCCAGTCCCGAACTCGCTCCGGGGGCGGCAGGGGCGTCTGCGCGGTTTAGCGGCTCGGGCGTGGTGATTATTCGCGGTACGCAGGACTTCGAAAACTACGTGGCGACAGCGGTCAATGGCGCGGTGGCGCGGGGAGTGAACGTGACGGCCACCAGCGCGCAGCGAGGAAGTCCGGTAGGACACTGAGGAGGAGGTATCAGGTGCCAGGTGCCAGGTGTCAGAACCTGCGGCCTTGGTTTTCCCTAACACCTAATACCTGACACCTAAAACCTGACATGGCTAATCCAGCGATTCTCTATCCCCTCGGCGACAGCACGGCCACACTGAGTTTCTTGCGGCCGCCTACTAAGGTTCCCGCTTACTCGTCAGCGGCGGTTCGACACGACAATGTGGCTTCAAGCGGCGTGCGCGAATCGATCCTCGAACGGATCGACAACTACCTTGACCTAGATCTGGAGTGGGTGGGAGTCGGTGCGGACGTGCAAGCATGGGCGCAATTCATGAGCTATGCGCTCCAGGGAGGCATCTTCGCCTATTTTCCAGATAGCTCGCAGCCCAGCTTTACCAACTACTGGCTCGAGGACACGAATTGGACGGCAGCCTATAAGGCGCCAGGACAGTATAGCTTTCACTTGAGGTTTAGGCAGGTTGTTACGTAAGGAGGAAGGAGACTGTAGACGGCAGACGGCAAACAGGGGAATGTGGTTTTTCCCCGTATCCAGTCAACAGTCTACTGTCTACCGCATCATGATTTCTGGCAACCAAACCTGGCAATCCGGCTTGAATGCTTCGCAGAAGCAGCCTTTGTACATCCTTCAGATTCCACAGTTCGGGATCGTGCTGGCGAGCTTCACGCAGTCGCAAGTCCAATCGCTCACGCAGACGGGGTACGGAGTGATGACGTGGGGGATTGGTGGATGGGGAACCTAGGAAATTATGAATTATGAATTCTGAATGGTGAACGCTAAGAAGCCTTGAGCCCTTTTGCAGAATTCATAATTCATAATTCAGAATTTATATGCCCAACGTTTCCAATTATTGGCCCGGTAATTTTTGGCAGGCGATGAATCTTTCGCTGGCTTGGCTTTACGGGCGGCAATCGAGCCCCGCAGGCAACTGGCTGGGCGATGCTCTCCTGACGGAGGGCGCTACTAGCACGGCGGTCACAGAAGAACCCCCTACGGGCTTGGTCGAGTGCGGCCTCAGTTCGCAGATTAACTTTTTGACGGGCCTCACGGTGAGCGGCGCGCAGGAAACTGCTTTCCCGATAACACAAATTGAATCGATCGTGGCCGCACTGCCGCCCGGCCTGTGGGCCGACAATCAATTGGGGCCGGACGGTTACCCGGTGAATGAATCGGGGCAGGCCCTCCCCTGGGGCAACCTGCTGGTGAACGGGTACGAAGTGACCTCGGCGATGGAGCAATCGGTCGGAGCGATGCTCTACAATGCGAATTCCACCTGGATTACGCCGGGGCTACCGCAGACAGCGGGGGTCATCGCCAAGTGGACGGCCAACGCCAATTACCCCTTCGGCTCACTGATCGTAGATTCGAATAACAATGTCCAGATGGCTCTCTATAACGGCACCACGGCCAACACTGGCAATCCTCCCAATTGGCCGACCGCACTCGGCGCGCTGACGGGCGACAACACCCAACTTTGGAAACTGATCACCCTCGGTTATCAGAACACTTACTGGGTGGCGACGGGCTACATTTTCAATTTGCTCAATGCCGCGAGTTCCTACCGTGTCGATGTGTTTGTGCACACCGATATGTGGTACTACCAAGGCAGCTCCGGGCTGCAAACGACCGTTCCTATTGGGGCCGGAGCGTATGCCGGAGCTTACACGTGGAGCCTGGCGGGCGTGCGCTCCGGCCTGCTGCTTGCCGCTCTGTACCCCATAAGCGTCGCGCCGCCGGCGAGTGGTTGGTGCGGCGCCGCGATTCCAGACGGCTGGGTGGCTCATACCAACACGGGGGTTTGCCAGACGCCGCAGGGCGGAACCACGCTGGGCGGCAAGCTGGCGAATTACAAGGCTCAGGTTTACATTGAGACCGACGTCGAATACCTGTTGGAAGACAATATCCCCATCATCGTACAGAGCGACGGCTTCCATGCGCGCGCGGGATCAAGCGCTATGGCGACGCCAGGCACCGCAGCCGTCCACATCCTTTACAACGACCCGGTGGTGGGATGGACGGAAGTTTTCGATTCCATGGGATCCGAGCTGGAGTACTCCGACCTTCCACGCTCGTTTGATATCCCCACCAGCGACCCGCTTTTCGTTCCCGATCCCGGTGCGACGGACTTGCCCGCCATGCAGAATCGCGGGTACATCTACGATTCCGCCCTCGCCATCCTTGCCTATACGTCTGCGGGAAACTTTACCGCGGCGGAGAAGGTCATCAATCAACTAAATACATTTCTCGTTTCCCGAGGTTACCTGGCTTCGACCGTGCTCGAAAACGCGGAAGATGGGTCGACCGCCCGGTGGTCGGCAACGGGCGCCGGCGCCTCGGTCTCGAACATTGCGGCCACCTCGGTGTCGCCCGAAGAGCCGCCGTATGGCACAGGAAACATCCTGGATTTTCACGCTGGCTCCGCCGGCGACGTTTTCACTTACGTGGGCAGCGGTTTCCCCGATGCTACGGACAATCAACTGAGCTTCGAGCACATGGAGGCACCAGGGGTAGGTTTTGTTTTCGACGTCAGACTGGCAACGGCGCAGGGTCTGGCGACGGATATCCAGATCACCAGCGCTGCGGCCGGCCCGGCGACTCTGGCGGGCACGGTCATTACCTTGCCGATTGGTTTGGGTGCCTCCAACTGGCGAACCACTCTCTTAAACTTGCAATCTGAAATCTCAAATCTCACAGCAGACACGCTCGTGAAGATCACGGGTTTCACGCTTACGCTGACGACGCCAAATACCGACCTTTACTTCGATAATCTGAGTGTCGGAGCCGTCCAGCCGGCGAATTCGCTGAGCTTCAGTTACGACACCTACTACGGCCAGATCGACCAGGCCTACATCCGGGCCGGCGCGATGGCCTGGGTGGTCTATGCCTACTGCGTTTATATGCGGTTATCGCAGGACTTCACCCCAGCTCTTCCCTTGCAAGGAATGATCAACTTCCTGCTGACCTTGCAGAGCACCGCGCCGGACCTGACGAACGGCCTGTTCTACGAAGGGTATGGAAGCTACGAGAATCCGGGCTACCAGTTTGTTCCGGGATTCGTAACTACCGTTTCCACTGAGCACCAAATCGACTTGTGGTTCGCTTTCCAGCGCGCCACCAACGCGCTTCCTGTGGCCGCCACCAATCTCCTCAAGACGGGTCAAATTACTTCCGCGCAGGCGAGTTCGCTGGTCGCCACTGCCGAAGCCGCCAATGTGGCTGCCGCCAGCATCGATACCAACCTGATGGGGAACCTCTACATCCCGCCCGCTGGCTCGACACCAGGGCATTTCGCGCAGGGCGTGACCGAAAACACCCTCGACACCAGCCAGGCTCTCGATGCTTCGGGCCATTGGGCGGCCCTCTGGGCGCACGCTACGAACCGCGACGACATCGCGCTACAGTGCGCGGAATTTGCGTACCAGAATTTCCTTTTGAGCAGCCAAACCATCGCGCTATCGAGCGCGGCCAACTCCTACAATGAGGCCTATCAGGTCTCGACGCCCTTCAGCGGCATGAAGCCTTACAATGATTCACCCGGCGGATACTCCGGCTCGCCGCTTTCCGTTTGGCAGGAGGGCACCTGGGGCATGATCTTGATGCTCCTCGACCTCTACAACATCTCCGGTCTTGCCAGTTTCTTCACCGGACTGGGCACAACGATCGATGCGGTGCTCACGACCATGGTTGGGGGGCAAGCCACGGTTTTGCAGGCGACGGGCAACGGGTCCTTAGTGGCTTATTCGCTGGCGGCGCGTGGACTGCCTTATGAATTTGAGGTGTGGCCCGCCCTCGCCCCCACCGCGTGGATGTGGCTGGTGGCCACCAATCCCAGTTTGCTGCTCACCGTTGCGGGCCTGCCACAAATGCTGCCCTATATGTACGTCCCGGCCGGCGCGGAGCAATCCATTGACGACAAGAACGGTTCCAGCTCGATTGGCCAGATGCAGATTCGGTGCATCGATCCCGCCGGGGTGCTCCACACGCTGGCGGCGCAGGAAGAATTGATCGGACAGGTGGTAACGTTCAGCATGGGCTTTCCCGGGAGTTCTCTCGGTGACTTTACTCCGCTGCATGTCATGCAGGTTTCCGAAATCGGTTTCGACGCCGATGGCCGCGTCAACCTCAAGGTGGACGACCTGAAACGCTTCGCCCAGGGCGCATTCCTTTGGGCCAACGGCGGACCCGAGGAATACCTGCCGGGCCAGAAAAACAACTGGCAGCCCAGCGGCGCGCAGTGGCTGGCCAACAGCTATCCCGTCTCGAACGACAATCCGCGCTGGATCAGTGGCAACCCGCTCGACATCTTCCTGGCGGCGATGCAGAACGAGTTGGGAGTGGGTCAGGATCTGGCCCTCAGCGCAGTGGTGGAAGTGGGAGGAACGGGCGAGCTGGTGGCGGCAGTGAATCCTTTTTGGGCCCAGTACGTTCCGCTCACGACCGCCGCGACAACGGGTGATCCCTCCACACTGATTAATCCGAATCCGTACCTCGACGTGGTGGGCATCACGGCGCTTCGCGATTCAATGTTCTCGGGAGACTGGTTTGAATTCAAGATCACCTCACCGCAGCAGGGCCGAAGTTGGTTGGAGGATCAAATCCTCAAGCCCCTGGGGCTAGTCATGGTGGTCACCGCATCCGGCCAGCTCACACTGAAAGCGATGAAGAACCCGCAGAACCAGACGCCAGTGGCGAGCTTCACGCAGGGCAACATCATGGGCATCCCGGAAGTCCGCCTGGCTCCCGTCGTTAACGCCCTGGCGTTCCGCCTGGACGTAGACGATTCCACCACGAACACCAGCGCGCGGACCTACAACACCACCGTCACCATGCTTCAGCAGTCGAGCTACAACCTTTTCCGTTACCTCTACAACCACCAAGTGGAAGCTGCCGGGCTGGAGATTGCACGTGGGGGCACACTGCGCGCCTTCCTGCTGGGTGACCAGCTCTTCCGGCGCTACGGCTTTGCCACGCCGATTTATCAAATTGTGACGCAACTCGTGGCACTGCAACCAGAACTGAAAGACTGGGTTTCGCTCACCCACCCGCTGGTGCCCGACTACATCGGCGGCGGACGCGGCGTCACCAATATTCCGTGCGAGATCATCGGCCGCGCGCCCGATTACGCGAACGGGCAAGTGCGCTTCACGCTCCTCGATATGCGCCGGGCCAGCACCACCACGCCGTACGAAATCGTGCCGTCTGAGTGCATGGTCCTACCGCCCTACTCGCAAGCGACGGAGCAGGAGCAGGAGACGTACTTCTTTATTACGCCGTCAACGAACGGAGTTTATGCGGAGGCGTATAACACGATCTTTTGAAAAGAAGCTATCAGCAGTCAGCTCTCAGCTTTCAGCTATTGCACGTGCCGAGAGCAGAAAGCTGAAAGCTGAGCGCTGAAAGCTGAGGTTCTCATGTCACAGATGCTCATGTCTTCCATTCCCGGATTTTTTGATTTGGCCGACTCGACGATTGCCGGCGGCCAGCCGCTGACGGATTACGCGCTGGCGAAGATTTCCCATAACGCCAAATTCGGCGCCGTGCGTTGCGAGATCATCTATATGGGGTTTTACGGCCCCGGCGACAGTGTGGCGCCGCCCGTTTCTCCCGTGGATGGCTACGACTACAGCTATGCGGAATGCCTGTTTATTCCAATTCTTTATTCGTCCCGCTCTCCGGCGGCGGGTTATGTTCCGGGCGAGGCGACCCCGCCGGCCCTTGCCAATAGCGATCCCGGCCAGGGCAGTCTGATTGTTTGCCCCTATCAACTCGATGTGAACGACGCGAACGGCAAGGTCGTGATCCAAACCTATTGGTCAACCAGCGGAGCGGAGAACCAAGGCACGGCGAAGGTCATGGCGATTTGCCAAAGGCTGAGTGTTAATCTGCCGGCTGGCGTATCGGGAGATTGACCGCGATTACATTGGGTTTTTCGACTTTTCAACTTGTTTGACTTTTCAACCCGTTGAAGAAATTGAAGAAGTCAAAAAGTTGAAAGAGTCAAAGACCTGGAGATTCTTCTATGGCAATTGTGCGAACGGTGCTTCCCCGCAAGGGTTTCGTCCAGTCGCAGCACGGGATTACTCAATACGAGTCGGACATGGACGGCAACATGTTCCTTCTCGATGCCAATGTGGCTTTTATGAGCGACCTGGCGTCGGTGGTGGACTCGCTGGTAGGAGACCTGGGTCTCAACGGCCTGGTCAGCGGCTTTCAGCTCGCCACCTCCAATACTCTTTATCCTGGTGTGACGAACGGAATCCTCTACGCCAACGGCTCACGGTATGCGCCCACCTCTCCAGCCCTCGCCGCGGCTCCTGCGAACGCCACCTCATATCTGTTTTATCAACAGGAAAACTGGCCCAGTAGCTTCTATTACCGGTCCGTGCTGGCCGCCCTGGATCCGGGAGATGCGTTCATTGGGGTGATCGTCACCAATGCGACCCAAGTTACCGACGTGACCCAGGCGACACCCCTCTTTGGGCAGATCCCCGTGGCGCCCACAGCCGCCGGCAATTTTACGGTGCCGCATTTGTTAGGGCGGGTCCCCATCGGTGCGCACGTCCGCATGACCAGCCCGGGAGCCATCTGGTGGCAATCGCCGACGGACGTGGACGCCGTAAACCTCTATCTCGTTGCCTCAGACGCTGGGGTGACTGCAAAGGTGCAGGTATGGTGAAAATGCGAAATTATGAATTCGGAATTATGAATGGCTTGTCCTCCGTCCGTCGTTCGTTGACCGTCGCTGGTCACCGGTTGTTGCGACGGAACACGGACTGGCGAACATGGATGCCCGTCTTTCGGATCGGACTCCTCTATCTTGTTTCTCAATTCATAATTCATAATTCAGTATTTCCCCAGCAGCCCCAGGCGCAGGCAGGCCAGGAAATCTTCCCCGTCAACGCCAAGTACGTTCAGGGATTTGGACCCGGGTATTGGCCCACAGCAGGATCAAACTTGGCCTTGAATCTGGCCCCAGGGACGGCCGTGTGCAGCAATGTCGTCCGGACCTATGCCGGCGGCACACTCACCCTTGCGGCCAGCGCCACGAACTACGTGTATCTGAACCCTGCCAATAACTGCGCACCGGTTTCAAACACGACGGGCTTTGCTGCCGGGAACATCCCCATCGCGACGGTGGTCACCACCAGCGCGGCGATTTCATCCATCACCGACGTGCGGACCCCGTTCGTTTCGAACGGCGCGACGAGTGGTGGGACCGTCACCAGCGTGGGGATCGCCGGCGATGGCATCATTTTCAGCCCAACGGTTTCCGGCTCACCAATTACCTCGAGCGGAACACTCGCGCCGCAACTTCTCACTCAGACGGCGAATAAGGTTTTGGCAGGTCCGGGCTCGGGACCGGCCGCCACGCCGACCTTCCGCGCACTCGCCGCATCGGACCTTCCCACTATTCCCGTTTCCGGTGGCGGTACCGGACAGACAAACACCGCTGCGGCGTTCAATGCGCTTTCGCCGCTCAGCGCCGAAGGCGACTTGCTCTACTACCACTCCAACTCGAGTGCACGTTTGGGGATCGGCAGCAACGGTCTGTGCTTGGCCTCGAACGGCAGCGATCCTGTCTGGGGTTCGTGCGGGAGCGGGGGCGGATCCGCGACGGGATTGGGCAACGGAACGACCGTGATCGATGCCAGCCTGCAACCTGGGGCGAACTTTAGCGCCAAGGTCAACACCGCGATTTCCGACTGTTCGCCAGGACCGTGCACCTTCGACCTGCGTGGTTTTTCCGGAAGCCAAACCATGTCGCAGAACATTCAGTTTCCGGCAAACAGCGACGTGATCATGGGTCCGATGACGATCAATATGGCGAGCGGAACGCAGTTCCTGCTCTCGAACAGCGTCCATATCCACGGCGCCACGTCAGGCGGGTATACGTCCCTGGTCAAGACGAACACCACGAACGACTATACGCCGGTCATCTACGGGACCTCGGGAAACTCGTCGTGGGTTGAAATCGATCATCTCTGGATTGGCGCGACGACGCCCGCAGGGCCGGAACTTCCTGTGACCTCGGTGGCGGCGTCCTCCGGCGGTAATGCGGTCTACACGGGCGCGTTTCCCAGTTGCGGCAGCAATGCTTGCGTGGGGTTTGAGTTCGGCGTGTGGGGTTTTCAAGGCACATGGAATGAGGGCTACTTTACCGCCGCGGCCTCGACCACGACCACACTTACGCTGAGTAATGGCCTTGCAACCGCGGAGACCGCGCCCACGAATTTGCCCGGAGGTACATTCGCCGTTCAGTCAGGCGGATGGGGGATTGCCGCGCCGTTTATGAGTTCACATTTGCACGATATTTTTGCGGAATCTGATTTGGGGATCAAGCTGGTTGATAGTGGGTGCGGCTGCTACGACGACTTTGAGAACCTCAATCTGTGGAGCAACCACGGGGCCCTCTACCTGGGAGCGAGCACCGCCTCTCTGGACGCGAGGAGCATCGTCGCGTGGGCGACCGATGACAACAGTGTGGGATATGCCGCCGCTAGCGGCTATGGCGTGCGAGCCCTCAACGGCAGCTCCATCAAATTTGACGGGCTCGACATCGAAAATACGAAGTACTCCATCGTTCTAAAGACGGCTGGATTTCAGGTAGACAACTTCTATCTCGAGAACGACCACACCAGTGGTCTGGGACTGGCCGGCGAGGCATCGCTGCCAATCCTCATGCAAGGCTCGCACGGCGTCAAACTACCGCCAGCAATAGATGTAGTGGATCTGAGCAATAGCGGCGGTCCAGCGTTCGGCCGAAATGTTTATGGGTCTTCCGCTGGCGGTCAGGCCACGCAAATTCCCAATCCCGTCTATGCGTCGCTGGCTCTCACTCCAATCTCCATCGGTGGCTATTCAGGCGACGCGACCGTGGGCCAAGGCAGCGGCTCGACTCCTTACGATTACTGGATGGTGGCAGTTGATGGAAACGGGAATAAAACTAGTCCCATAGCTTACAACGGCGTTCCACTAAATCAGACCCTTGGACCCTATACACTCACCCTCACGGCGGCGTCTGCCGCGAGCGGGGGACTTACAACTTATACCGGCGCCATAACGGGAGGAGCCAGCGGCGGGCTAAACAACAACTCATTCACGATCAGCGGTTTCACAAATTCCGGGAATAATGGGACGTTTTCCTGTCCGACCTCCACGTCCACAACGCTCGTGTGCTCGAATTCCGGTGGCGTCGCTGAGACAGACCCCGGGTCCGCGGCGAGCGATGCGTACAATATTATCAAGGGTCCATTCGCCTACACCGGCGCGGGAATCAAGTGCATCGACATTTTGAAAGGTAGCACGTCACAATCGCTCGTGACGTGCGTACCTCCGTCCGTCTTCCCGCTCCACGATGACGGGTCAGTCGCGGTACAGGCCTATACGGCCCCCACGCGGAATGCTACCGGTGATGCGTATGTTCCCGGCAAGCTATCCACGGCGAAAAACATCTTGGATGATGCCAGCGGGAACATAACCGCTAGCGGGAAAATAACGGCTGGAGCTGCGACCACCAGCGCCGCAAGCTTCAACACTCCGGCGGGCACTGCGCCCAACTCCCCCGCTGCCGGCGATTATTGGTACGACGGCGACAGGGTTTACGTCAAGGACGCGGAGACCAATTCCGGTGTGGCTTCCAGTGTGCCGCGGCGCCTGGCCATCACCTCCGCAGTTACCGCAAGCAGTGCCTCGGCGGTCACGCTCGGCACATTCGCCGTCGCGGCGAGCAAAACCTACTGCTTGATGTGCCAGCTTTTTATCCAGAGCAACAACACGAGCAATAAGCCCACCCTACTGGTTACCTGCCCCTCTAATCCCTCTGCCTCGCAGTTTGGATTTGTTTACCTGCCGACGGCCACCACCGTCGCCGAGTCGGCGGCGGCCTGCGGCACGACCATGGTCTCGCCTACGGCCACCGGCACGGCCAGTACTACCTTGGGAGGGAACTCCCTTACCGGGATGCTCCAAACCGGTACCACCGCGGGATCATTGACGGTTCAGGTTGCGAGCAGTGGTTCATACAATACGATTATAGAACCGGGAAGCTATTGCATATTGTATTGATTTGAAAAAGGTATACATCATGACAAGAAGACTCGACGTCGAACAACAAAGCGACCGGAAGCGGCAAAGACGGTTAGCAAGTTTCCTGCTTCTGTCTGCTTTCTACCTATTACCGTTGCCCGGGTTCGCTCAGGTCAAAACCACGGTGACCGATAATCTGCTGGGCCCGGATGGGTCCCCCGCGAACGGGACGATGACCATTAGCGCCGCAGGGGCATTTCAAAGCGCCGATGGGCATAACGTTGCGCAGGGTTGGCGCATCCAAATTCCGATTTCGAATGGGAGCTTTACGGCGAGCCTGATCCCTAATCAGGGCGCCACTCCATCAGGTCAGAACGATTCATATGTGGTGGTCTACAACCTGACTTCCTCTTTGGGTGCGTCCTACTGGTCTGAAACTTGGTTTGTGCCATCTACCGGCCCCGTGGGTCTGGCAGGGGTGCGGAATCTGCCAGCTTTTCCCGCCACCTTCCTTTCGCCACAAGCGCCCAATACGGTTCTATCAGGGCCGGCCACGGGCAGTTCGCCTGGCGCCGCTACTTTTCGCGCATTGGTGTGCGCCGATCTTCCCTCTGGGTGCGGCGCCGGGGGTGGCGGCAGCATGACTTGGCCAGGCTCTGCCGGAGTTCCGGTCTATGCGGGAACGTCCTCCTGGGGAACGTCACTCGGCACCAGTGGCTCCGGCTCGACGCTTTGTCTTTCGGTGTCATGCGTGATGACCACCCCCAACCTGGGCACGCCCTCCTACCTGAATGCAGCGAACATTACCAATGTTCCCTATAGCTCCCTCACAGGTACGCCGCCCACGTGGAATCAGAACACGACGGGCAACGCGGCCACGGCCACGGCGCTGGCAACGACGCCCACCCAGTGCGGGACGAACACTTTTTCGACTGGGGTTACGGCAGCAGGTAACGCCAACTGCGTGCAGCCTACTTTCAGCAATATCGGAGGCACCCCCCCAACCTGGAATCAATCCACTACCGGCAACGCAGCCACGGCTAGCGTGGCTTCGGCGCTGGCGTCCACCCTTGGAATCGCGGGCGGAGGCACCGGTCAGACCACCAAAGCGGCGGCCTTCAATGCCTTGTCCCCTCTCACGACCGAAGGAGATTTAAGCTACTTTTCATCGGGCGGAGTGATTCGCCTGCCGATTGGGGCGAGCGGCTCTTGCATCAACTCAAATGGCACGGACCCCTACTGGGGAACGTGCGGGGCCACTGCCTATGTGGGACCGATCACCAGGGCCAGTGACCCGCAGTGGGGCGTCAGCACCTCGAACACGGCTGCGCAGAATCAAACCGACTTCGCCGCGATTGCGGCGGCAGTGAATGCCGGAACAACCTCGCCTTACATCTATCTCCCTGCAGGCACCTATGATGTGCTTTCGACGGGTGCCACCTCCACGACCAACAATGCGCTAGGCTTATACAACGTCCCGGTCACATTTGTGTGCGAGAATCCAGCCACAACTATTATTGTCCAATCGGGTACGGGTTACCTGATTGATTTCGGCCCCCAAGGGCTGACCTATCCGGGTAGCAGCACAATGGCGTTTGGGCGCTCGCGCTTTACTAACTGCGGTGTTCAGGGCGGAGCCACGGCGCTGGAAGGTGTCGTGATGGAGCAGGAGTTGTGGAACTCTGAGATCAACGGCAACCTGTTTGAGAACTGGGGTGGGGGCTCTTTTACGCTCTCGTCGGTGGCCAATGCATCCGGAGGAAGCACGGTCTACAGCGGCACGATCACCGGCGGGGGCTCCAACGCCTTTGCGGGTTTATATTTTAGTATCACCGGGTTTGATAATGCCGCCAACAATGTATTTAATGCCCTCTGCACGGCCTCTACCGCGACCTCCCTAACGCTTACGACTTCTGCCGGGGTATCCGACACCCACGCAGCCACAGCGGCCGTGCTCAACTTCCCGATTTACCTGAAGGGCGATACGAGCACCCAAGTCCACGATAACACTTTCTACACAAATGATTCGGGGCTCTACCACAATGACCTATACGAGCAGGATACGACGGGGAACGGCTTCAGCCTTCTGACACTGCACCACAACCTTGTCGATAACGAAATCTCGACAACCAACCCCAACACGCACATTTCGGGGATTGGATATTGGGTGAATGTTGGCTCGCAACTCGACATCCACGACGAGGTCATGTCTGGCCCCCAACCGCTGATTATGGTTTCGGACACAGCCAGTGGGTATCGTAGTGCGGAGTTTCATAATAACTATCTGGAGTGCTACGGCGCGGCGTCCACCTACTGCATTCAGGCGGGAACGCCGGGCGGCACTGATAACGTTTACAACGTCGATGTCAGCCACAACCAGTGGTACTTCTACAACGCAGCTTTTATGCTCGGGCCTTCGAGCGGGAGCCATTCAATCGGCAACTGGATCATTGCTTACAACCAATGCCGTCAGAGTTGCTCGGCTGCGGGGATCATGACCACGAGCACGATCGCCTCCGTCGTTGCGGAGGGCAACCTAAACTTTCCCGGCAATAATGGGCCGCGCGGAAGCTATCTGCCCATCGGGCTTGACGCCTGGGTGAGTTCTTCTTACGCGGGCCAGTCAACGTTCGGCTCCGGCGGATACTATAACGGAAGTAATTGGGTGGCCACGGCCACGGGGGGATGCTGGGTTAGCCCCAACGCTGGCGGGTCAAATCTCACTTTCTACTGTAACACCGGACTAACTGCGGGAAGCACTTTCAACCCCACGCTGCTGCTGAACATGTTCCCCTCCACGGGTATCGCCAATTCAACTTCTGACCCTGGCGCGGGGAATTTCAGTTGGACAGGAAACTTCAAACTGAGCAAAACCTTTTCGACCTACAACAATCTCACTACAGTTGGGGACGGAGTCGCTTATAACCTTGGCCACGCAAACTCAGCCTCCTTCAGTTCCAACCAAAGCGGAACTCTGATTGCCTCGCCAGTGGCGAGCCATGACTATACGGTTCACTACTCGATGTGGCAAGCGACGTCGGGCTCGGGCGGAACGTGCTCGACCAATGCGACGGCCGCGGTAGCGGTGACTTGGACTGACCCATCGGGCACGGCGCAAACCCAGACCTTTTCCCCCATGAACGTGCCTTCCACATTGGCGGCGGGAGCCGTCCAATCCAACAAGTTCAGTTTGACGGCATCGTCCGCGGCGGCTATCGCCTACACCGTGACGTGGTCGGGAGGAAATTGCACAACGCAACCAACTGCACAGATTCATATTTGGGTCGACGCGGATAACTAAGGCGCGTGGATGGGCGCCGATAATTGGACGCGTCCCAAGCACGAACAGCCGCGTCACTCAATTCTTGACCTCGAATTCTGTAACCGCCCAGAGCCACGGTTGACCTCCTCACCGTGGCTCTTTTTTTTGAATCTTGCTCCGACTCTCCAGTTTAGCTGCGTCTCCACCTCAGACTTGGAAGACCATGGATTCTTGCCTGTGAGGCCGGCCTCTAGCTTTTGACGGGACCGTCGTCCGCCGTGTGAAGATAGTTTGCACCAATGTCGGAGTTGACGGGAGGCGTGGAGCGCGCGGAAAATAGTCGCGGGCATCAATTCAATCGCCAACGACATCTACTCGGAAGGGGAGGAAAACTCATGGCTGAGATTCAGGCGGATTGGGTCAATGTGGAGGTTGCAGACGGAACCACGATGCGGGCGTATGAAGCTCGGCCGCAAGACAGCCACTCGCGCGCCGGCCTTCTGCTGTTTCAGGAAGCCTTCGGCGTGAATGCGCATATCCGCGATGTTGCGGAACGCTTTGCGCGTGAAGGCTATCACACCGTTGCCCCTGAACTCTTCCACCGCACCGGGCCGGGATTCGAGGGGACCTACGACAATTTTGAGGCCGCCATGCCCCACGTTCGCGCCTTGAAGGAGCAGGATCTCGAGGCCGATGCTCGATCCACATACGCTTGGCTTCGCGAGAACGTAGGCTCAGCAGATACACCACTCGCTTGCATCGGCTTCTGCATGGGCGGTCGAGTTTCCTTCCTTACGAATTCCGCACTGCCGGTCAAGGCCGCGGCGTCGTTTTATGGCGGCGGCATCGCGCCGAACCCCATGGGACCCGGATTGCTTAACCGCGCTGCCGATTTGCACGCCCCCCAACTTTTGTTTTGGGGAGGTCTCGACAAACACATTGGGCCAGACCAAAGGCAAGCAGTGGCGGAAGCTCTGCGCAAAGCCGGCAAACCTTATGTGAATGTCGAGTTCGCAGATGCCGACCATGGATTTTTCTGCGACGTGCGCTCGAGTTACAACCCCGCCGCCGCACGCCAAGCTTGGGCACTCACCCGTGCATTTTTGGATTGCTATCTAGGAAATTGATGCAGCAGAACCCTTCACGCCGTCTCGGCGGTGGTGAGGTTGGATTCAAGAGCGCTGCCCGACTGTTTGCTTCGCCGCGCGACTAACCAAATTCCCACCCGCAGAGCAAAAAGTAAAGCTACCAGCGTGCCGTAAAATAGCGGCTTGCGAACGTCCGATTTGACGAGCCAATAATAATGCACCACACCGGCAATGGCGGTTGCATAAATCAATCGGTGCAAGGCGAGCCAACGCTTGCCTCCCAGGCGCCGAATCCAACCCGCCGTGGAAGTCAAGGCGAGAGGGATCATCAGCACAAAACCCGTGAAACCCGCAGTGATGAATGGTCGCTTGCGCACGTCTGCCAACATCTCCGACCAATCAAAAAACTTGTCCAGGCCAATCCAGGTGCTGAAGTGAAGCAGCCCATAGAAAAAGGCAAACAGCCCCACCATCCGACGGAAGCGAATCAGTTCCGGCAGGCGGAGGATTTTGCGCGCTGGCGTCACCGCCAGCGTGGTAACAATAAAAATCAGCGTCCAATCGCCCGTCTGGTGCGTGATGTATTCAATTGGATTGGGAGTCAGGTCGTGGTGGAGCGCCTGCCAGGTCAATCTGCCCAGAGGGACCAGGCACAAAGCGAACACCGGTAACTTAATCCATTTGCTTCTGAGGATTTTTCGCAATCGCTCACCGTTTCTAGTAATACTTCTTCAGGTCCATGCCCGCGTACAGCGACGCGACCTGGTCGTAGCCATTGAACATCAGAGTGGGACGGCGTAAGAATTCACCCAAACGCCGCTCCTTGGCCTGGCTCCAGCGCGGGTGGTCCACATGAGGGTTGACATTGGAATAGAATCCGTACTCACTGGAATTAGACATGTTCCAGGTGGTGGGTGGCTGCTTTTCCACCAACTTGATCTTCACCAGCGACTTGATGCTTTTGAATCCGTACTTCCAGGGCAACACCATTCGCACCGGCGCGCCGTCCTGATTGGGCAGCGTTTCACCGAACATGCCGAAACAGAGGAGCGCCAGCGGGTGCATGGCCTCATCAAGACGCAGTCCTTCTACGTAGGGCAACTCGATACCCGCGCGACTTCCCAGGGGCATCTGGCCCGTGTCGTAATAACTCTCAAACGCCACGAATTTTGCCTTGGGCTGGGGCGACACCTCTTTCAGCAGCACATTGAAGGAATAACCGATCCACGGCACGACAATCGACCAAGCCTCCACGCAGCGGTGACGGTAGATGCGTTCTTCGAGCGGCGCCAAACTCTGCAACTCGTCAAGGGTGAAAGTGCGGGGCTTGTCCACCAGCCCGCTTACTTTCACGCTCCAAGGCGAAGTGCGAAAGTGTGTCGCATTTTTAGCGGGATCTGCCTTGTCCGTTCCAAACTCGTAAAAATTGTTGTAATGCGTAACGGCGTCGTAGGGAGTAACTTGCTCGGTGGTGCTCAACGGACTCTTGGCGGCCACGTTCAGCTTGGTTCCTGCCCAAACCCTTTGTGAGGGCCAGGCCAACTCCCTCATCGTCCGCCCCGCAAGCGCTCCTACCGATACTCCTAGCGCGCCCGCCAGGAATTTCCGACGATTCAAATATAGCCATTTCGGGGTGATCTCCGATGAAGGAATTTCCGGCGCTTTCTTGGTCAGCATGTTTCACTCTTCCTGTCTTCGCGTGGGTCCAATTCCCGTGCCGGCGGACCGTTGACGCGTACGTGAGAACTCCAATTCGGGTTTGCCCCTGGTCACTTATTTTATTCGACGCGCAACGAATGTCCAAGGATGCATTAAGACCAAGCTCCCATGCGGGTGGGAGTTCGCTCCGACCGTCGGTGAAAAACACGGACAGGTGGGTGTTGCCAATTTCGCTTCGAAAGGTTACCTTGGTGGCCTTCCTGAGCCTTTGCACCCGGTTCAGATCATCCCAATAGGTGAATTAGGGAAGGCGGGGCCATGAGAATTGTCAGCATCGGGGAAGTGCTTTGGGACGTCATCGGAGATAAGGAATACCTCGGGGGCACCGCCCTCAATTTCGCCGCCCACGCCACGCGCCTGGGGCACACCGTATTCTTTGTGAGCGCAGTCGGTAAGGACGCACGGGGCCAGCGGGTGCTCGAGCGAATGTCGGAATTAGGCCTCTCGACACGTTACATTCACGAGATCGATACGCATCCGACGGGCGTCGTGACAGTGGAGCTTGACCAGGCCGGGGTGCCGCGATTCACCCTTCATCATCCCGCTGCCTACGACGCCCCGGAGCTTACCGATGCCGAACTCGCGGAACTCCTCTCGCCGAGGCCTGCCTGGATCTACTTCGGAACCCTTTTTCAGATGAGCCCGCAGGCCAAGCGATTGACCTATCGGTTGATCGATTCGCACTGCGGCGCTCGGCTTCTATACGACATCAACCTGCGCAAGGACTCGTACACACCCGAGTTGGTGCGGGAACTGATGCCGCGCGGCCAAGTTGTGAAACTCAATGAGGACGAGGCGGCGAAGGTCGACCAGATGTTTGGAAATGGGGTGCGATCTCTAGAGGATTTCTGCCGTTCCTACTCGAACGAGTTCGGCTGGCAAGCTGCCTGCGTCACCCGCGGAGAAAAGGGATGCGTGATGTTGGTGGACGGCGAATACGTCGAGGCGGCTGCGTATCCTTTGAAAACTCAGGACACGGTGGGGGCGGGCGACGCGTTTGCCGCAGCCTTTGTTCATGGCCTGAGCCTGCAATGGCCTCCCCGGGAGATTGCAGATTTTGCCAACCGCGTCGCAGCTCTGGTGGCCAGCCGGCCCGGAGGCACGCCACCATGGACCCTCGAGGAAGCACGAGCGCTCCGTTAACTACCACGAAACAATCCGAAAAACGAAACTCGAAAATCGCCGCCTTTGCGTCGAGTCTCGCCTTTCGGCTTACGAGCTTCGACCTCCTCTGGCGCCTGGCACCTAACACTCGACACCAAGTTTTTCCAATACCTGATCCACTTCCGGCAGTAATTTGATCCGCGGCCCCTCAGCGTGTGGATAAGCATCGATGCGATCGATCAGCACGCCGTACAGCCCAGCCAACTGGGCGCCTCCCACGTCTGTGGCATTCGTATCGCCTACAAACACGGCCTCGTCCGCCGACACTTTGGCGCTGGCCAGCGCCATTTCAAAAATTTCGGGATGGGGTTTTTCTACACCCACGATCGCCGAGTCAAAGACAGCCTGGAAGTAGTCGCGCAGACCCTCGTGTCTCAATTGATCCTCGATTGTACCGACGGAGTTGGAAATGACCCCGAGAAAGTACCCCCGCTCCTTGAGCGACGCCAGGTAACCCGGGGTCTCGGGCATCACCACAGACCAAGTGCGAATGTTGCGAAACCCTTCGATCATCATTTGGATCAAGCGCGGGCGTTCGCTTTCGGGCACGCCAACTTGTTCCATCAATACCGCCAGGTACTCAGCCCAGTAGTAATGATCGATCGTCCGCGGCACAGTCCCCTGGCGAATTTGCGGCCATAGCCAAATATCAAGCTTCTCCTTGGCGGCGCGCTCGGCGGCGTGAAAATCCTCCACGCGGGCAGGGAAGCCGGCTTCAGTCAGGTCGCGAGCACGTTCATCGAGCCGGGGATAAAGCAGTGTGTTCCCCGCATCAAAGAAAATGGCGCGGACGTGTGATGATTTCATTCCCTCTCCTTGGAGCTCCTGATCTTCGGCATTATAGCAGTCGCGCGCCGTTCACTGGCGCGGGGAAATGACCTTGACCCGCCTGGGGCTTGCAACTAGATTAGGTTCATCCGTTATTCATGGGGGATCTGCTGTAATGAAATCAGGCTTCGGAACGCGGCGGGGGCTTTTCTTACGATTTATCCTCGGGGCGTGCCTGCTGGCGACGATTGGGCGGCCGCCGTTGTGGGGGTCGCAAGCTGTAACAAAACCCGCGGAAAAAGCCCCCGCAACGCCTGCCGCGCCGGACCCCGAACAGACCGCCCTGGACGATGCCTTTCGGTCCGCGCAAGGCAATCCTCAAGTCCTCATCAAGAACTTTGAAGATTTTCTCGTTCGCTTCCCCCAATCCTCGCGGCACGATGCGGTTTTACGCACCATTTGCACTTATGCGGAGGAGGCCAACGCTCCCGACGTCGTCCTGCAATACGGCGAAATGCTGCTGGAGACAACTCCCAACGACCCTCATCTGTTGACGTTGCTCATGGATGCGTTGGCCCGCCAAAACGACCAGCCAAGCCGCACCCGAGCCATCGAGTACTCCTCGCGTTTGATCGTCATCGCGGAAGGTCAGCGAGACCAGGCTGCTGCCGCGGCGGGCAACAATCATGGGGCCGATCAATGGGCCGAACGCATCGCCGGTATCTATGCCCGGCGTGGCGGATTTTATCGAGATTCCGATGACCTCGACAAAGCCGTCGCCGACTACGAAAAGAGCTACGCGATTTACCCCACCGCGCGCGTCGCTGAGCAATTGGGAGATGCCGCATTGAAGAAAGGCGATTCTGCTCGCGCTCTTGATTATTACCTGACTGCATTTGTTTTTCCCGACAAGGGCGCCGAACCCGGAAGCCGCCAGGAAATTCGCCGCAAGCTCGGCAGTTTGTATGTGGCGCAGCATCACTCCGAACAAGGTTTGGGAGACCTTGTGCTCTCGCACTATGACACCCTCATGCCACAACTCGCCGGTCGCCTCTCCGCCGGCCCGCTTCCGAACGCTGGACGACACGATCCATTCGATTATGTGCTACAGCGAATCGATGGCACGCCGCTGCCCCTGGCAGGTTACCGCGGCAAGGTCCTGGTACTGGATTTCTGGGCGACGTGGTGCGGCCCTTGCCGCGTGCAAGGCAAACTGATCGAAAAGGTGGCCGGAGGTTTTCAACCGGATTCCGGCGCTTCCTTCCTGTCGCTAAATACCGATCAGGACCGCAGCGGCGTGCCCGCTTTTCTCAAGCAACAAGGTTGGACATTGCCCGTGGCGTATTCCCAAGGATTGGATGAACTGCTCAACGTGAAGGCACTGCCGACGCTGGTGATCTTCGACCGCCAAGGCCGCGTGGTGTTTCGCCAGGATGGTGTGGATCCTGGAAGCTTCGTGGACGAAGTGAGCCGACACCTGCGCGAAACGCTTGGCGGGCCCTCCCCAGGTTCAGCGCCTTCCTCGTGAGATTGGCATGAGGAGTTCGGTGACTCTCCGGGGAAGGCGGTTGCGGCTACAAGGAGATTCTAGTAGGGGACCTGCGTTCAGCTTTCAAGATTCAACTTCTGTTCCAGTTCCTGCTTCTCGTCTCCACTCAGGAACGAAGCCTGAATCGCATTGCTGCATAGCCCGGTCAGCACCTGACGGCCGAGCTTGAAGGAACGGGCTGCCCGCAGAAATTCCTCTCGAAGACTTGTTCCGAACATGGCGGGATCGTCGGAGTTGAGCGTGACCACCAACCCGGCTTCCAGGAGTTTCGGGAGCGGGTGGTCCTCGAATCGCGCGATCAAGCCGGTGGACACGTTGCTGCTGGGGCAGGTTTCCAGGGGAATACGCCTCTCCCGCAGTAGGGCCATCACATTGTCATCATGAATGGCGGTCAGGCCGTGGCCAATGCGCTCGGCGCCAAGGAATTCGATCGCGTCGCGGATGCTTTCAGGCCCACAAGCTTCGCCGGCATGGGCAACGACGTGAAGGCCCAAGTCGCGCGCCTCGCGAAAAACATCGGTAAAGAGTCTGGCGGGGCCGCCCTCCTCGTCGCCGCCGATGCCAAACGCGACGACCCCATTTGAGCGGTAGCGCGCCGCCCAGTGCATAACTTCGCGGGCGTGGTCAATGCCGAAGTGCCGGATGGCATCGTAGATCCAATTCACACGCACTCCCGTGCGCGCTTGCGCCTCTTCCGTGGCGGCGGCCACCGCTTCGAAGACCGCGTCCATCGGCTGCTTCTTCCACAGTACGACCCCGGCGGCGAAAATGACTTCCGCGTACTGCACGTTTTGGTCGGCGAGCCACTCGATCAGCCGCGTGGTTGCCAACGCGTAATCCTGCGGCGTCTCAATCAGCAAGGTCACGATTTTAAAGGCCGCCAGAAACTCGCGAAAATTCCCGTAATGAAAATGCTCCGCTTGCCGCGCATTGATCCACTCATCCGCCTTCTGCCTCAGCCCACTACTGTGCACCGAGAGTTCGAGCAAGGTTTCTGCGCGCACCGCTCCCTCCAGGTGCAGGTGCAGTTCCACCTTCGGTAATTGATCGATAAAAGCCGAAAGAGCGGGTTCTAGTTCAGGCATGTGCACTGTCTTCGTGGGCAGCGGTGGGCTCTGGGAACTGGGGGTTTCCCCAACGTCCAGCCCCTAATCCCCAGCCCCTGCTTTTCTCATCGGGCGGGGAGTTGAGGCCGGCCGGCGTTCAGCCACGCTGTATACCAATAAGAGCCGACATCGTGCGCCGCCGCATTGATCTCGTGCACTGTGGTCGGCCCCACCTGATCATAAAAGCGGTCATAATACTCGTCACTATAATCCGGCAAGCCAGCCCGGGCGCGCAAATCGGACCAGAGGATGAGATCGACCCAAACATTGGAGGCCAAACAGGTTTGAAATGCATACTCCGTCGGATCATCGATCTTCTCGGCGCTTTCGGGGTGCATGATGAAGAGCTTCGAGTAGCGATCGATCAAATGGATATCAAAACGGGCGGAGAGGCCTGTTTGCGATGTCAACTGACCATCGAAATTCTGCGTTGTGTGCAGCGGGTCGTGGGCATCCGCAAGATAGTGCGCCAGTGCGGCAGCGTCCAGTTTCACATCTTCCCAGTCCTCGGCCTTCATCGCCTTGGTGAGCCGCAGACTGAATTCCCCGATCTGCCACGGAAGCACACCGTCGCGACTGATCCGCCAGGAGACGAATTTTTCCTTCGCGCGGACGTAATCGTGCGGCAAATCCAGATACGGAAATGCCCCGTATTTGTCCAGGTAAATGTAATGCCGCATGCGCTCGAAGCGGTCCTTCTTCATCAACTCATCGGGGTCATTGGCGTGCTGTAACAGGAACTGGCGATTGTTTTCAAAGAAAAATCGGATTTCCGGAGGCAGGGTTTGGATTGCCCAGGTATCGACAATTTCGTGGGCGGCGGGACCCCAGGCAAAATCGAGGTGCGGGGAAATGAGGCAAAGCACAAGTATGGCGAGCAGTAAGACAACCGGCTTGGGCTTCATCGCCATGCTGCGAGGCCCCAGAAGAACTTTGACCCTGTCGGGCTCCATCGGTCGGGGTCCATCGAACCCATAGGATTGTACCCTACCTGCTCTCGCCTGTCTTTCTTTGGCGAGAGGGCACGTTCGAAGCGTGGGTTAACACTCACCCTGACCCTTTGCGGGATGCGTTCAGGGGAAATCATCATACCTACGCCGGTGTTCGCGGCGACGAGCCAAATTCCGAGTGATGCCGGCTGTATGTCAAATAGATGCTCAAGCCAATGACCAACCAAACGAGGAATCGGACCCAAGTCTCGATCGGCAGGCTGGCCATCAGGATAATGCAGGCGACGATCGAGAGAATCGGGACCGCGGGCACCCACGGCGTTCGGAAGGAGCGCGCGCGTTCGGGTTGCTTTTTGCGAAGCACGAGTACACCCAGAGAAACCAGCACAAATGCGAACAAGGTTCCAATGTTGGAAAGATCCGCCAGAGTGCCAATGTCGAACATCCCCGCCGGAATAGCGACGAAAAAACCCGCCACCCAAGTGCTGA
>CAZCVY010000087.1:0-25901 GCA_964501985.1 uncultured Acidobacteriota bacterium | reverse complement strand
CGTTTGAATTCGGCTCGCGCACAGACTGCCAAACTATAAGCGCCTGTACGCTAATGTTTTTGAGTTTTCCCCTGCCGCAGTGACGCCGGTTTTCACCAACGAACGTAGCAGAAGATCTCCGTCCGTTTCTCGCCAAAGAAACAGACGTCGCTCAGCGATCGATTCTTAACTAAAACTTCGATTGACGTGGCTTGCTCAACTCAGTTGTCAAAGAGCTAAAGGCCCCGATGTTCTCGGAGTCCCCATTTTGGGGAAGGTTGGCTTAAGGCCGCCGTATTTCGGAAAACTTAACTCGGCGTCCCGACTGCCATTACTCTGACGAGGATTTGTCTCACAGAGCGATTTCTGATATTACGACTGCATTAACCGTTTGTCAAGGGTTTTGAAAAGTTTTTTTATAGCTCGTATAGGCTTTTCTGAAGACTCTTGAGAACGAGCCTTCATTATATCCATCGGGAAGAAATACGCAACAGAAATCTGAGTATCCTCCGATCGGGCGCTCGCGAAGCTCGAATTTCAAAATACCGCGGCGGGTCGCGATACTTCAGGGGGCTTGCATTTCGCCTTGGAGAGGCGTATGAAGGAAGTATGCTGACCGACGGAGAGAAGACTCCACCGGGCATGCAGAGGTTAGTCGGTTAAATCACACCGCTCTTGCGGTGCGCACCGCTGGCAACGCCCCGCGGACGCTGCCACGGCATTAACGGCGAATAACCTGAGATGGGGAGTCGGAAACGGCTCCCCATTCTCGTTTTGGGCCACAGAACCCCAAATCTTATGAACGGGCTCGCCGCAATTTCCCTCTTAGTTGCTGCGCTTACTTCCCTCCTTTGCGGTATTGTGCCTGTTCATGCATCTACCCCAACTTGGTTTTCTTTGGGCCAGAATGCCCTCTGCGTCACGGAGGGCGTAATCAAAGAAGCCGCGGGAAATCGCCTTTCCGTGGATGTGCCCAAGATGCGCGCGTATGTGAACAAATGGACCGCGCAGGCTATCGAGGCACGATTCACCTACCTTGGCCCGACGGTCGTCAAGGCGCCGCTTGGTTCCGGCGAGATTCGCCAGCAATTAGGCCTCAAACTTCACGCCCAGGACGGATGTAACCTCGTCTACGCCATCTGGCGCTTCGAACCCGAATCGAAGCTCGTAGTTTCCGTGAAAAACAATCCCCGCGAACACACGAGCGCCGATTGCGGCAATCGGGGCTACCGGAACATCAAGGCACGAAAGGCCTCAGCGATCCCTGTCCTGCACCCCGGCGAGACACACACCCTTCGCGCCGAGATGCACGCAGCGGAAATGGCCGTTTTCGTCGATGCTAAATTGGTGTGGGAAGGAAACGTCGGACCGGATGCCCTCTCTTTCAACGGGCCAGTGGGGATTCGCTCTGACAATGCCCGAATAGATCTTGAAATTCGAGCAAGGAAGTCTGACGAGGTTCACCCCGATTACGTCTTGAGTTGCAAATCGGACGGCGGGGAGTCGGATTGAATTGTCCAGTTGTGAGGGAGCCATCGTGAGCGATCCGCAGTCTTATCCCTATGAAACCCGCCTCAATATCCTCTTCAAGCCTTTGGAACTGATCGACGAGAAGGCCCTCGCCGACGCCTGCGCCTACAAGTGGTACAACCAGACGTTGTGCCAGGTCAACCAATCGGTGGTGCGATTGGCAATTGTGGAGGGCGAGTATCATTGGCACAAACACGACGCTGACGATGAATTCTTTTATGTCGTCGCGGGCCGATTTCTGATTGATCTGGAAGGTCGCACCGTTGAGTTGGCGCCGCGGCAGGGCTTCGTCGTCCCCAAGGGAGTCCTGCACCGCACCCGCGCTCTTGAGCGCACGGTAATCCTGATGGTCGAAAACGCGGGAATAATCCCAACGGGCGACTGAAGCCCGGCAATCCCGCCCCGCTTGCAAGCTTCAAGCGCGCTTTTCGATCTGTTGTGCAAGCACCTTAACCTTTTCCGCTAGTGCGTCGAGCTTCGCCAGGCGGGCTATGGTTTTCTTGAATTCGCTCATGGGACGGCATGGGGTTCCCCACACAACAGAACCGCTGCGCACGATTTTTCCCGGAAGGACTCCGGCCTGGCCGCCGACGATGACGCGGTCCTCAATGTGCGCATGCTCGCCAACGCCTACTTGTCCCGCCATGACGACATAGTCGCCGACCTCCGCCCCACCGGAAATTCCCGTCTGCGAAACAATGATGCAGTGGCGGCCGATCTTGACGTTATGGGCAATCTGCACGAGGTTGTCGATCTTCGTCCCCTGCCCGATGACCGTTGTTCCCAGCGAGCCGCGATCCAGAGTCGTATTGCTGCCGATCTCGACATCATCCTCAATGACGATCTTTCCCAACTGCGGAAACTTGACGTGCCGCCCTTCGGCAAGAACGTAGCCGAAACCGTCCGATCCAACTACCACCCCCGCGTGGAGAACGACGCGGTCCCCGATGCGTGCGCCGGGGTAAACGGTGACGTGGGGATGCAGAGTGCAATTCGCCCCTATAGGCACGCCTGCCCCGAGGAAGACTCCGGGACAAATGCGGGTGCCCGCACCTACCGCGACGCCGCTTTCGATGACAACATTCGCGCCTATCGAGCAATCCGCGTGCAGTTGTGCCCCGGGCGCCACTACTGCCGTAGGGTGAATTCCAGGCGGCGGGGGAGAGGCGGGGCACAATAACTCCGCGGCGCGGATCAAAGCCAGCTTGGGATGGCGCACATTGATCGTCGTGCGGTCCGGCAGCGACGTGCCGTCCGGTACGAGCAAGCAACCGGCGTTCGAAGCCATTAACTGATCCAGCGAGCGCGGACCCTCGACGTATGCTAATTCGGCGGGTCCAGCCGTATCGAGCGACGCCACGCCTTGGATCTCGCGCTCAGTGTCCCCCGCCGGGATTCCCTGCAGCATTTTGGCAATTTCGGAAACTTTCATGATGGGCCTCGCAAAGATAGCGCTCAGCGATCAGCTTTTAGCGATCAGCTAAGGCCTTCCTAATAGCATTCCGCCAAATGCCGTGATCCAGCAGAGAGATACGACCTAAACAAAAAGCCCCCAGCGTTCAGCAATCAGCCAAGACCTTAGCTGAACGCTGACGGCTGATAGCTGACAGCTAGAAGGGATACAGCGGCGGTTCCCCAAGCGGCCGGGTTTTCCAACGCCGATGCACCCAGAGCCACTGGTCGGGATAGCGGCGCACATACTCTTCGATCAGGCGGGTGAAGTTTGCCGTGTTGGCCAGGATCTCTTCTTCGGGGTCTTCGCGCTTGATCCATTCCACCGGGTCGAAGCGCAAGCGATATTTCTTCAGCTTCGCGTCCCAGATCACCAAACCGAGGACAATAGGGACACCGGTCTTCCGTGCCACGCGCGCGGGACCAGTCGTCGTGCAGGCCGGCACGCCGAAGAAGTCCACGAAGACGCCTTCGTTCAAAAGCATGTTCTGATCGGTGAGCACGCCCACAGCATGTCCTTGGGCAAAAGCGCGTAGGACACCCCGGGCAAATTGACTTTTATCAATGGACTTGCCGCCGCTCTGGCAACGGTAGCGGTTGACCAGCCGGTCAATCAAGGGGTTGTCCAGTTCGCGAACTACGAAATGACAGGGGTAGCCATAGATCCCGTGGGCAAACGATCCGAGTTCCCAGTTGCCGAAGTGCGCCGTCAGAAAAAGAACGCCGCGACCCTGGCTTTGGGCCCGCGCGTAGTTTTCAAAGCCGTCGTAAATAATCAGTTTCTCAATGTTGTCGCGATTCCAGCGGGGGAAATGGGCGTAGTCAGCCAGCATGCGCCCAAAACTCTGGAAGAGACGGTAAATGACACGCCGACGCTGACGCTCAGTCCATTCTGGAAACGCCATCCGCAGATTGAACAGCCCCACTCGCCGCAAGCGGGGCCAGAGCCAGTAGCTCAATGCCGCCAGGCAGGCACACACGCCTCGCGCCAACCTATGGGGAAGCCAGCCGAGCGTCTTGAGCACCGCCAGCACGGTCCAGTATTGCAATCGTTGGTTGAATGTCACGTGCGGCGGGATGGCGACCGGCTCCCCCGCTACGGGTATCTGCGGATTGTTTTCAACCAACACTGGTTTCATTTACTTTTTCTATTTCTATAAGGGAACTCCTCTGAGTTCTTATCGCTTACACTCTGTATACTCCTACCTGGCTGCTCCCCCGCGAGTCTCAGTCGGCACGGAGAGACAGGTTGCGCAGGAAGAAGTTGAGGATCTGATCCTCGTATTCCTTTTTTTCCGTCTCAACTGCCAACCCCGATTCCGAATGCTCCATCACCAGCAATCGCTTGGGTTGGGGCGCCTCTTCGTAAAGCGCCTCGGTCATCGCCGCCATCGAAGGGTTGTCGCGCCCCGATATGAAGAGCTTGGGAACGTTGGCGAGTTTGGGAAGATTGGCAGGCACCGAGTAAGAGTCCCCGCGCATCGCGGCGAAGTGAAACTCCGCGTCGGTGAGAACGTGGAACACGCCGCTCGAGCCTCCCAAGAGACGTTCGATCTCTGAATCAAACATCCGTTCAGGACTCGAATAGGTGGTGTCAACCACCAGCGCCCGCACCTTGGAGTTTAATTCTCCAGCCTCCAGAGCGGCGTAACCGCCAACGGACATCCCGAATAATCCGACGCGGCTAGGATTGATGTCGGGTTGCTTGGTCAAGGTTTCGATCGCCGCCAACAAATCCGATGCTTGCCGGGGTCCCAAGTTCGAGGAACTTTCCTTGGCCTTGGGCCCATGAAAATTGAAGAGGTACACGTTGAAATGGTTGTCGCGCAAGATGGTTCCCAGCGACAAGAGATCAGAGCGATTGGAATCGTATCCATGACAGAGAATGATGACCGGCGCGCGCCGAAGCCCCAGCAGCAGCCAGCCCTCATGCTCACCGCCGTTCCGGTCAGTAAAATTGAGCGGAAAATAACTGTTGAGAAGATAGCTCTGCGGGTTGACCGCTTCCTGTGAGCTGCTCGCCGTAATCACATGGTAGGTCAGAGCCGCCCCAACTCCCGCCAGACCGATCAGAATCACAACCAGAAAAATGAAAACTCCCAAAAGCAATCTGAGGACAAATTCCCCTGAGATTCTGGATGGGCTGACAACCGTGAAAGGTACTCGACGCGCCATGCCTCGGGCTCTTCTCTGCTGGTTGAATCCCCCTTCGAACAATCAAGAGGATCGTAAAATCGAAATGCTATCACAACCGGTTTTTCTGCCCACAAGAACTTTTCAAGCGATGCCCAAAATCGCAGGCTCGCCCGCTCGGTTTATGGGAGCTATAAATTCAATGGATTTGACGGCCCTGGGGGCGTTCCGCTAACATTAGCGTTGTGATGGGATATCCACTCTACGATCAGTTCCGGCCCCCTCAGCCCGTTTTCCGTTGCGCGGGTGCAGTGTGGCAATGCTTCGCCACCTGTGCGATCCGCGGGATTATGGCATCGATCAGATAATCACCCCGCCATCAAATCTTCATCGAATTTGAACATTGGGTGTAGTCAAAGAACCCCAGACTACATAAGGAGGAGAACATTCATGGCAGCCACTATTCCCTCGGTCAAGCAGCATCTGCTGGCCAGCGATTTCGATCAGACGTTAAGTTTCAACGATTCCGGCCTTGTCCTCAGCGAACTGGTTGGAATTCCGGCCAAGGTATTTGAGGCCAAAGTTGCCACGCTAGCGGTCCAGAACCTGGTGCAGCAAGGCGGTGAGCTGAGCTATTTACTCCTTCACGACCCCGAGTATCGCTCCCACGTCCGCAAGGAGCATCTGCTAGAGGCGGGAAAAATCGTTCGCTTGAAGAAAAACATCCGGCAGCTTTCGGAACTGCTGGCCAGCGCCATCCCGGGATACCGCTTCGACTTCCATGTGATTTCTGCCGCCCCGCAGGAGGTCATCGAATCGGCGCTCGAGGACATCATCCCCGCCGATCACATCCACGGCACGCAATTGCAATACACCTCATCCGGGCAGGTGGAATCCATCATTCGGGTGAACGCCGGATACGGGAAGGTGGCAGTACTGGATGATTTACAGAAAAGGTTTCAGCTCGGCCCGGAGCGCATCCTCTACGTCGGCGACGGTGGGTCCGACATTCACGTCATGCTGCATGTGAACCGCCGCGATGGCTTCACCATTGCCGTTTCCCAGGGCCGACAAATTGCGCCCATCGCCAAACGCACCGTGCTGAGCGACGACGCCCTCAGCATCATGGTCCCGATTCTCGAAGAAATCGCCGGGTGGGACACGCCGCGCATTCGCACGTTCTTTGAGGACCAGGGCCTGTTCATCCAGGAGTGGGACCGCGTCCGCGCCGACTGGCTCACCATCACGCCCCAACCCTCGCAGTTGAGCATCAGCCCGGAGGGGTGAGTAAGACGGTCGGCGGTAAACGGTAGACAAAATACAGGGTAAAGATCCCGCCGTCATATCGTTCGGCGCGATATAATCCCGTAGAGGTCGTTCAAGCGGTTATTACGCCACCGGGAGACGTAGCGCAGGGCCCGCTCTCCGGCCCTGCGGACCTTCCGTTCCAGAATGCGCGCTTTCGCTGCGATGGCTTTCCGGCACCGACATCTTGTAGCCTCATGTTCTGGTCGATTGATCCTGACTCTTTAAGATACGGTGATATAATCATTGGGTGACTCCGTGGACTGCCGGCATGGCCGCGCGCACTTCTCCTCCCTTCTTGATGTCCACCGCACCCAAACTACGGAATGCGCGCAAAACTCCGGCGCCTGAATCCGAGGGACAAAAAGGCGGGGCTCAAGCAGACGGGCGCCCCTACGAAATAAATTTAACAAAAATTCCCTCCCCTTGTCCTATACCTATAGCCTCTGGTCGCCAACGTGCTACATATCTAGTAGAGTATTGTCGGATGGCTTGGATAAGACGCTGGTGATGGCGATTGGGTGCTGGGCATTGGACGGTGGCTGCGAACGAAGACCCGATAGCAGAGTGAAGTCAAAAAGATGTTAAAAATGCAGGATGATCCGGCTATGTGTATGAAAGAACAGGGTCGAGCGACAGACTGTCGATCGAGGAATCACACTTTTTCGATCAAATTGGACTGGCTTTTGACGTCATTATGGACCATTTTCGGGACTTGCGGGGGCAAACATTGGCGGAGGAAGGCGGGGACTTTCGCCGCCCGTCAACCCGCGGTATTCTGTGGCCCGCGAAGATCGGCCCAGCAGCAGGTGCGGACCTCTGTTTGTTCGCGACGGGCGGGAAAAACTTGCGGAGGGGGAAGGCCGCGGACCCACAAAACAGGTCAGCGCTAGGGACGGTGTGCAGCAAAAAAAATAAATAAATACGTTCGAAGCCGGAATGTGTATGAAAACAAAGGAACAGCAGACATAATATCCGAAAACAATCAGACATTTAGGTCGAACTTTTCGACATTTCTGTTTAACTGACGCCCATTTTGCAGGAAATTGTTGTTTTGCGACGACTAATTGTCAAATCAATTCGGTTTCTCCGCGCACGGAGTGTTCTCCTTGGTCAGGGCTGCCACGGCGTCTTCATGCGAATCCTGACGGATGATGATCTGCGGCAATCGGATCGCGGGAGAAGGGTGAAGGCTCGAACTGCTGCCTTCGCGGCCGTCTTGCTTTGCGCGGCGGCGTATCTCTTCGGGCAAGCCGGCGCTCCGCCCAGCGCCGGAACCTCTCGAGCGACCGCATCCGAACCGCTCCTCGTCCAGGCGCAGTTACTCGTGCGCGACGGAAAGCTGGACGAGGCGCTTCCCGTCATCCACCAATTCCTCGAGCAACACCCCGATTCTCCCGACGGACATGCGGTGCTCGGTTTTATTCTGTTCAAGCAATCAAAACCCGCGGAAGCGTTGCGGGAGTATGGGGAGGCCGCGAAGTATCGCCCTCCCTCCGCGTTTGAGTCGAAAATCATGGGTTTGAGCGCGGCGATGCTCAACGACTATGCGAGCGCCGACACGTGGCTTGCCCGATCGTTCAAGCTGAATCCCCAGGATCTCGTGGCCTGCAATGACCTCGGGCAAACAAAACTCCTGCGCGAGAAATACAGCGAGGCCGTGGATGTTTTCCACGAATGCCTGAAACTGGACGCGAAAAATGTGTTTGCGCAGAATGGCGTGGGCAGCGCCTGCGAACGGATGAACCGCCTCGACGATGCGGCCGCAGCTTATCGTAACGTCATCCTGTGGCAATCGGCGAAAACGAATCAAGACCCCACACCCTATTGGAGTCTCGGCCGCGTCCTCCAGAAGCAGAAGAAGCCCGACGAGGCATTGACGTATCTTACCCGCGCCGTCGAGCTTGGGCCGGACCAGGCCGAGGCGATGGCGCGGCGCTTCCTCGAGGCCAGCGGGGACGCCGGCGATGGCCATGCGTTGTTGGGATTCATTCACTTCACCCAACAGAAATGGAAGGACTCGGCTGCGGAGTTCGCCGAGGCCTCCAAATACCGCGATCTCACCGCTTCGGAGCTCAAAATGCTGGGGCTCGATTACGCTGAATTGCACCTTGCCGGCGATGCCGATCAGTGGCTCACTCGCTCGGTGGAAATGAACCCAGGGGATGCCAAGGGCTGGGAAGCGCTGGGACAGGTTAAATTCGACGAACAACGATTTCAGGAGTCCATCTCGGCTTATCAACATTCTCTCTCACTCTCGCCGCGGGTGGTCTCCGCCGAAGCCGGCATCGGGCTGTCCTCGGAGCTGTTAAGCCGGTTAGAGGACGCCGCGGCGGCATACAAATCGGCGATTGGCTGGGAAGCGCCGAAGCCGCACGATCCCGCGCCGTTCCTTGGGCTCGGCCGCGTGCTCCTGAAGCAGAACCATGCGGCGGAGGCGTTGCCCTACCTCCGGCAGGCGGTCGAGTTGGGCCCCGAGGTTGCCGAGGCGCACGAAGCGCTGGGGAAAGCTTATTCTTCACTCGATCAGCTTGCCGCCGCTCAGCGGGAGATTGAGAAAGCCATCGAGCTGGCTCCCAAGGTGGCGCGTTTGCACTTTATGCTGGGACAGTTGTATCGCAAGACTGGGCAAATGGAGAAGGCAAAGGTGGAACTGGATACGTATGCAGCCCTGGTGGGGACGAATTCGACTCCCAGTGTGGACCCGAGGTGATATGAGCTTCCGGCGCGCCGCGATGGCTGCCGTTTTCCTGGTTCTTGGGCTCTGGTTTCTGGCCGCGCAGGCGAAACCCGGCCAGCCAGGACAGCAGCCGGCTATCGTGCCGGGCAATTTCGTGGACGTGACTGCCGCGAGCGGCATGCAATTCCATCACTACGCCTCGCAAACCGCCAAGAAATACATGCTCGAAATCATGGGCTCCGGCGTCGCTCTGCTCGACTACGACAATGACGGCCGGCTGGACATTTTCCTCGTCAATGGCGCGCCCATCAGCGATCCCACTCCGCTGGGCACGATTCCGCGCAAGACCGATCCCAAGTACTGGAACCGGCTTTACCACCAGAAACCTGACGGCACATTCGAAGACGTGACCGAGAAAGCTGGGGTTCAAGGGTCGGGCTATGGCTACGGCGTTGCGGTCGGCGATTACGACAACGATGGCTTCGAGGACTTGTTCGTCACCGAATACGGCGGCAACCGGTTGTACCACAACAACGGCAACGGGACGTTCACCGATGTCACGGAAAAGGCTGGCGTGGCCGGCAATGGCTGGTCCACCAGCGCGGCTTGGGTCGACCTCGATAACGACGGCCTGCTCGACCTGGTCGTGCTTCGTTACGTGCAGTGGGATTTCGAAGACCGGATGTGCATGGTGAACGGGACCCTTCGTACTTACTGCCGGCCGGACAACTTCCAGCCCATAGCGCCGCTGGTGTACCACAACAACGGCGATGGAACTTTCACCGAGGTTTCACAGCGGATCGGAATTTCGAAGCCGGGTAAGAGCCTGGGGATTGCCATTGCTGATTACGATCGCGATGGGCACGTGGACATTTACGTCGCCAATGACTCGATGCCCGGATTCCTGTACCACAACAAGGGCAACGGCACGTTCGAAGAAGTCGCCCTGCTGGCGGGCGTTGGAGTAACGGACAGCGGACGAACCTACGCCGGCATGGGCGTCGACTTTGCCGACTACAATAACCGCGGACTTCCGGACCTCGCGGTCGCCGACTTGGCACTCGAAACCTATGCCCTTTACGAGAACGTGGGCAAGGGATTTTTTCAATACGCTACCGATTCGAGCGGACTCGGGAACATCACGATGCAGCATTCGGGCATGGGCCTGCACTTCATCGATTACGATAACGACGGCCTCGAAGACTTGCTCGTCTCGCAGGGGCACGTGATGGACACGGTGGACCAGGTCAACCCCAATCTTCACTATCGCGAGCCGATGCTTCTCGCCCGGAACACCGGGAAAGGCTTTGTGGATGTCTCGGCGCAGTCGGGCGATGTTTTCCATCAACCCTGGGCGGGCCGGGGGCTGGCAGTGGGCGACATCAATAATGATGGCCGCATCGATGCCGTCGTGTCGACCAGCGAAGGCCCGGCTCACGTGATCCTTAACGAGACGGCCACGCCGAACCATTGGCTGACTCTGAAACTCACGGGACACAAGAGCAATCGCGACGCCATCGGCGCGGAAGTGAAGGTGGTTACCAGTCGAGGCGCACAGGTTGCCACCGTGACCACGGCCGGTAGTTATCTTTCCTCCAGCGATAAGCGGGTGCACTTCGGTCTCGGTGCTGAGCCGAGTGTACGGAGGGTGGAGATCCACTGGCCCAGCGGGATTCTTCAGACGCTCACGGAAGTCAAGGCGGGCCAGATTCTGGCAGTGGATGAGCCGCGGTGACGACTACCGCGGCTTTTGAAGCGGGTCGCGTGGCACTCGAGACGCAACCGCGGCAGGGAACGGCAACTTCCCTCTGCCTACTTTCCCGTAGGTGGCACGCGGTCCTTCTCCGTCTTGATGCGAATCAGGCTGTACGGCCGCTGCTTGAGGGTGTCGGAAAATTCCTTGAGGTTTTCGCTGGTGGCGCGGATGTTTTCGAGCGTCTCATCGAGGTTGCCGCGATTCGAGCCCAGCGTATCGTCAAGGTCGTTGATCATCCGCTGCGCGTCGGCGAGGGAGGATTGCAGGCGCACGAGGGAATCGTGAATCTCCTTGCGGTTTTCCACGATCACACCGTCCAGATGGTCGACGAGGTTGTTGGCTTTGCCCATGGAGGCGTTAAGGTTGTCGATGGTAGGGGCCATCTTGGCGCTTACTGTGTCGAGGTTGGCCAGAGTCTTTTCCAGGTGCGGGCGGGAATCCTTCAGCATCCCGTCGGTCGAGGCCAGAAGCGAGCTGAAATGCTGCTTATTCACCGGACTCACCACATCGTTCACATTCTTGACGAGCTGGTTGACGTTATTGGCCACCAGCAAAACCTGGGTGTCGAGGTCGTTAACCAGTTTAGTGGCATTCACGGTGATATTATTCACGTTATTAAATACATCGGCGAGTTGGACAATCTCCACGGTGGGAATCTCGCTCCCCGGCGGCAGCGGCTGGGCGTCGCGAGTGCCGGCGGATATCTCCAGATAATTCTCCCCCAGAAACCCGAGCGAAGAAATCCGGGCCTTGGAGTTGGCTTTCACCGGCGTGCCGGGATCGACCTGCAAAACAATCTTGATGCGGGTGTTATCCACCGTATCGAGGGCGGCGGACTTGATGGTCCCCACCTTGAAGCCCCCGAAGCGGACGAGGCTGCCCGGTTCCAGGCCGCCGGCAAACTTGAAGTAAGCCGTGTAATCGATCTTCTTCTGGCGAAGCAGGTTCGCTCCGCCCACGAAGACGAGCGCCACCAGGAACAGCAGTGCGGACACCGCCACCACAACTCCGACCTTAATTTCTTCGTTGGCACGGGCCATAGTTAACACCTCGAGGGACGGGGTACGGGATACGGGGCACGGGATACGGGATACGCGACATGGGTTACGGGCCTTGGCGGTAGCGTCTTCTGGATGGTCTCGATTCCGGGAGACGAGCAAATTCTGCCAATCAGAATTTCGCCGGCATCCTCAATTTCTTATCCCGTTTCCCGTGTCCCGTATCCCGCATCCCTTGTCCCGGCCCTTATTTTTGCGTCAGCGTGCGCAGGTACTGCTGCGCGTCCTCCTGATCGCTTTCGGGAATCCGGTTCATAAATTGCAGCACGCGGGGCTGCTGGTTCTTGCGAATTTCGTCCGGCGTCCCGGTGGCGATGACCGCGCCGCGATCCATCACGGTGATGCGGTCCGCAATCATAAACGCGCTGGCCAGTTCGTGCGTCACCACAATGATGGTCATGCGGAAGGCGAGTTTCAATTTCAGGATCAGCGAATCGATTCCCGCCGCAGTGATGGGGTCGAGCCCCGCCGACGGCTCGTCGAACAGGAGGATTTCCGGATCCATCGCCAGCGCTCGCGCCAAGCCCGCGCGCTTCTTCATGCCGCCGCTCAATTGCGAGGGCATGTAATTTTCGAAGCCGCTCAGGCCCACCAGCTCGAGCTTGATGCGGGACATGATGCGAATCGTGGGTTCTTCCAGTTCCGTCAGCTCCCGCAAGGGCAGGGCCACGTTTTCCTCAATCGTCATGGAATTGAAGAGCGCGGCGCTTTGGAACAGCATGCCGATCTTGCGGCGGTATTGGTTGAAGGTATCCTCCGACATCGCGCAGATGTCATGGCCCTTGATGAGGATTCGGCCGGAGGTAGGATTCTCCAGGCGCATGATGTGGCGCAGCAACGTGCTTTTGCCGGTGCCGCTGCCCCCGAGAATCACCATGGTCTCGCCGTGGGGAAAGTCCAGGCTGACGTGGTTCAGGATGAGCCGCTCACCATAGTGGGTGACCAGGTCCTTCACGCGAATCATCGGCCCTTCAAAATCATCCGCCATGCTTAACCCGTAAAATAGAAGATCGCGGTAAAGACCACATCAGCAAAGATAATCAGGAAAATCGAATTCACCACGGAGGAAGTTGTCGCCTTGCCGACGCCTTCCGCGCCACCCTGGACTGAAAAGCCTTCGAAGCACCCGATCTTGGTGATGATCAGGCCGAACACCATGCTCTTGATCAGCCCCGTGGTAATGTCATGCATCGCCAGCGCGTCGCGGGTGGCCACCAGGACCATCGTGAAGGTCTTATCGAGTTGCACCATCTCAAATGCTGCGCCTCCCAGGATGCCGGAAAGATCGGCGATCAGGGTGAGGCAGGGCATCATCACCAGCATGGCGAGGTATTTCGGCACCACGAGGTAACGCACGCTGTCGAGCCCCATGGCCTCCAGCGCGTCGATTTCTTCCGACACCTTCATGGTGCCCAGCTCAGCGGCAAACGCCGAGCCTGACCGCCCAGCAATGATAATGGCGGTCATGAGGGGACCGAGCTCCCGCGTAACGGAAACGCTTACCAGCGCGGTTACAAAGTACGTTGCCCCGAACTTGGCCAACTGGTACGCGCCCTGCAAGCCCAGTACGATGCCGATGAAGAAGGAAATCGCCGAGACAATCGGGATGGAATCGACGCCCGCCAACACCATCTGATGGACGGCATTCCCCCACTTCAAGCTGCGGCCCTTGAACGGCGCGACAAAGGTCCAATAAGCAGCCTTCGCGCTCAAATCATAAAGACCGCTGACGTAGCGGAGAAAACCGAGCGTATTGCGTCCGAGGAATGTCAGAACGCCAGTCATGGCTTTACCTAAGTTAAGAGTGACGAGTGAAGGGTGAAGAGCAAAAGCGTTGCAACCGGCTGTGTTGCGCTTGTTTCCTACTCTTCACTTCGCACTCATCACTCTTCACTGCTATTGTCACACCCCGCTGAACGGTGCGACCGAGCCGATTTTTTCCAGGGCTTCGGCTTCGGTATCGAAAATGGTGAAGACCTTATGCAGCCGCGCCAATTCCAACACCGAACGGGCATTGGGCCGCAGCCCGAAAAGACCAAAGCGTGTCTTGGTCTGCCGGGAAAGTTGCAAGCCTTCCACCAGCGTGGCGATGCCGGAGCTATCGATATAGGTCACCCCGGACATGTTCACCAGGACGCTGGGACCGTCCGGCTTGATCTCAGCCAACAGGGTTTCGCGTAAGCGCGGAGACGAATATAGATCGACGTCGCCCGACGGATCGAGGATCGAAATATCATTCAGCTTTCGTACTTGAACCTTCATTGCACCACGCACCCTTTCGCGACAGAAGCTTGACCATGGTCAGGCGATTTCCCTCTTTGAAAGCAGGGTCGTAGGAACAATTATCCATAAAGGTATAGATGAAAAACGTACCGAGGCCGCCCGGCCTCAGTTCGTCAAGGGGGCGCGGACGGATGAGATCTTCGCAGACCTTGGGACCCCAATCCTCAAGAACAAACTCCAGGCGGTCGGGCAGCTTGCGCACCTCCAAGGCCAACAGCACGTCTTGGCGCCAGCAGTAAGTATGCCGAATCACATTCGCGGCAGCCTCATCAATGGCCAGGGCCAAGTACTCAGCGTCAGTTTTGGAGAATCCGGCTCTCTGCGAACAAAATTCTACCACAGCGCGGAGGATATTCAGCAGGCGCGGTTCACTGCTGATGGCAATCCTCATCATCGCGGAACTCCCCCGCGCTGCGGAGTCCAGGTGACGGCCAGCACGGTTAAATCGTCTTCGGGCGGACCTGGGGTGATCGTCCCGATCCGCTCAAACATATCTTCCACAAGCTGACTAGCGCCGGAAGCCTCCTCGCGAAAGATTTGTGCCAAGCGTTCCATTTTGAACTCGGTGCGGTCGGGGCCCAAGGCTTCCACTACACCATCGGTTACCAGCAATAGGGTGTCGCCGGGGGCAAGCTGGATTTTGCGGTCCACAAGCAAGGCATCATTCTCAATGCCAAGGGGAAGCCCTTGATCTCCATATAGAATTTCCACTTCTTGGGTTGCCCCGCTGCGGCGCAGCATGGGGAGGTGGCCTCCGGTAGCATAGCAGAGTTGCCCCGTTTCCGCCTCCAGCACCATGTAGGTCATGGTCACGAACAATCCGCGGGTGGCCCGCATCATGAGCTGCTGATTCAGCCGTTCGAGAGCTTCGCGTGGGCTGGAAGTGCGTGCTGCCGCAGCGCGAAAGTCGCTGATGAGTCTGGCCAGATAAATCGAAGCAGCAATGCCGCGGCCCGCCACGTCGCCGATGGCGATTCCCTGCCGCTGGTCGCCCAGATCGATAAAATCGAAGAAGTCGCCACCCACCACTTCCGCCGGCATGGTGCGCGCGCAGGTGCAGAACCAGGACGAACAAGGAAAGGCGAAGGGCTGGAAACTGCGTTGAATCTCCGCCGCGAGGCTCAACTCTTGGTCCATTTTCTGCTTTTCCAGGAGTTCCTGCTGGAGGCGGGCGCGATCGTCGGCGGCAACCGACAGGCGGTTCACCATCTGATTGAACGAAGCCGCTAGCTTTCCCACTTCATCATGGCTGTGGATGTTCAGCCGGATGCCGAGATTTCCCGCGGCGATTTCCGCCGTGCTTTCCGCCATCAAGTTCAAGGGACGCGTTACACTGCGGGCAAGAAAGAGACTTAGGAGAACGGCCAGCGCGGCCGCGGCGAACCCCGAAAGCAGGATCGACTTTAGCCGTTCCCTCGCTTCCTCTTGCAGGTCAGAGGCGCGCTGGTCCGCTCCCAAAACCGCCACCACTCGTCCTTGCCGGTCACGCAAAGGATGGAAAGCGGAGAACCAGTCGACATCCGCGTCCTCGTAAACGTCGGTGGTAACGGGAGCGCCGCGCTCAAAACACTCCTGCGCGTGGGCCGACAAAATCGATCCGGGATTAGTGTCGGTCCCGACACCCTGCCCCAACAGGAAGTGCGGATCGCCGTCCGGCCCCGCCCCCAGCACATAAATACGGTCGACCTCCGGGCTGGCAATCAGGAGGGATTGGAAAACCTGAGTGATCGGAGCAGTGACTGAAGGCGCGCGGCTTTGCGCCAAGGCTTCCGCCTTCTCGCCGCCAATAAGGAGCGCGCCGCTCGCGACCACCTGGGTCAATTCCTGGCGCATGGTGGCAGCCAGAATGCGGCGCTCTTTGCGATATTGCAGCATCCCCGCCAGGAACACGGCGAAAAGAGCAAGCAGGATGTTGGCCGTCGCAATTTTCCACGCCAGCGATGGGCGGGCCAAGGACATGCTTTCGATGGTACAGGCGCACCCCGGTAAAATCAATCCTGTTCGAGGGGTAGGAGCGCGGGCAGCCTGCTAATAGACGCTAGTAGGGAAAGTAAATGGCAAAGAAAATATTCACCACGGAGGCGCAGAGATCACAGAGAAAAGCACTGCTTCGTCAGACCTGGTCCTGGGTTTTGTACCCGCATGCTTCCCGGCAGTCAGCACAGTAGAATTGGCCGTCCTCGGTGAGGCGAAGCGAGTACTCCGTCTGGCACAAAGCACAATACCTGATGCACGTACAAGTTTCTTCCGGATGCCCGCAAACCAGACAAAGGAATTGTGTGTTCGCCATAACAAATGCCTCACTTCCAGAATTGAAGCCCCCAATAACCCATGGCTCAGGCTCGATTCAATCACGCATCAGCCATTTCCCCGAAGGGGAACAATATCATTAGCCGTAGGTGGAACCTACGGGGCAGCGGGGTAGTGAAAATAATTCCTCCCACCCTGAAAGGGTCGCATATTCGACCCCTTCAGGGTCGGAACGCGATATTTGGGTTGCTATTCCGTAGGTTGCACCTACGGCTAATGATATTCCTCCCCTTCGGGGAGAGGCCAATTGGCCCTCTTCTTCCGCTCCGAAGGGTTCACCAATGGCAATGAGGTTCCGCCCCTCGGGGAGAGGCAAATCGGCCGTATTCTTCATCTCCGAAGGGTTTCACCTACGGCAATGAAATTCCTCAGGTTCGGCAAGGGGCAAACCGCCGCCGCCTTTCGTCGTACTTCATGCCGCTCCGGGCGCCGAGGGCAGCAACTTCCGCCGCTCGTAGCTGTTGAAGATTCCCTGGGTAATCAGTAGCAATCCCGCGATCCCCACCAGTATCCAGATGCCGGCTCGGACCGACTGGTGTTGCGCCACGTATCCGATGGCGGGGGGAACCACCGCGCCGCTCAGTAGTGCGGGCGTCATCAGCATGCCGAAAACCGTTCCGAAAATGCGCGAGAAGTAAGTGCTGGCGGTTCCCGCCGTGGTGGGAAACACCGGCGCGTACGAAAGTCCGCAGAGAATGATGCCTACGGCGGCGATCCAAACACTTGGGGCCAATACCATGAGCAGCAGCCCAACGATGGCGCCCACCGAACATCCCATCAGCAATTGCGGGCCGCGAACTCGCTTCACCACCTGGCTCGCGATCAGCCGGCCCAACATCATCATCACCCAAAAAGACGTCAAGATGATCTGGGAAGTATGGGAAGAGGCGGCCAAATCTTTCTCCAGGAAAGTGCGAATCCAGCCGCCGGTGGAAACCTCGAGCGAGGAATAGAAGAACAGGATGCTGGCGAGAATGATGACTGCGGGATCGATGGCCACTGCCTTCGCTTGATCCCAGTCAAATCCTCCGGCCATGCTGGCGGGCGGGAAGGTCTGCACCAGCGCCACCACGGCCACTCCTCCCACGAGCAGCGCAATGAACCACAGCGTGGCCACAAGACCCAGGCGGTGAGCCATCAGCACGATCAGCCAGGGGAAAAAGATCGCTCCCACGCCAAAGAAGATGCCTCCCAAATTGAGCGCAGAAGAGGGATTTTCGGGATAGAGGTCGGGGATGAGGGTGTTAGCCGCCGCCATGGCGGAACTGCCTCCCAAGCCAAGCATCACCAGCAGAGCTCCGAGTACCGCATAGCTGGGCGTATAGGCCATGCCGACCAGCGCCGCCGCGCTACATAGAAACCCCGCGGCCAACACCAGCTTTTTGCCAAACCGGTCAATCAGCGGACCGGCCAGGAAAACCATCGGCACTTGCGGAAAGTAGAGAAAACTGAAGAGCGTTCCCGCGCGGGCCAAATCAAAACCGGCGCGGGCACTCAACTCCGGCAGCGTCGCGCCCAGAAATGAACTCATCACCCCGAAAGTAAAGAGGCCCGCACACGCCGTGCCCATCAGATAAGCAGCGGAAGTCTGGTTCTTGGAGGTCATAGAAGCTTGGCCTTTCCGTTGAATCTCAGAGTTTCAGTAACGCCCACAAGCCGAACACCAGTCCCGAACTCAGCAGCGCTCCAATCAGTAACCCCTTCAAGTCTTCGCGGTAAGCCTTAAAGAAACTCACGCCACACCGTCCGCGCAACGGATGGAGCAGGTTGACCAGCAGTAATTGCCGCCCATGCTCCGCCGCCCAACGGCTGGTTTCGGGCGTCAGGGTGTCCTGCCAGTCTTTGCCTTCTTCATGATCCTCCGGAAGGTTCACCTGGTCGGCAGCCCCCGCGGGAATGCGGTCGGAAGGAGTTTGCAGCCGGGTGAAGAACGGAGCGACGCGAGCCTCGTCCTCCGCGGGCGTCAGGAGGCTCACCACCACGAGAGTCGTGATTCCGGCGACGAGGGAGAAAAAGAAAATGGCCGGGTCCCAGTAATCCAAACGCTGATGTTGCCAATGGTAGAGAGCGAAATTGGTGCAAATGGAAACCAACACGCTGCTGATGGCGCCCCAGCGGTTCGCCCTTTTCCAAATGAGTTCGGCCAGAATGCTGATGCCCACATAAGCCGCCAGCGTTTCCGTGAGCAGAAACGAGTAGAGCACTCGCTGAATCAGGAACAGCGCATAGACCACGGCCAGGACCACGGCGGCAAGTCCGCTGATGCGCCCCACCCATAGGTAGTGCTGGTCGGACTTCTTCGGCGCCAAGCGCGGCCGGTAAAACCCCTGCGTAAAAAGCGCGCCACTATCCACCATCAGGGCGGAACATGCGGCCAGGCACGCTCCCATCACACTCGAGATCAGCAAGCCGCGAAGGCCCGGCGACAGCAGGTGCTGGCAGGCGAAACCGAAGGCATCCTCGGGGTCTTTGAGCGCGTGTGCGCCAAACAGACCGCGCGCGATCATCGCCGCCACCATCAGGCCCACCAGCGCCCAGCCAATCGTGCAGAGCCGTTTGGCCCACATCCCGTGGAAGAAGCCCACACGGCAAGTGTATTCATCCTTGCCCGTTCCGACCGCTGCCAAAATGTGAGGCTGAGCCATGATGCCAACGATGCCGTTGATGGTCAGCATGACGATGAACCACGGGCCAACTTCCTTCGGCGTCGCGAGCGAAAAATTGTGCAGCGGGAGCGTTTGCTTCATCCCGCTCAATCCACCCACCGCCCCCCAGCCCAGGGGAATCAGCATGAAGGAAAGCAGGAAGAGAAGAAATCCTTGGACGAAATTGCTCCACGCCGAGGCCACCAGGCCTCCCACAAAGCTGAACAGAACGAAAATGCACGCGAGGCCCAACACAATGGAATTGGTGGCCAGGTTCCCTCCCAGCATCTGGTGCAGAACCTTCGCCGCGCCTTTGAGCATGCTGGCCATGTTGATAATGAAAAACGCGAAGGCGAACAGAGTGTAGAGGCCCGACATTCCCGCGCCGTAGCGGTCTTCAATCATCTCCGCAATGGTAGTGCGGCGGACGCGCCGGAAAACGGGCGCCATGATCCAGTAAAAGGGCGTCGCAAAAAGGTTCTTCCATTGATACCAGATCGCAGACATGCCGAAGCTGTAAACGGCTCCCGACAGACTCACCGGCATCTCGGCGTGGGTTCCCACGCCGAATGTCTGGGCGATCATAATCAGCTTGCCGAAGTGCCGCTTGCCGAGGAAATAGTTTTTGGTGTCTTTAACCCGGCGGCTGGCGACAATGCCCATGCCGATCAGGGAGAGCAGATAACCAACGACGATGACCCAATCCAGGGGCGCGAGTGTCATGAAAACGAGTGTTCGCTAATGCGGTGCCTTGACAGACTTGCCGAGGCAGCGTTTGGTTCCGCCGATCGAACGCTGGTGATTCTAACACTCTTTGGACAAATGCGTGGCGGGAGCGCGGCAGCAGAGTTGAAGGGGGAGGCGGTGTCTCATCAGCCGGACGGGATTTCAGGCGACTTTGGGTTTGAGCATTTCCAAACCCGCGAAATTAATCTCCAGTTCACCTCTTTGAAAGGCCTTCAGGAAAGTCTTGACGACGGTAGGGTCGTACTCGGTCCCCGAGCCCTTCGCGATGATTTCCTTGGCGTCGAGCGGCGACATCGCCTTGCGGTAGGGGCGATCACTGATCAGCGCGTCGTAAACATCAGCGACCATAATGATGCGCGCTTCCAGTGGGATTTCATCGCCCCGCGTCGGATGTTGCCCTGATCCATCGAACTTGTCATGATGGGACAGAACAATGGGGATGATGCGGTGGAGTGATCCTCCGACTGGCGAAATCGCACGCACCCCCGCATCCACATGGCGCATAAGCTCGTTGCGCTCACTTTCGGTCAAACGCGCCGCCTTGTGAAGGAGCTCTCGCGAGACGTCCAGCTTACCGATATCGTGCAATAGGGAAGCCGCCCGCACGTCCTCAATTCGATCGGCATCAAGATTCATGTCTGTTGCGATTTTGGTTGCGTAGATCGCCACGCGGTAGGAGTGGTGCTCAGTGTATTGGTCGCGCGAAATGAATTGCTGGAGGATGAGCAGCACACCATGGTAGGTCGCGCGCAACTCCTGCACGCGGGCTTTCATTCTTTCATAGAGCGTGCCCATGGCATAGGCGGTAACCATCAGGGTCCCCCCCCAGATGGCAATGTCGTACCACTTCTCAGCGATGATGAATCTGCCCCGGCCCTCCTCCTTGAACAAAAGGGGATTCCAATGCACAATCAGGATCACCAATAAGAAGCTGCCCAGCGCCGTCAACGTCGCGTGACGCCGCCCGAAGTAGTAAGCGGAAAACACCGTGGGCAGGACGTAGAATCCCAGCATCATTCGGTCCGAGGCAAGCATGTAATTGAGCGTCACGGCAATTCCGAACATCATCAAGAAGAGCCACAATTCCTTATTCGCTTCTTCCATCTCGCGCACGATCCGCAGCGACATGAGCCATCTCCTTGACCGCGCTTCCGCCGAGAGGGGTTCACAGAACCCGAAGGTCGCCTCTGGATTCTGGGTGATGGCGACTTTCCCTTTTGGCGTCCAACCACTTCACACCGATCTCCCGGCAATAATGACTTGAGCAAATATTATTACTTCGTCTGTTACCACAGGGGTTGCCGCTTGTCAAGCATTCTGGTACTGCATTTCTTCCTTTGGCTTCCGGGACGAGCGACAAAAAGTCCCCCTGGCCTCGGACGTAGCTGACGAAAAATCGGACGTCGATCTCGCTTGATGGGTGTATAGTGTCCAGCCGATAGGAGGCTGAAATGGAGATCCCCGTCAAGAGCAGCGATTCTGTCATGAAAGAGCGGGACAAAAGCGTTCGCGCGCGGGAAAGCACGCGTTTAGCGATCAGATTTCCGCTTTGGATTTGCGCCGTTGATCCGCCCGGCGCCGCCGAGCGACTCAGCGGCTGGTCCATCGCGGTGAGCAATCACGGCTGCAAAATTGAGGGCACGGGACTTCTCCCGGTGGGCCAGATAGCAGACGTAACCGTAATATCAACGAAGAAAACGGGCAGAGGGAGAGTGGTGTGGGCTGATTCATCCCCCAAGCCGAACGGCAATTATGAATTCGCTATCCAATTTGATGAGCCTTGCAATCTTTGGGGCCTACGATTTCCGCCGGAAGACTGGGAAGTAGAGCAGGAAGACCGAACAACGAGATCCCAAGGAACGCCGGCACGAGAGATTTCCTTAGATACTTCGGTTCCACCGGCGTCACCAATTCAGACCAACCTACCCGCGCCACAAGAGGACGCTGCCTCCGCAATGAGCGCAGCGGCGAAACCAGTTGTTGAAGTAACCTCGCTGCAAGAGACGGCAGGGGCGGATTTCGAAGAGTCTGTTCGTGGCGCTGATTTGGAAACCCTGGACTTGACCCCCATGATTTCGGATCTTGCCAACAACTTGGGCGGCGCGATTTCCCCCGAGCACGGACCAGCCGCGAGACTTCCTCAGTCTTCTGTTTCAGAAATACCTGCCCCTTCTGATTCACCGCAGGTTATCAGCGAAACGGCCGTGACTCCTATTCCGTCCCCTGTGTTCGCTCAATCCCCGAAGGTGGAGGGCACGGCGCCCCCCTCCACGCACAGCGAGACTTCCCCGGCTCCACTTGCACAGCCGGTCACCGCGCTGCCAGGACTCGAAGCATCTCCGTCGATCCTCGCCTCGCCAGCCAACCGTCTTGCTGACGCCGTTCGAGATCTCATTCAATCGACGTTATCGGCGGAACAGGGCGTTGCCGCCGAACGGCTGGTCAAGGCCCTGGAAGAGCGTATGGCGAGGATGCAACTGGAGGTTTTGGGCCAGGTTACACAACAGGTCCAGACCCTGGTCTCTGCGCAAACCGCCGTTTTGAAGGAGAAAGCCGACGAAATCGCCGGCCAAAGCCAACAGGTGCTTTCCGCCCACTTGAAGCAATTGGCAGAGGCTGCAGATCAAAATGCGATAGCCGTTCAGGGCGAAGCGGTCTCGACCGTTGAAAGGGCCCTGAACAACCTTCACAACCAGGTCGCGGAGCAATTACCGCAAGCGGAAAGGAAATTTCTCGACCAGTGCCGCACGCTGGCAGAGCAGTCGCTTTCGGTAATAGTGGAAGATTCGCTCCGGACCATGTCACTCCGCATCGCGGAAGCGAGCAAAGGCTTTGAGGAGACCGCGGAGCGCACGCAAAAGGTTTTGCTCGATACTTCCCTGCAATTGGAACAGCATGCCGTGACAAAAATCGACGAAACAACCAAGTATCTCGAAGCGCAATTAAGAGTGGTGGCCCAACGCATCTTTTCCAGTTTTCAACAATACACGATTGCAGAGCTCGGCAAGAAACAGCGATCCCTCGAAGCCGCGTTCCAACAGCAGATGCAGGCAGTTTCGGAATCCAGCCTTCTTGAGATGCAAGGGGCCTTGGCCCGCATGCTGGAAGGTTTGGCCGATAAAATGCGGCCTGCTCCGGGTCGCGGAATTAGCGATTCAAACAGCTCGAAGGGAGAACCCACACTCTCGGCGTCAACCGTTTTTCAGGCTAAGTCAGCCGGCGGTGGGAGCTAAGCCCATCCCGACGCCGCACCGCACCGAGCCCGGTACAGGCTACGCACCCCAATGAGGCCCACCTCAAGAACGGCAGGGACGTTACTGTTTGTGCGTATGGGTGCCGCCTGTTCATTCAGCATATAATGCTTGCCGAACCCGAACTGTCCTCCCCCCTCGCAAGGGAGGCTCTTTCATGGAAGGAAAGAGTACGCGCCAAAGCGCCCGTATTGACCAGGAGATTTCGATTGAAGTCTCCGGTGTAGATTGTTTAAGCAACAACTTCGTTGAACAGACCCACACCCTTGTGGTTTCTAGTGGCGGGGCGAAGATTGCCCTATCTCGCCAGTTGATCCCTGAACAAGAGATACTCATTCGCGCCGTCGCGTCCGGCAAGGAAGCTGAGGCGCTGGTGTTGGGGTTGATTGAGCAGGGCAAAGATGGTTTTCACTATGGGGTTAAGATCTTGGGACCTGCACGAGACTTGTGGGATATCGAGTTCCCCCCCCTGGAAGAATCGGGCGCGAGCGTTGGCGGTACCGTGCTGCAGTGCACTCGTTGCAAAACGCGTGAAGTGGTTCATCTGGATGCCGTCGAGCTAGAGGTTTTGGCGGCAACTGGGGGGCTTGTACGCCGCTGCCATCGGTGCGCGGATTCCAACTTGTTGAAGAAGTCACTGCCCGATCTCGCTCAGCCTGCAAGCGGCGCCTCAGCTCCGGCGCGGGCGACCGCTGCCTTCGGGCCGAAGGAAAGGCGCACCGAACCGCGCCGCGCGATGCGGGTAAAGGCCTGCGTGCGTAGCGCCAGTACCGGTGATGACATCGTAGCCATTCGCGACGTGTCAAGGCATGGGCTTTGTTTTGCCAGCCCCAGCAGATACTTTGCAGGAGACGATATAGAAGTTGCCGTGCCCTACTCGCCGGAAGGCGGAAATCTCTTCCTGCGGGCCAGAATTGTCAGGGTGCAACTCTCACCTTCCGAAGGCTTGCGTTTGTACGGCGTTGCTTACAGGTAGAACGGCGAGGAAGGTTCCGCCGGGGAGGAATGGGTATTCAACTCAATCTGCTTTTCGGGGTTTGGGGGCGTGGTTTCTCCGTGGGAGATCTTAAATGAGCGGAGTCGTACTGCTCCTTGGCTTGTCACTACTTCTCGTAGGCGTAATTTGGCGTTTGAAGCGGCCGAAGGCGAGCGATCAGGCGAAACCCCGGTCGGGAGGTTCAAACCTCGCGCAGGGCGTGGCGGGTCAGGTCAAACCCCGGTCGGGAGACTCAAAACTCCCCCGGCGCGTGGAGGTTCAGGCCGCGTCGCGTGCGGGGTTGTTTCCCCAGGAACGAACCCGCAAGGGGGACCAAGCCCGCGTCGGGAGCCCTTCAACTATGGCTCGAAACCAGCGCGGCAGCGAGCGCGTTCTACTGACGATTCCCGTGCAAGTTGTCGGAACCGACCTGAACGGCAAGCCCTTCAACGAGCGTACGTTTACTCTTGTCATCAATCGCCAGGGCGGCTCCATCAACCTTCGAAGCTCACCCCGGGTGGGCGACCTTATTACAATTACTAACCTCCAAACGAAGGCGTCGTGTCCATTCAAGGTGTGCGCATCCCCTAAAGCTCTCCGAGGGGGCGTCGCGGAATGGGGGGTGCGGTCCCTCGAGCTAAACCCCGACTTCTGGGGTGTTCGCTTTCCTGAAAGGGAGGACCACGGTTACGTACAGGCGTTTATTAGTGCGGTGATTGAATGCCTCTCGTGTCACTACCGGGAAATGGTCGAATTAAAGGAAGAGGAGTTCCGCAGCCTGGCGGAACGAGGCGTGCTGATTCGCGATTGCCAAAAGTGTGGCGTTGGCAAGGAGTGGAAATTCGGGGTTTTCGAAGGTGACATGGAGGGGACACTACTTCCCAACGTCGAATCAGATGCTCCGACGGCTACTGTTCCGGCGGGAGAGGAAAAACGCCGTGACAAGCGTCTGATTGTGAAGCTGCCTATCACGATAAGGCATAAAGACGGGCGTGTCGAGAGATCGGTGACGGAAAACACCTCTGACTCCGGAGCGTGCTTCGCGTCAAACTTAGAGTTGGAAATAGCCGACGTTGTTTTTCTAACTTATGCGTCGAGCTCGGGAGGGGTCGAAAGAGAAACCCCCGCGCGAGTCATGTGGCGTCGTGGGGCTGGAGGCGGGGGGACATCCCTCTGTGGCGTCAAGTTTGAACAGGCTCTCTCCAAGGTTGCTTAACTTGGCTTTGGCAGCTAGTGAACTTAATCTGCGGATTTTTGCCTCAGAGCACGGAGCCCGCCCTATGGTGTCAGCACCGGATTAAAAGACGGCCGAAATCATCAGTCTAAGGGGAGCCGGGTCTTGAGGGCCGCATCGGTGGAGGCGCGGTAGGGACTCGATATGGCAGCGACTTATGCCGGCCTTGATAAACGCGCAGTTTCTCGGAACAGCCGGGAGCGGAAGTTCGCGCGGTTCAGCGAGTGATAAATCATCCCGCCAACATCCCCTCGCCTCGCTCTGCCCGCAACCCAATACTATCGCCTTTTCCTCGATACTAAGATGGTCCCTGGAAGGTGTGAAAAAATCGATTACATTGACCACTGAGGCACGGAGGCACAGAGCAAAGTCCTTCCATTTCAGTTCTCAGTGCCTCTGTGCCTCAGTGGGGAGAGGTCCGCAGTAGCCAAATCGACATAGGTAGGCGGTCACCCGCTTTCCCTGTCACACCACCGTACATGCGGGTCCGCATACGGCGGTTCCGTGACTTAAGCCCGTGAGGGCTGGAGGTTCGCGGCGCATTTCGCCGATGGTGGCTTCG
>CAZCVY010000086.1:0-26614 GCA_964501985.1 uncultured Acidobacteriota bacterium | reverse complement strand
TTTCCGTTAATCCACACTTCAAGACCTACCTCATGCGAGGCGTAGACGAGTTCCGTCACAATCCCGTGGGGGCAGTCCCCGAGGCAAGGTACGGGCGTCTGGGAAGAAAACATCTCAGCATCGAGGAAGCCCAGAAGGACGAATGGCACGCGGGGAGCAAAAGTTTTCGTAGGGACTCTTGACTTTGGGCTTGACATGGGTACCTAGTTGTGTATATATGTTGGGCGCTGCATTGTAAGTTTGGTTGTCCCCCTGTACGTCGGGTCTTGCAGTCCCTCGAAAGGCCCCGCGGCCGCGTCTGATTTTCTGGGGGAGGCTTCGGCTCCCCCAGAAATCCCACTCTCGCAAGCAGGAGATTCATCATGTCCAATCGTCGCGAATTCATTCATGGAGTGTTCGGCACGACCGCGAGCGTTGCGGTGTCAGGGCTGGTATCGTCGCGTCGAGTCATCGGCGCGAACGACCGAATCCGTATCGGCTTGATTGGGGCGGGCGCGCGGGGCAAGTACGATTTCAAGGAAGCCATCAAGTGCCCCAATGTCGAAGCGGTGGCGGTGGCCGACGTGTACACCCGTCATCTCGAAGAGGTGCAGGCCATCGTCCCCGGAATCAAGACCTATCAGGACTTTCGCCGTCTCCTGGACGACAAGAGTATCGACGCCGTCATCATCGTCACTCCCCAGCACCAACACGCATTAAATTTCGTTCCCGCCATTCAAGCGGGCAAGGACGTCTATCAGGAAAAGACCATGGCATTCAATCCCGAACACGCGCGGCGCATGCGGAGGGCCTATGAAGGCTCCGGGCGGGTGGTGCAGATCGGGATGCAGATGCAGAGCGGGCCGGGCTATTTCAAGGTGCGTGAGCTTGCCACTCCCGAACGCCTGGGGACGGTAACTCTTATCGAGACGCACCACTTCCGCAACACGCCCTACGGCGGTTGGATTCGCAAAGAGGTTCCTTCCGATTGCGACGCTCAGCACATTGACTGGGCACTGTTTGAAGGCGAGGCGCGGCACTACGCCTTTGATCCCGACCGTTACCTGAATTGGCGTTTCTATTTCGATTATTCCGGTGGGAACATGTTTGAGAACATGGTCCACCAAATCGGCTTCTGGTACCAGCTACTGGACCTTAAGGTTCCCGAGACGGTCTCGATGATGGGCGCAAATTATTACAGCCCCAAGATGCACATGCCCGACGTCATGGCTGTGTCCTATAAACTCCCCAACAAAATGCTCATGACCTGGAGCTCAACGTTTTCGAATGATTTTTACGGGGAGCAACAGGGCTGCCTGTTTGGGACCAAAGGCACGATCATGCACACGCAGTCCAACAAGGTCTATTACCTGCCCCAGGGACAGGCGAGCGGAGAAGGGTCGTCGGACAGGCCGATAGAGAATCCGGAATACGTGGATAACACTGACATCCACATGCAGAATTGGTTCGACTGCATCCGTAGCCGGAAAGAGCCCAACTGCCCGTTCGAAATCGGCTACCGCACGGCATTAGCCTGCCAGATGGCGGTTGCGTCTTATCGCCGCGGCGTACCTGTGCATTGGGATCCGGAGACGGAAGATATTGTGTAACCCGCCAGCCTGCCCCTTGAGGTGCATACAGGCGGTGCGGCCTCGCAGTTCAACCGGCCGCTCCGCCGCCGATTCCACGGAAATCAACCAAGGAGCTCCAAATTGAATCGCCGCAAATTCATAAGGACCGCCGGAATGATCTCGGGCGCAGCTTGGGTAGTGAAGAGTAACGGGAACTTTTATTCCGCCGCCCCGCCCCCGCCAAGACAGTTCAAGGTGGGAGTTATCAGCGATGGCCTTTCCCCGGATTTCGAAACGGCGCTCAAAATCCTGAAAAGCTACCAGGTTTCCTGGGTGGAGATTCGTAGCGTCTGGGGCAAGTACAACACGGAAGCCAGCCCGGAGCAAATCCGCCGCCTCAAAGAGCTCTTGGACCAGTACGAGATTCGCTGCTCGCAGGTGGACACCGCGCTCTTCAAGTGCACTCTCCCCGGCACGAAGACGCTAGGCGCAGGTACACCCGTTTATCCTTATGCCGAGCAGATGGATTTGCTCAAGCGAGCGATTGAGCGCGCCCATGCCTGGGGGACCGACAAAGTTCGCATCTTCACGTTTTGGCGGGTGGCGGAACCGGAAAAGATCTTCGGACGCATCAGCGAGGAAGTGCAAAAGGCAGCGGAGGTGGCAAAATCCTCGGGAATTCTGCTGACCATTGAAAATGAAGATGCCACCAACGTTGGTACCGTACACGAGCTGGCCAAAATGTTGGCAACCCTGCCGCCCAATGTGGGAGCGAACTACGATATTGGCAATGGCATGTGGCTGGGAGAAGTGTCCTACCCGGACGGTTACAAGACGCTCGAACCAAAGCGAATTTGGAACATGCATCTGAAAGGGGCGCTGTGCCAACTCAACTTCAAGGATTGCCAAGAGACCTTCGCTGATTTGGGCCAGATCGACTTGAAGGGCCAGTTGCAGGCGCTTCTGCGGGACCGGTACGAAGGGACCATGTCCCTTGAGTGTGAATTCGAGGCCCCCCATCTAACGCACACAGAAACCACCCGCCGCTCGCTCGAAGGGTTGCTAAAAGTAATGTCCGCGGCGGTTGGGGACGGATAGATGCCACCTCTCGACGGCCGACCCGTGAAGGAAACGGCAACCTTCAGGCCCGAAGCACTTTCTTGGGGAGTTCCCGAACGAAGTCAAGCACGGCAGGAGCCAGTTGACTCTACTGGCCCGCCTATACTTTCAAAAACTTGGGGGTGCGATTTTGCTCGCACCGCTGCCCAAGAGCCTGGGATTGCGCCTTCGAGTCCTCGCGTGTCAAATCCAGTGTCGACCCGATTTCACTCGTCGGCAAGCTGCCACCCTCTAAAGCTCCGCACGCTCGCAAGATTGCTGGTCATCCATCCCGAGTAGTGCTACGCCATTCTCAAATTCAGCCGGATCGCGGCAGGGCTAGGCCACTCTCTTGAAATCAATAAAGCCGCGCTCCACATCCGTGCGCACCAGTTGGACGCGGAGTTGGTGGCCCACATCGAGGCCCTCGAAACCGCTCACCAATCTTCCTTCAACGGGCGGACGCAGAAGCCGGACCCACGTTCCCTTGACCGATGCGCCCGTCACGATGGCATCGAATTGCTCTCCGATCCTTGCTGCCAGCATAATTGCCGCCGCGGATTTGGTGACCTGCCGTTCCACTTTTTTCGCCGCGTCTTCCTCTTGGGTGCAGTGCTGCGCGAGGGCTTCCAAATCGGCAGTCTCGTAGGGCTGGGCGCTTCCCGCCAGGGCCGCTTTCAGCAGCCGCTGGGTAATCAAATCGGGATATCGGCGATTGGGGGCGGTGGAGTGGGCATAATCTTTCACCGCCAGGCCGAAGTGTCCGGTGGAACTCCCTCCGGGAAGCTGAACGACGTATTCACCCGCGCCCAGCAGCTTCACCACGCTTACGGAGAGATCGGGAAAGCGCAGAGGATCTGCGGCTTTCGCCGAAACCAGGAATTGCTCCAGCGCCTTGGAGTCGGGCTCGCTGGGCAGCTTTGAGCCGCGCTCGGCCGCGAGCTCGACGATCCGGTCCCAGCGCTTGGGCACGCGCACCACGCGCCGCAGTGAAGGAAACTTTTTGGACGCGAGGAATCGCGCTGCTACGCTGTTGGCGGCGATCATGAAATCTTCAATAATATCCTTGGCCCGGTTTCTCTTATCGGCAGTCAGGTCCGTTAGCTCATCTCCGGTAAAGACCGGACGCGTTTCGATGGTTTCCAAATCAAGAGCGCCTTGCTGGTGGCGGAGGGCCCGCAGCTTCTGGGCCCAGCGGTCCTGGAGCCGCAGGTTGTCGTCCAGCCCCTTCACCGCGCCGACGGCTGGCGGCATCGGCCCGTTTCCCTCCAGCCAGGCACCCACGCTGTTGTATGCGAGCTTGGCCCAGTTCCGCACCGTCGCTTCATAAATATCCGAGCTCTGCTGCGCCCCGTCAGCGCCGACAACGATTTCAACCACAATGGCCAGGCGGTCGGATGCGTAACCGAGCGAGGTAAGATCCGTGGAAAGCTTTTCCGGAAGCATCGGAAACGTCTCCGCCACGGTATAGACGGAGGTGGTGTTTTGCCGCGCATGATCGTCAAGAGCCGATCGCTTTTTGACCACGGCATCAACGTCGGCAATGGCCACCATAATCCTGGCAGTCCCATCGGGCCGGGCGTCGGCAACGGTAAGCTGGTCCAGATCGCGCGAATCGTCATTGTCGATTGAACACCAGAGAAGGTTGCGGAGGTCACGCGTCCAGCCATTTTGGGCGATCGCTGGCCCGTGGATTCCGTCAAGCTCGGCGAGCGCTTGCGGCGAAAAATCCGGGATGAGTCCTTTTTCCAGCATTGCCTGATGGGCAATTCGTTGCAGGATCGAGCGGTGCTGATTATCGTTTGGGTCGATCACCTAATACGCCCCCTTGTATGGAGTGCCCGACTGTGGCTGTTTTCTTAGCCGAAGCATTCTACTCGGTACTGCTATCATTCGCCAATCCTGCGAATTCTGGGTGATGCCCTAATTCAAACGATAGCGCCGCCATCCTGGCGGCCCCTGTGCGGGCTGGAAGACGGCGCTACGCCCCTGCCTGCGAGTGGCGGATAACTCTATCTGCATCCTATTGCACCACGGTGGCATCGAAATCCCTATGGCGCCACGAGGTTCGTCCTGGATTCGTCGTCGAGCCGAGCAGGCCGTGAAGAGCGGCCTGCTGCGCGCGTATCGCGGCGTGGGCGTGGATCCCCACAGGTATCTGAATCATCTTCGCCGGGCTTATGGCCTGCGGATCACCTCCTTCCGCGAAATGCACACGGTGCCGCTGCCCGTGGTGAATTACCTTGCCGACAGGGTCGTTCGGGCCTCGACGAAGATGGCGATGCTCGAGGGCGCGGGCGCCGGCTTGGGCGGCATGATTTCCGTTCTCCCCGATGTCGGCATTCTGGGCGGCATCACCTGGCGGATGATTCAGAAGCTGAGTCTGGTGTACGGGTTCGAGTACGCCACCGAAGACGACATGGCCGATTTGTGGCTGGCGGCGGCCAGCGCGGCGGGCGTGGATATGGGCAAGGACCTGGTGCGCAAGCAGGTGATCGAAAAGTTCGTGCCGCGCATCATCGAGCGCATCGCAGCGCAAGCCGGCGGCGAGATCGCGGAGAACGCGCTCTGCCGCCTCGTTCCGGTGCTAGGATCCGTCATGGGCGGCACGCTCAATTATTACTTTGTTCGCGGCTGGGGACGCCGCGCCCAACGCCATTTTCACGAGCGGCACGTCTTGCTGAGGAATCCCCAGATGCCCCTGCCCTACTTGGAAGCCACGATGAGCGGGCCCCTCTTGCGGGCGTTACCCAGGACCGCAAAAGATAACGACGAACTGAAGCCGTAGCGCGGGCATCCTGCGTTCGTAGCGCGGGCGTCCCGCCCGCTGGGAAGCTCTGAATTTATTGATCTTTTCGATTTTCGCCCGCGTACTTTCAACGACTTGCGCGCGGAAAAACGCGGTTTTTTCAATTATTTCACAGCTTCTGGGGCGTGGGCATCCTGCCCGCGCCAAGGCGGGAGCGGGACGCCCCCGCGACAGCGGGCAAGATGCCCGCGCTACACTTGTCATCGTAAGTTTGGGCGTTTGGCCTCCTCCCGAGCATCCTATAATCAAGGTCAATTTGAGGTTGACGGAGGTCTACGATGCCGATCGTTCGAGCGTGCAGCCATTGTGGGCAGAAGAACCGCATTGCGGCCAAAAATTTGGCCGGCGAAGCTCGCTGTGGAGTTTGTAAGTCGCCCTTGACTCCCATCGCTGAACCTCTCGAGGCCGACGATAGCTTGTTCGATGAAGTGGTCCACGACGTTCCAGTTCCGGTGCTGGTGGATTTCTGGGCGGACTGGTGCGGGCCGTGCCGCATCGCGGCTCCGGAAGTCGCCCGCACCGCTGCCGACATGGCGGGCAAGGCAATCGTGCTGAAAGTCGACACGGAAAAACATCCCGAGCTTGCTGCGCGCTTCAAGGTTCAGGGCATACCCAATTTTGTGATCTTATCGCGTGGCCACGTGGTAAGGCAGCAGGCGGGAGTAACCAGGCACGATCAGTTGGAACAATGGCTCGCGTCCGCCGCCGCTGTTTCCGCCTAAGAGCTACGTCAGGCTAGCTGCGGCCGCTGGCGGCCGCGCCGCTGTGCCCCGCTCCATTTCCGGCGCCGCGAGTTCCGCGGCCAACCCCCGAGCGGCTTCCTTTTGTCGAACTCCCGCGGCCGCCGCCCTCGGTGCTACCTTTCTCCCCGCCTGCCCGGCCACCGCTCCGAGAGTTGGCGGGCTCAGCCGTAACGCCTTGCCCGCCAACGTGAATCTCCTGTTGCACGGTCTGGCGCACGGGCTTTACTTCTTCGGGCTTGGGCTTTATCTCGAACTCAACCGGTGGAGGCGCGGTGAAACTCCGGGCCGACACATGGACGCTCGCGGGCGATGTCAGCATGTAACCCTCGGGGAGGGTCCGCGAATCAATCTCCACCTGATAGTCACCCTCGTGTAGGTCATAGAAACTGAAGCTCCCGTCCTGGTAGGGGGTGGTATAGCGATTGGTTCCGGCCAGGCGAATCAGGACGTTCTCAATCTGCACGCCTGGGGGCGCAACGATCCTCCCGGAAAACATGGCCAGGCGGACCACGTTGAAGTCCGCCCGTGCGGTGGCTTTCGGATTGACCATCACGGGCTCTCGGGTGCTCGCGCCGGGCTCATAATCGGTGGGAAGCTGTTCCATGTCGAGCGCCACCTCGTGATTTCCCTCCGGCACATTGCCAAAATCGTAATGCCCGTTGGCATCGGTGACGACGCTGCGATAGTGATCGAGGCTGACCGCGACGTTCGGCGCGGGCCGCATCCGCTCCAGCGACTGCTCCAGCACTAGCCCCCGGACGTACCCTACCAAAGGAGCGTGCGCCGCCGTATACTCCTCGAGAGATTCTCCCGCCGATCCCCTTCCCCAATGGAACTGCTTGCTGATCCGCACGAAGGCGTTCCATTGATTGTTGGCCGCGATTTGCGAGTTGACCCCCAGGCCGGCGTTCCCGAAAAGGAAAATGTTCTCGGGATTTAAATGCGTCAGCAGATTGTTGCGGAAGGCCTCAAGGTGCAGCGTCCAGCCGCCGCGGAGAGGGGTGCTCACCCCGGCCAGACTGCTGGAATAAGCGCTGGTGCTAAAAACGCTTTTGTTCACCAAGTCGTTGCCTTTTTCCAGGTAACCATAGGCAGAAATGAGCCTGAAGTTGGTCGTGAGCGACCCGCGGTAAAAGAGAGTGTTAGTTGTGTCCGTCGCCTTCGTGTTCTGTTCGCGGATGGCCCCGCCGATTACGACTCGCCTCCACACAAACGTGTCGTCGAGTTCAGTGAGCCGCTCCACCTGCGGCAGGGTGTTCGAATTCAGGTTCATGTCGATATAGGAGAGCCGCAGGCTATGCCGTCTCAAGGGGCGCGTGACGTTCAGGTTCAACTGACGATTGTGCGAGAAGGATTCGCCGGGCAGCGAAGGTGTGAGTTCGCTGAGGCGGAGCGTCGAAAGCGAGCCATTGGCGTCGAGTTTCCACGGGAGCAGGAATGACGCGCCGAATGTTTCCCCCGCGCTGTGGTAAGTGGGCAATTCAGGATTGTGCTCGAGGTTGTTCGAGTACAAGCTCCCCGATCCGTAGAGATCCACCCGTTTGCTCAGCCGGTAGTGCCCATCCACGTAGGGTCCCTTCCGATCGCCGACAAACGTACCCAGCATGGGGAGATAGGTGGTGCTTTGCAGGGCGTAATTGGCGCGGAAGGTGAATTTGTCCGTCTCCCAGTCCGGGCCCAGAAGGAGCGAGAGCGGTTTCTGTCCCACCGGCGAGGGGGTGAAGTTGGTAGCCGTGCTGACGTTCGCTTCCGTGTAAAGCTTCCAATGCTTCGTGGCGTGGTAAATCGACTGAAATGCCACGCCATTCCACTGCTTGTAGTTGCGCCCAGGAAAGAAGTAGGTTGAATCCGTTGAGAGGACGCTGGAATTCGTCGCGAGGTTCATGTATCGCACCCCGAACTCCCAGCGCTCGCCCACCTTTTGCCACATCGAGGCTCCGGTGACGAGTTGCGGCATCATCACGCGGTAGGGGACGCGCGGTCCACTGAGCAGGGTTACCTCGCCCACGAAAAACTGGAAACTGCGATTCTTGCGTTGCACGACGATGCGCGCCCCGCGGCCGGAAAGGTCGGGGGCATACACGTTCTGGAAGGGATTCTCCACCAGGTTGTAGTGAAATTGAAAGTCGCCCGCGAGGAAATCCCATTTCCAGCCCCGGAGGGGCGCTTGCTGAAGTCCCACAAAGTTCGTCCCGGTGCGGAAGCCGCTCCCGCCGTACCCTTCCAGGTTGGCGTCCAAGAGGCCGGTGCCGGGAATGAATTCCTTGAGATTTAACGCTACACCGGAAGTATCCATCAGCGGCTGACCGTTTCCACCCATGTAGTACCCCTGGATGGAAACCTCCGCCTCCCCGGCACTCTGGGCGAAGCCTTGGCGGCAGAGGCCCGCCAGCATGGAAAAAGAAAACAGAAGAGCCCACGCAACATTACGGAGGGAAGAGTTCCGCCGCGAGAAGTCGAGAGCGAGAATGATGGAAAATGGGCCGGATTGGTTCAGGGTCTTCATCCTCACTTGCCATTACAGATTCCAAAATGATTCGTTCAGCGGTCGCTGAGGACGTGTCCTGATTGCGGGCGAAGCCCGCTTTGGAGTGCGGTAGCAGCAGCTACCGCTTTCCCCCGTTTGGCTCTTGCGGCAAAGGTGCAAGGATGCGGCGAGAAAAGCAGAAGCAGCGACCCCCTCGCCCCTCGGTTCGTACGGCGAAGGTACGGAGATGCGGTAAGGAAAGCGGTAGCTGCTGCTACCGCACTCCAAAAACGCTTCGCGAGTGTTCAACTGAGAGCGCTCGCCATAGGAAGAGAATTGGGGCTCACTTTTCCTCAGTCGGCGGCGGGGGCTGCGGCCGGGCCCGGGGCCGGTGGCGGGCTCGGCGGATCGACCGTCACATCAGCGGAACCTTCCTGGACCTCGCCCGTTCCGATATCAACGTGGGCGCGAAGCTTGTAGCGTCCAGGATCAAGATGCGCCTTGAGCGGGAAGACGAACCGCTGGCTGCGCTCACGCAAGACGGCCAACGGAGTGAAATCGTCGGTCTCCACAACCTGGCCCTTGCCGTCCAGGACCTCGAGAGTGCCCTTAGGCCGAAAGTACATCAGCCCCTTGTTTTCCAGCACCACGACGGCCTGCCACCCCGGTTCCTTCGAGTCCTTGGCCGGGGGAGTGGCTTCGAGCTTGAATTCTTTCAGCCCGCCCAGAACCGGAGGCGAACCGACCACCACATAAATCGCCCCGACAATTCGCACCGCCATGCGCATGCCGATTCCTTCGGCTGCTTCCTCGGCGGCGGGGAGCGTGGTGAACCCGGCGGCACAGTTATAGCTGCCCTCGCGAACGTCCGCGGGCGCCCGCACTGTGTAGCGCACGTTCAGGAATCCGCCATTTTCCAGCTCGATCTCCATCGGATTCAGGCTCAGCCATTTCTTGCAGGAGTTCGCCGCTTCCTGGGGCAGGTCGCGCTCGAATTGCGGCTGGGTCTGGTCGTCGATATTGAAATCCAGAACCTCGGCGCGCACGCGCGTCTTGGCGCCCGATTGGCTGCCGAGTTTGAGCGACCCGGAATATTGCTGGCCCGGCACCAAGTGGATTTCCACTCGCATCGGGGCTAACCCCAAGCCCAATTGCGCCCGAGCTGGGACCGCTCCCCCGATCGACAGAAGCGCTAGGAGAATGACTACGGTTGGGTGTAGATGTAACTGACGGATAGTGTGCATGATGTTCCCTCGCTGTAGTTCCAGGCATCCTGGAACGTATAGGTTATGTAAAAACTGGCCGTCTTATTTCCTGTTCCGCTTGCCACTTCCGTACCATCGCTGGTGTCGCTCAGGGCAGCCGAAGCCGAGCAGGTCACGTTAGTAGCTGTTCCGCAGGCCACGGTCACAGAAGTCATTGGCGGGGTGTTGCAGCCGGTAAAACTGGCAGCGGCGGCCTTCGCCCAAACATGCCAGGTCGCGCTCCCAGTTAGCCCCGAGGTCGTGAGTTTGACCTGTGTCGTCGAGTTCGTCTGAGTGTTGTCAGGAGTAGACGAGGTAAAGGTGACCGTAGCCGGCGACACGCTAGTGCTGCCTACCGCCAATGGGACCACATCCTTTTGCGTTTTTTCGAATTGCATGACCGGGGCGGGCCGGCGTGAGTTTGCTTGCTTTTGCGCCCACGCCAGCCCACTGAGGAGTAGGATCGTTCCCGCTAACATCGTGAATGTGCGCATCCCGGTCTCCTTCCTCCCGCCAACTACGTCGCGCTGATGGTATAGGTGATTGTCGCCGTGTAAGCGCCAACCGCGTACAACGGATCGTTGGTCAGCGACCAGGCCACCGAAGCGCTGTTCCCCGCGTACGTGGAGTGAGCATTGTTTCCAAAATTGGCAACGGGGGTCAGGGTCGAACCGGTGGAAGCTGTCTGACCTGCAGCCGCCGTTCCCGGGCTACTAATGGTGGGGACGTAGGTAAGAGCGTCGCCCGTAGTGGGAGGGGTTCCGACGGACGGGCCGCCAGCCGGCCCGAAGTCAGTCGAGACTCTCAAGCCAATGGTGCCGGTTCCGCTGCTGGACGTGCGGATATAGTAGGTGAGAGAGGTCGTGCCCGTGTACGGTTGGAAGTTGGCGCCGGACCCGGACTCGGTAAGGGTCGTGGTCGCGGAATTGACGACCAAACCTGCTTCTGCCCCCACGTTAAGTGCGAGCGTGCCCGTCGGGCTGGTGGTGCCTAACTGCGCGAACGCCGAAGACGCCGCGAGCAGCAGGCCTGCCGCCAGAACCACGATTCTTTTCATATTGTTGTCTCCTTGTCTTCTAAATTAGTCAGCTTGCGCTGATTTCGAGATTTCAGCTTGCGCTGATCGTGAAAGTAACAACTGCCGAGTAGGCCCCGGTCTTGTATTTAGGGTCGTTGGTCAACGTCCAGGCGACCGACGCGCTGTTCCCGCCGATCAAGGAACGATTGTCAGTGCCAAAAGTAGCCACGCTGGTTTGTGCCGTTGTGGAGGAGGTCGTGGGGCTGGTGCAAGACGTCGCCGTGCCGTTGTTCCCTGGGTTGGCAACGGCGCAACTGTAGTTGAGCGCGTCGCCGGTGGTGGGCGGGGTGGCCACTGAGGGGCCGCCGGCGGGCGCGAAGTCCGTGGTAACCTCCAACTTGATGAATCCGCTTCCGCCGGACTGGGTCGTCCGGATGAAGTAGGTCAAGCTGGTTGTCCCGGTGTAGGAACTAAAATTGGTTCCCGTCGAGGTGAGATTAGTGGTCGCGCCGACGGTCAAGGCCGCTTCCGCGCCCACCGTGACATTTACTGTTGTGTTCCCCGTGGTCGTGCCCAACTGCGCGCTGGCTATAGGCGCCGTCAACAGGATGGCTACGGCTGCTAGATACAACGTTCTTTTCATGGTTTGGTCTCCGTTTCCACTTTCATTAAGTTGCACTGATCGTCCAGGTTAAAGTCGCCGAGTAACTCCCGGTCTTGTACTTGGGGTCGTCGGTTAGGGTGAAACTGACACTTACGGTGTTCGTGGCGGCGTTGTTGCAAGGGCTTCCCGCGCCTGTGCACACGCCGGCCGGGATGGTAACGACCGTCGTCGCCGAGGTCGTGCTCACTGTTTGGGTACCGGAGCAATTGGTGCCTAACGTCGCCCCGCTGCAGGTGTACTTCAGCGCATCACCCGTCGAGGGCGGGGTCGCGATGCAAGGCCCGCCGGACGAGCACGTGAAATCCGTGGTCGCCTTCACCGTGATCGTCCCACTGCCCGTTGAGGGGGTGGTGCGCGCCCGGTAATCAAGCGTGACGGCCCCGGTAAAGGCGCTGAACGTGGTACCCGTGTGGGCGAGAGATACCGAAGCGGGGATCGAATAAAGGAGCCCCGCCGGCTGTAAATCGAGACTTAAGGTTTGGGTTCCAAGCGTCGTCTGGGCATTGGATCGCATCGGCGCCAGAGCCAGAACTAACCCACCAAGACCGGTCACAAGGGCCCGCTGTAGGATGTGCCTACCCGTTCGCATCAGGAACATGTCACCTTAAAGAAGCTGTTTTTGCAAGAACCGTGCGTGAACTTTGACTACGACATTTCCGCCTGAACAACTCGACCACGTTCAACCGCGGTGGGAATTCGGTGCGCCGCGATATCGAAAAACCCATAGCTACGCACCTGACCGCTGAGGCCGGCCACCATCCCGATTCGGCTTGGATTGATGAACCTATTAATTGTCAGGCGAGCCCAGAGACGCGCCCCGGGTGCTCGCGGTGTTGAGTTTTGGAGGAGCAAAAGCTGCGATCGACTTCGCAACTTCGTTCTCTTGCTTCCCGACTGGCCCCCCCGCGCGAGGATTTAAGTTTCGCGGGGGAGGGCGCAGTAAATTGAATTCCCATTTCTGAAAAGTACGAGCGGCGTTGATTCTCCAAAGAGACTCTGTCCCTGTATGGACAACGCGTCCGATTCGAGTCGAGCTGCCACAGCGGTCGAACCCGCATAAAACGCCGCTCCGGTGCTTGTGTCACACGCATGAGTTCATTCCCAAGCTCGATCGTGCAGCAATTTAATAGAATGTTTTAATCGCTCACAATAGTACGGATGTACTGGGACTAGAGTTGTTAATACTACACTTACATTGCCTCTATTTCCTATTACCACCCGTACAGTATGGTGCGATCGGATAACACACCAAAATTGAAGGTGCGACATAGACTTTCGTCAAAAGCACCAATAAAAATGCGGGTAAAACGTGGTCCGCAAAATCTATCGCTGAGCGCGCGGAACCTCTTTGAAGGCAAAGGGAATTCTAAGCGCACCGCACAATGCTCCGTCGGCCCCTGGATTTGCGGACAAAATGTCACCTTCATCTCACTGCTCTGATGGAAAAAATTTTCAGTGTGAGAAGGGCAAGACCAAAAGATTTTTGACGTCAATCAAGGTAAAAACGACAAAATGTCCTAGGCCTGAAGAGATAGAACGTCGAGCTCTCCCGCGCAGAAGCGAGGCTTAGCGGTTTATCCACGATACAACTTGTCGTGTCAGTGGCCGCCATGCGCATACGAGTCATGGCGGACTTCAGCGCGTTTTTTCGCCCGAAGCTTTTCTGTTGGGGCTATTTGCCTGTAGGGGGAGCGCCGATCGGCCCACCCACAGCCTCGCTGATTAACCCCGCGGAATCAAGTTCATGTGGTAGAGTATTTCGAATTCCTTTGATCATCGGAAAATTGTTTGCAATGAGGACAGACCAAATCAGATGAAGCTGGGCATAAGCTCCTACACTTTCCCCTGGGCAATCGGACTGCTTGACGCCACACCTAGCCAACCCCTCAAGCCTCTTCAACTGTTGGAGCGGGCACAGGAACTTGGGGTGGGCATGGTTCAATTCGGGCCCAACATGCCACTCGACAAGCTTCCCGAGCGGGAGTTACGCGACTTGGTGAAACAAGCGAGCTCCTGGAAAATCGACCTGGAAGTGGCAATAGAAGGGATTGACCCAGGGCGCGTGCGGGAACAGATTAAGCTTGCCAAACGCATCGATGCGATTCTCCTGAAAACGACGCCCGAGCACCCGTCTGGGCAGATCCCGATGCGGCCCGAGATTTCGAATTGTTTGCGCGCGATCGCGGATGATTTGGCGAATGAGAAAATCAGCTTGGCGATCGACAACAGCCGCATTCCCGCCCAGGAACTGAATGAAATTCTTGGCGCCATTCGCAGCCCCTGGCTGGGTGCAGCCATCGACACGGCGAATCCCTTGGCGCTCCCGCAGGGATGGCAAATTTCCGTCCGGGTATTGGGCCATCGCACCTTGAGTCTTCAGATCAAGGACGTCGTCGTCGAGCGGGACGTCCACGGCATGGGTTTCTCGGTCAAAGGGTGCCCGGTGGGTAAGGGTCAGCTCAATATTGCCTGGATCGTGGAGTCTTTTGCCTCGCTCCGGATTGAGCCCTCGGCCATACTAGAATCCTGGCCCCCCATGCAGAAGACCCTTCAGGAAACGATTGATCTTGAAGCAAATTGGGCTAAGCAAGGCGTGGAATACCTCCGGCGATTTATCCCCGACTAGCATTCTCTAATCCACGCTATCGAAAGATGTTGGGCGGGCCGCCATGACCGTTCTTTCCCCTATAAGGAACTGATCATCACTGCTGTCTTCGAATGGGTTAGAATCCGTCCATGCTGACCATTCGAAAAGCCACCCTTGAGGATGTTCCCCTGATTCTGGAGTTCATTCGCGAGCTCGCCGAATACGAGCGCGCCCCCGAAGAGGCCGTCGCCACGCCGGAAGATCTCGAGCGAGACGGGTTCTCGGGCGAACCACGATTTCACGTCGAAATTGCCGAGTGGGATGGCGAGCCGGCGGGTTTCGCGCTCTGGTTCTTCAATTACTCCACTTGGCAAGGGAAGCCCGGCCTCTATCTTGAAGACCTTTTCGTGCGGCCACGGTTCCGTCAGAAGGGAATCGGCAAAGCGTTACTGGTGTATCTGGCCCATGTGGCCGTAGAGAAAGGTTGCGGGCGTTATCAATGGCAGGTGCTCGACTGGAACGCTCCGGCGATTGGGTTCTACGAATCCCTGGGCGCAAAAGTGATGAAAGAGTGGCTCACCATGCGAGTCAGCGGGGAAGCGCTACGGAAGTTGGGGGAGCAGACTATCAGCTCGAACCCTGTTCAGGATTCAGACCGGTCGCCGTAAAGTTACCCTTTGAATTGCTCTTTTTGCCCTTATCTCGAGTCATGAAGATGAGCCCGAAAAACCGGAAGTCGCACCGTTCACAGCGATAAGGGCGCGTCAGGACGATAGGCAGAAGAGCGCATTCGACCATTCCCCAGCGCTGGGATCGGTGGACGTCTGTACTGCCGCAATTCGGGCAAAATCTCTTAAGTGAGAATAGGAACACCCAATTCCTCGCGACTTTGGCCCGCTATGTTGAGGGACTATAAATATGATAGTCGCCCCTCCCCAAAACGATGCCTGAATTGTCGTACGGCAAGAGCCTGAACCCAAGAAGATCAGCCCCCATTATACCGCAAGACCCGGGGGAACGCATCAGCCTTTTCCCGATTGCGCACCCACTTCTTCGGTCGAGAAATGGACAAAGGTGAACGTTTCGGGAATGTGCGAGTCGTAGTGCCCGTGGCGGTTCCAAGTCCAACCAGGGCTCGGGTCCAGCCGCTTGCCGTTAGGGTCGATCTGCTGGAAGCGCGAACAATCGATTCGCCACACATCGCCGTCCCGGGGGGGAAGTGAACGGCCATCGGCGAGCAACTCCAGACCCTTCCAAGGAAAGGCAAGTTCGGCTGTCCAGCCCTTGTCGGTTCCCGCCCGCTTATTCAGCACACCATTGACGTGTACGGCGTTGCGCAGTCCAGGAAAATCCCAGTCGAGAAACCCCCAACGCTCGCCCCGCGGATGGACGTGGCCGCCAATCCCTGAGATTTCCATGGTGGGATGCGCAGCGGGATTGAACTCCGGCCGGCCGTAGTAGGGGCTGCCAGGCAGGAAGATGTCCTTCCAAATCCAGAAAGACTCGTAAACGGTATTCAGGGCGTTCATTTCGAACTCGTAGTAGGCATTTTCACCGGCGATGAAAACCTCCAAGTCATTGTCTTCATAGATCTTAGAATCGCGCTCGGTAAGCGTTGCCCATACGTTGGGCTCTTCGGCCGTGAACCCAAAGTAAAGGTAGGTATCATCCCAGAGGATCGCCACCCGCGTGTCATACCACGCGGCGTTTCCAGTGACGATATCCACAAAACGGCTCGAACGCGGCGCGAGCTTCCACGAGGGCTCATCGAGTTTGCCATCGATAGAAAGACGGCCTGCCGTTCGATAACAGGTGTAGTGCGCGAGTTCGTTCGGTGTGGGCCAGCTCATAATATTCTCTCCTGGCGCAAATGACGGGGGTCACGTCCCGCAGGTCATTGCGAAATGGTAGACTCCCTGTATCTCATCCCAAAAATCCGCGCAACAGACACCGATGAGGCAATCGGAAAGGCAGCTCATTTGCTACTCATGGGGTGGCAGCGAGTCAAGCAGTTCGTACCTCCTCCGATGCGCGTCGGGAGCCGAGTGCGGAATTGCGCTGAGGTGCATTACCTCGTACTTGTCCTTGCGGCTATACTCCGGCCAATGGGGCAATCCCTCTCCGTTCGGGTCCCCGGTCTTGGCGAAATTGGTCCAGTACGAAGACATCAGATCAGACAGCTTCTCGTCCGCCGGCCTCCAGGGAAGGTTCTTCGAGGGCAGGGCCTCAAACACAAATTCGATTTCCGCTGAATGGTACGCCCCTCGTGACGGCTCGGTGTTGTCCTTCGGCGAGGGCGGGACGTCGTCGAATTCATACCGGTAAACGCGCGACTTTCCGTTCGCCAACTGCATGTCGATCCACTTCCATGTCGAGAAGGCGATGAATTGATCTCCTGAGAGGTCCTGTGCCGAGCGCTTGGCCTGATCGTCGGTGGCTGCCGGATAGACCTTCAAGATCTCATTGGCATGGTCACCATACAGAGCGTGTATCCGCTCCACGAAATTCGCCGCGGTGGGCGCAGCTTTCTCAAAAATAGATCCGAAGTCGCCCTCATCGGCATTCCACCCCGCCAGAAGGGGGACCTTGCTCTGATTGCCGCTCGCGAAGATGGAGCGAACGTAATCGGGAAGGAAGTAGCCGTCGATGTTCGGCCGGAAGCGGATCATTCCCGGCTTCCTGGAGTCCTCGAGGAGTTTGTCAGCGGGATAGGCCCGAAGCGCCTCAAGGGAATGCTGTCCGATCGAATCGGCAAATTTCTGGTCTGCCGCTTCCGCCTCGTCGAGGGGAAGTGCGCCGAGGGTGGAACCGAAGAAAGCACCGCTTTCGCCAATCGCCCGCTGGAACAAGCCGTCAGAAAGCGGTGACGCCATCAAGGCGCTGACCGAGAACGAACCGGCCGACTCGCCGAAGATTGTTACGTTGCCAGGGTCGCCTCCGAACGCCGCAATGTTCTTTCGCACCCATTCGAGAGCTGCAACTTGATCCAACAGGCCGTAATTGCCCGACGCCGTGTGGGGAGACTCTTTGGTAAGCTCGGGGTGCGAGAAGAATCCAAATATACCGAGGCGGTAGTTCATGCTCACGACCACCACTCCCTTATTTGCCAGAACCTCGCCGTCCTGGCGCGGTTCGGATGCGGCGCCGGCGGAAAAACCTCCGCCATAAATCCACACCATGACCGGCACATGGTCCTGAGCAGATTTCGCCGGCGTCCACACGTTCAGGTACAAGCAGTCTTCGCTCGGGCCATTGTCGCGGAAAATCATATCGTCGTAAATGCGGGCTTGCATGCAGCGCGCACCAAACTCGGTCGCTTTGCGGACTTCGGTCCAGCTCGCAACCGGTTGGGGAGCTTTCCAACGTAAACCTCCTACCGGCGGCGCAGCGAAGGGGATGCCTTTGAAAATCCGGACCTTCGAGTCAGCACTCGCTATGCCCTCAACCGGGCCGGCGTCGGTCACGATGGTTTCGGGACTCGCGGCAGCGTTTTGTGCGGCCATTGCTGTGGCTCTACCCAACGGAAGACCCCCAATGGTTTTGGCATTTCGGGCAATGAGGTAATTTGTGCGCGCGAAATGACTTCCAGTCGCGCGCGTCCCCAGCACTTGTGCCACAACCGGCGTGGGCAAAGGCCACGCGACCAGAAAGATAAGAGCCCAGTGGAGATCAACTTTCATAGAACCACCCTTCTTATGGAGCAGCATCATGGCGAAGATAACTTCCTGCGTATATTACCCTCCGGCCCCCACTTGCGACAAGATCTGTAGCGCCGGCTTCCAGCCGGCACAGGAGCCGCCAAGATGGCCGCGTTACGCAGGCCCTTCCCGTTCTTGGCTAACTATGTTTATTATCATCAACATCGTGGCATCCAAGCCATAGGTCCTTTATTATCATCAACATCGTGGGAATAGCCAAAACTGACATGTTTTCTACATGTGTTTTCAACAACATCGTGGGACTAGCCTTCATTTTTTGTTCCGCCTTTTTTCCCCGCTTCGCCGGTGCGTATTCAATAACTAACGTATTTTCAACCACATAAGATTTCGCTCGATTTGCGTAATTCGCGGCTAAAGCTTTTTGTTTCTGGTATATCGTGGCTTCACCCGAGTAATTGCTCTGGCGTTGGCCCTTTTGTGATCGGCGTCCGGGCCATGTCCGCTTCACGGACAGGGCACCGGTGGCCCGAGTTTCTTGCAGCGAGGAATTCGCTCGTCGCCTCCAAAAGCGACAAATAAACGGGAGATCCATGCAAAATACGCTTCAATTTGTGCAAAATGTCGAAAACTCAGACCTAAATGCCCGTTTCTTTTCGGACATAATGTCTTGTGATCCTTTGTTTTCATAGATATTCCGGCTTCGAACGTATATCTTAAAATTATTTTTCGACGCTCTTCCGGAAAATGGGCCACGACGGCCTCGGAGCGTCAATTCCTCCGGTGCCGGGGTGTCCATTCCTTGCGTGCGCACACCTATTATGGCCGCCAAACCTGCATTTTCATGCCAAAAAGCGAGTTTCGTTGAGGGACATTCTGTCGATCGACCCTGTTTTTTCATAGATATAGTCGGATCATCCTTCATTTTTAACATCTTTTTTGCGGCGCATCTTTGGGCTTCGGCGATGGCGAAATAACTTGTGTATTTTCATAGCGTTGGCGAGATGAGCCCTTTTGTGCCTGGTATCGTAAATCTTGATGAACTGGTTGTGTTTTCATGAACATAGTCGGAAAGCTCTTTCCTGCGGCATTTGAGTCCCACCTCGACGTCGAGTCAAAATAGCTCCCGTGTTTTCAATAACTTGATTCGGCGGTTCCGAGGCGAAACGATCGGCCGAGTTACCGGCTAACCTGCTTATTATTCATGAACATAGTCGCTTCGCACCGCTCGCATAGGCCCTCGCCCGGGTTTGATCGGCCCCAGCGCCCTCCAAAGCTCGCCCTGAGTAGGCGGCTGGAGGGAGTCTTGGCCAACTTTCCTCACTCGGCGCGCCTCTTCCTTCCGCTTCGCCGACATCCGCTGGCCTCAGCGGCTAGTATAGCATGACTACACGCCTTGTCAATATAATTCGAGGCTACAAGCTAAACTATTTAAACCTAAGAGGTTACCGTCGGACCTGGAAGAGACAAATTGACCGGGCCTTTGGAGACGGACAAAATCGCTTGTGAAATAGTCCGAATCCCTAGGGGGATCGGGCCGGCTGGCGCAGACGCCTGTCTTTTGGCGTCTGCGGTCTCCCGAAGGGACATTCTCTTTCAGACTCACATCGCCGAGCTGGTAGCGCGAAAGCCTCGTAGCGCGGAGTTGTACGCAGTGTGCACTACTCCGCGGTTCGTAAACCGGCAATGGCATTTTGAGGGTGTTTTGAAACGATGAAATCCGCAGAGTAGTTCCAAAAGGCGGAACAACTCTGCGCTACGCCGCTCGCATCATGTGGCGCATCCGGGCTGAGGGCTCGTCTTCGTCTGAGACAATGACGGATGGGCTGTCGGCAAGGCGCGATGAGGCACGCACCTCCTTGACGGCGTCGCCGAGCGTGGCCTTGATCTTTTCGAGCGGGTAGCCACAGTCAGCGATTTCCTGACTGTGGGCTCTCGCGATCTGCGAAGACGAAAGACCCACGGTCAATACGGCATGGACCGTGCCTACAACCCCAACGCTTTTCGTTTGGCGGCAACGCCGCCGTCTGAAGATTCACACCTCGTCCCAGGGGTTGAGGGGACGGACGCCGAGGCCGGCGAAGTCCTTGATGTTCCGCGTCACGAGGGTAAGACTGTGTCCAGGTGTTGTAGCGCGGACCGCCGTCTTTGCGGTCCGCGGCCCTTACCGTGCGAAGACCACAAATCTCAACGGCAGTGACGGGTGGCGAGAGCAGGTAGCTACAGTCACTGCAGTTCTGAGTGTGGATTCTCTCGTGCAAGGACTAATGTCCTGCCGCCAAGCGGGCGCGTTTTACAGTGGCCGACTTGGCGCGATGGTTCGAGGCGCGAGGACGACGGCGTGCTGAACCTGCCGCCGCCGCTGCGGTATTCACCAACATTCGGAGTGCCCGGTTCACCGACTCCGAGTCAGGGAAGACGTCCGCCAGTTCATGCTCGATCAACACGAGGTTGGTACCGGCAATTGCTTCGCGGTAGTACTTACCGCGAACCCCTCCCTTGAGTTGCGAGAGGTCATACTCCGGCCTCAAATCGTCATTAATTCGCTTCTCCGACGCCTTCTTCATATCGCTTGCGCTCTCCTCTGGTGGTTTTCCGTGCGCCGATGATTCGGACGCGGTCTCCGCGTCGGCAATGCGACACGAATACAACTTGCTGCTTGCTGGAACGACCGATGGTGATCTCTCGTTCCTCCCCCATGGAATGATCCGGGTCGGGAAAGGTCAAGGCCAGCGGGTCGAGAAAGACTGTTGTCGCATCCTCAAAGGAAATTTGGTGCTTTCGGCGGTTGCCCTTCGCCTTTTTCACGTCCCACTCGTAGACCACTGCCTCAGTCTACCTCACCCACGTCGTGAAACCAAGCGTAGCGCATCAGACCGCTGCCGTGTGAGGTGCGCGGCTTTTCAACTGCAGTTAGAAGAACAGTGGCGAGGGCTAAGAGCAGGTAGCCACAGTCAGTGCAGTTCTGACTGTGGGTTCTTCCTTTGGTGAAGATCATCCGGTCAATTGTGGCAGGCATGAGAAAAGCCCACGGTCATAAAAGCGTTGACGGTGGCTACCCGCTAGGCTGCTTCGCATCGGCCATGCCCATGTAATTGCTCGGCCTTGAGCGTTTCGGATGGTCACTGCGGTCAGTGATAGGCGAACTGAAACGTCGCACGCTTCGTAAAGTCGTTGTAAAACAGCTCGTATCCTCCTCGGTTTTCACGATCGATCGAAAAGATGACCTCAGACTGGCCATCGTTGTCGTAATCGCCTGCGTCCACCAACCACATCCCCGCGTCGAGATACCGGACGGATTGTCTGGGGTCAACCACAAACCACTTGTCGTCAATCTGGAACCCCGCCTCGGTATCGCTGCAGTCGATTGCGCCTCCGAGGTGAAGTCGGGCTACGGTCCAGCCTTTCTTCGACTCATACGCGTCTAACGTCTCAATGCTGTTGTCACCGTATGAAAATGGCTCGAGGTTCGTCTCACCATCGCCAAGCTTGCAGAACTTCGGGAACTGTCTCCGAAACTGTTGACGTAGAATACGAATCAAGTCAGCCGATAATCGCGACGGCTTCCACGTTTCAGGATCATTGAAATACGGGTGCGAGTTGGTCACCAACGGTCGGAACACTGAGGCGCCCGTATATCCCCCATATTTTTCCGACTTTTGACCGACCGTCGGGACGAGGCCCTGGCTTGTGACGACCTGAAGGCCGACCTCCGAATAAAACCTAAATTCTCTCGGAGTCCGTGCGGTTACCTGACCCAGGTTCTTACCGTCGAAACCGACGGTCCATATAATCTCGTGTGGGTATTCAGAACTCACGGTCGAGAGGCAGCGCTCATCTTGGCAGTTGCCAGGGAATGGCAGCCACTCGCGACCGAGCTTCTCAAAAACAACCCTAACGGCGCGACGGTCTCTTCCCCCGGCATAAGTACCCGGCACATCCTCTAACACGCCTACTACAGTGGTTTGTGCTGCTGCGCTGCCAATCATCGCGGCAAGGGCAACGAGCAATGCCGTAGCTTGATTGAACATGCCGTTGATTCTATCACCGAAAAAAGGCACCTAAGATTGGTGGCGGGGCGGATGGGCGATTGTGCGCCGGCGAGCCTTGAGCTTTAGGATCGCGATGAAATCGCTGGCGTTGACGTAGGCTTCATACTCTGCCCGTTCCTCGTCACCGAGTACACCGTTATTGGCGCGTTCGGCGAGGGCATCGATGCGCGACTGCACGGAAGGGTCAATCCGCAACTCCGTCACTCGCCGCGCCGACTCGGCGTCGAGGCAACGGCTCAAGGGGTCCAGGAGACCGTCCAGCGCTGTGTCAAGAGAGTTGCCCATTCCGGTCAGATTACCATAGGGGACATTGAGGGACTAGAAGAAAGCAACATGCTGCGCGCTTCATCCACGACAATTGCAGACTCCCAACGGCTGAAAGCGAGCGTAGCGCGGACCTGTTCTGTAGATCCGCGGCCCTTCCCCAATAACCCGGTTTCGCCTTCTTCCCCCCAGCCTGCGTATCGATTGCCGCTCCGCGCCCTGCCCCCTGACACACCGACGCGGTTTCAAAAAATGCCCTACCCTCCGTCCCACGGCTTCAGAATAATGCGAGACTCCATGTGATCAGGTTTGCCGGTCCAATCGGTTACATAGGCCGGGGATTCTGCAGATTCGTCACGACCTTCGCCGAAAGCGAGCACATGCACGTGAAGGCCAAAGCTCGCGTGGACTCCCGCTTCAGCCGAGTCTAGCGTCGCCAACAAGCGAATCAGCCCCGTGGCCGTGATCGTCCTGGCGGGAAATACCACGTGTCCGGCGGCATCCGTGTGCAAATCTTGCTCGTCGTCGGCGAATTCTGCCTAGTAATTTCGATAGACGATCCTGACCGTCATTCCCGCGAGCGGCTGTCCTTTTTCATCGACCACCCATACGTCCCATCGCGGAGTCTCGAGCGTGGTTATCGGGCAGACCGCGACTATAATGATTGCCACCGAAAAGGCGATTGCCACCCCTACCAAAAAGAGTCGTTTGCGGCGGTGGAGGCGCGCGGATGACAGCTCCAGTCCGCCATTGCCACCGTCGGATGCGTCGGCTGGCGTAGACGCCCGTCTTTTGGCGTCTGCGATCTCCCGTAGGGACGTTCTCTTCGGACCCATATCGCGAGAGTATACTCTCCAGCGCCCCACCTTTCTACGACCGCGTTTACCCTGTTTACAGTCCCGGAGTACTCCAATTCCTCACCACCAAGACCTATCGCCGCACCCCGCTTTTCCTCTGGGGGGCACAGGCACTCCTGCCTGGGCGTTCCGGACACAGCCAGGAGTGGCTGTGTCACTTCGCCTACTCGCCGACTTAAAGCTGGGAGGCTGTGACCTCGCGAGGTGCGGAGACAATGGCGCTTCATCCACAATCGCAGACTCCTAACGGCTCCCCATTCAATTGACTCGTTATTGCCCGAATCTGCGGACAACTTCCTCAACGGATCGAGCTCTGCCGCTGAACACCATGGCGAGAATCAAGAGGCCGAAAAGCGTGTCCTCCGGATTGGGGGGAAGGCGGTAGGGTGCGTCGAATCTTTCTGCTATCGTGCGGCGCAGAATCTCGAGTTTCGAGGCAAGGCCGCCTGAAAACAGCAGATCTTTCCACGACTCCGAAGGGTCAAGGCTTATCGCGCAATCGTAGAAACTCTCGGCCATGTTGTGGAAGGCGGCGCGGAACAGGTGGCCCATGGTCAGATTATCCTGGCGGATGTTTGAGATTCGCCCGCGATCGCCTCGCGGGGTGGGGAAGAAATTCAAATTTACTTCCAAATCCGTGTCGTCGACATCCTCCGCGGCGGCGATAAACGACTCCCACGGATCTTTCAAGTTCACGCCTTGTGCGCGGGGAAGCTCACACAACAGGTCGACAATGACATTCAACGCTCGGCCTCCGGGCGGTGAAGTGAAGGTGTTGAGGAATTTTCCGTCGAAGAATGGCCGGGTCTGGTAATCGCCCAAGGAGAGGGTCTCCGTCATGCGGCTGACTTGTGAACCGGTGGCGATATTCAGTGAAACCTCTTCCCGGCCGAAGAGCGCCCCCACCAAAGCGCATTGGTAATCACCCACGGGAGTAAAGCAGGGGACTCGCTTGCCGTGTACAGTGAGGTTTCCCAGAATTTCGCCGATCGGCCGAATTTTCGGCCAATGGAGACGGTCGAGTCGAAGCGCTTCGATCACTTCCTCATGCCAGTCAAGCGTCTCCAGGTTCAGTGCACCGTAGGCGCCGGCATTGGTCAATTCAACGCCCGGTTCGCAATGCGAAAGTGCCGAGAGCACGAAGTCGGGCAAAGAAACAGGTGTGAGTCCGGGGCTTAACTTGCCTTGCTCAGCAAACCAGTAGAGGTAGCTGAGGGGCCTGCCGGGATCCAACTCATTTCCAAGCTGCCTCACGTGCTGGGGCTTTATCGCCTTGTTGAGGACCTGGTAATAGGAGCCGCCGCCGGAGGGATGCGGCATGACCACCCGTTGATCTCGCCACGTAACGCAGTTGGACACCGCCTCGCCCTGGCTGTTCATCAAGACCATGCCGTGCATCTGCGCGCACATCACCACGCCTTCGCAATCTGCCACGTGGGCGGTAAGCTCGGAAAGCAGAGTGCGTACAGCGTTCAGAATTTCCTCCGGATCAAACTCGCAGGCCAGCGGGGCAGTTTTTTCGAGTTGGGCGGGAAAGGGTGTTCGGCGGACATGCCGAAGCTCGCGTGTTTCAGGGTCGAGAATGGCTCCCTTGATGAATGTCGTGCCGAGGTCGATGCCAATGAAGGACATGTTCCCTCCGTTGAGTCTTCAGCGTATCGCCCGTGCCTGACAATATCAAGAAGGCAATAGCGGGTAGCAGGTAGCCACACTCAGCGAGTTCCTGACTGTGGGCTCTCGTGATTTGCGAAGAAGAAAGACCCACGGTCAAGACAGCATTGACCGTGGCTACAATCTCAGGCGGGAATTTCGGCGAGGGGATGAATGCGCCGGACATGGATTTGGTTTTCGCGCATGCGGGTCTGGGCGATGTCGTAGGAGGCTTGCATGCGCAGGAGCGTGTCCATTTTCACGCCAAAGGCTTTTTCAATGCGCAGCGCCATGTTTCCGGAAAGGTTAGCCTTGCCGTTGAGCAGGCTCGACAAGGTGGGCCGGGAAACCTGAAGCGCCGCGGCGGCCGCGGTCACGGTCAGGCCCGCGGGCGCGATAATCTCCGTTCGAATGAAATCTCCCGGATGGGGCGGGTTCTTCATGGCCATGGCGTTTTCTTCCTCCGTTCTAGTGATAGTCTTCCAAATTCACGTCGTAGATTTCGCGCTCCGCTCTGTCGACGCAAAACGTCAAACGCCGGTTGCGGGTGACGCTCAGGCTCCAGGTTCCCTTGCGGTCGCCGGTCAGCGTGTGAACTTTCCAGCTCGGGAGCGAATGCAATTCCTCGGGGTCTTGCATGTCATCGAGAAATGCCAGCATCTTGCGGAGCTTTTCCACCGTATCGGGGGACACCCCTTTCGAGCTATCTTCCTCGTAGAGCTTTTTCAGGCCCTTGTGGACAAAGTTCCGTATTCTCACCAAGCGAATTGTAGCCTGTAGCCTTTCACACGTCAAGAAGACACGGCAGGGCGTAAAAGCAGTGACGAGAGATGAGTGAAGAGTGGCGAGCAGGTAGCAGGTAGCCACCAGGTAGCCACAGCCAGTGCAATTCTGACTGTGGGCTCTCGTGATGGGCGAAGAAGAAAGACCCACGGAAAAGCACTGACCGCGGCTACAAACCCAACGCTTTTCGTTTGGCGGCAGCGCCGCAGCCTGAAGATTCACTCCTCGTCGCCCCAGGGGTTGAGAAGAACGAGGCCGAGGCCGGCGAAGTCCTTGACGTTCCGCGTCACGAGGGTATGGGGCGTTAGGGTTTGCAACATCCTTGTATCGGTTTAGATGGCCTGGTTCAGCACACGGTTGAGGCGCTGGACGAAGGTGGCGGGGTCTTTCAGCGGCACGCCCTCGAGCAGCAGAGCCTGGTCGAAGAGCAGCCATGCGGCGTCTTCCACCTTGGCGTTGCTGGGGTCGGCCAGGAGCTTCTTGATGATCTCGTGGTCGGGGTTGATCTCGAGTGTGGGGATGGCCTCCGGCATTTCCTTCTGGCCCATGGCTCGCATCATATGGCGCATGCGGGCTGAGGGCTCGTCTTCGTCGGAGACGATCACGGACGGGCTGTCGGCAAGGCGCGATGAGGCACGCACCTCCTTGACGGCGTCGCCGAGCGTGGCCTTGATCTTCTCGAGCAGCGGCTTCAGCTCCTCGGTCTTCTGCGGCGTGGACTCGTTCTTGAGGTCGTCACCCGTAGTGGACTTGTTCACGGCCTTCAGTTCGATGTCGCCATACGTCGGTACGGAGGAGAAGACAATCTCATCGATATCATCATCGAGAATGAGGACTTCGATTTCCTTCTTCTTGTAAATCTCGAGCAGGGGCGACTTGCGCAGCATACTTTCGGGGCCGCCCGTAATGTAGTAGAGCGCCTTCTGGTCGGACTGCATACGAGACTTGGCCGCGGCGAGCGAGGTCAGGCCTTCGACCTTGGTCGACTTGACTCGGATTAGGTCGAGCAGCGTCTCGCGGTTCGCGAAGTCGCCGAAGAGGCCTTCCTTGAGCGGGCGGTTATACTCGGCGATAAATTTCGCGTACTTCTCGGGATCGTTCTCGGCGATGTTCTTCAGCTCGGAGAGGATCTTCTTCACGCTGGCGGTCTTGATGCTGGTGAGGATCTTGTT
>CAZCVY010000085.1:0-27593 GCA_964501985.1 uncultured Acidobacteriota bacterium | reverse complement strand
TGAAAAGGCGCCGCAGAAGCCACGCCTGAGCTATTTGACCCGTGTTCCAAAATAAAAACTACGCATCAACCGGGGACCTGCGGCTCTGCCGCTTGCTATACGGGCTGGCTACGCCTGCCCGGAACGCCGTCCTAACGTCCAACCCCATCCTCACCACGCCGGTGGCTGAGCCCCGGGCGCGGTGAGGATGGGAGAAAAGGGCTGTCGCGGCCCGGAAGGGCGGAGCCCTTCCGCAGAGCGGAGCGGCGAAGCCGCAAGGCTCAGTTATTTTGAACACGAGTGGAGTAGTTTTGCCTGCCGCGAGAACTGTAATCCCACGCTGCTTTCTTTCCGCAATCCCAGGGCCGGAGCGGAGTCGGGGCAGGGGTAGCTGATGATCTACGGTGCTCGGTTGGTCACTCGGAAAAACCAGTATCCGGAAACCGTTTACATTCCGATGGCAAAATCATTGTTATCACTATTCTGAACCAGCCTGAGCCAAATCAAAATCAAATAGGGGCGCAAAGAAAGCGTATCTATGGGTATGGCCGATCGCGGTCTCAAGGATCTCGTCAGGGCTAGCGATCGGCACTTCCAAATTTCAGCACCGAAAGGGACCCCTCTGCCGCCTGCTCCGTCGAACTCGATCGGCAGGAGAAGGGACCTATGACAACGCAGAACAAAATGACGAATAAACCGATGCTCGTAACCAAACCTGGGAAAATAGGTGAGCCATTCACCTACAGATGTTCCGAATGCGGCCAGGAGTTTCGGCCTCCAGAGGATCGCAATCCGCAGGAGGCTATGGCAGAAGTCAATGCCGCCTTCGATGAACATATCCGGCAAGTCCACGAGTGGGGCGACGAAATCCCTTGAGCCGCTCTGGCTCGGTGAGAAAAACTCGCCTGCAAGGAAATTAATCCAATGTGGCGAGCACCAAAGCGTCACTCGGGGCATCTATAACTATGGACTGACATAATGTCAGCAACAAGGCAAGTGCCGAGAAACGGCTTGCCGAGTCGTAGGGTCAGAAATTGGGTGCGCCTACGAACCTCAAGACTCGCCGGGAGATGCTTGAGGGGAGGTGAAGAAATGGATAGCCTGAAACAACGTTTGACCGATCTTTGGGAGCGCGAGAACACGATGTCCGGTGCGCCGAGCCCTTGGGAAGGCGAATTGAGTGACGGAATGGTCGTGACCATCAGCGAACCGATGAAACTCTCCGGAACGGTGCTCTCGCCCGGTAAGTATGCATTTCGAATTATCGATCCTGGAGCGGGCCACAACTTCGTTCAGATTTTCAATGAGGACCAGACCACCCTCATGGCCACGCTCACTTCGGTGACGGAAGGCTGAATAAGACTCTCGGAAATTCCCTCTTTACGGACATGTTTCCGGGTTGAAGGTATGTCTAATCCAGAGGGAAGCCACTGACATCGGCTCGGAAGCGGGATCTAAACAATTGACGGCGAAGGGGTTTTTCGAAACTCTTCCCGAATGGCATTGCTGGGCGGCCGGTTCAATGGCATCATAAATGTTGGAAGTTCTCAGGGCACCCTTGGCGCTTTTCTCGGGAAGAATGACGCGAATCCTCTTGCGCTCTCGACGCCTTATGGCGGTCAGTATTTTGGTATTGCTGGCTGGTGTGGTCGTTCTCTCCGCGGCCACGCGAAAGCCCTGCCTCCACGCGTGCACGGGTCCGTGGCACGTTTGGAAAGCCGGCCACATGACCAAGACAGATGGCCTGGAAGTCCGCGGGCTCCGCGTGACCGCTGAGGCGCGGGCGCAGCAAACTGCGCCTGAAGATTCCCGCGCGTTATCCCCGTCAGTCCCTTTGCCCGTCGAGGAAATAACCCCTCTCGCTCATCACATCATTCTTCAAATCCGTAATTTCCGATCTCCACCCACTGTGGGATAATTTCGCCCTTTTTTTCCCCCAGCGCGGCGCGACCCGCGCGCAATCGCGTTTCGTAGGGGCAGAACACCTAGCGCCTGCCCATCGGTGGACACCGACAAGCGATGCCCCTCCGAGACGTCGAATCTGAACTCCCACCCGAGGTGAGGCCATGCAGAGTCCCTTGACCGCCGAGCAGATCCAGCAACTCGGAACTTTCGAGACGTGTCTCATTGCCGACGCCATTGAGAGTTTCGGCATTCGTTTGCGCAATGAAGGATTTGCATTGGCGGGCTTTCGCTGTCTTTTCAAGAGTTTTCCTCCCATAGTGGGTTACGCGGCCACTTGTAAGGTCCGTTCGACAGACCCACCGATGGTGGGCAGCCGGTATGTGGAACGTACCGACTGGTGGCGGCACATCGGCAGCATTCCGGCTCCGCGCGTTCTGGTCATGCAGGACATTGATGACCCGCCCGGCACCGGAGCATTCCTCGGCGAGGTTCACGTGAACATCTTGATGGCACTGGGGTGCGTGGGCGCGATCACCAACGGAGCCGCGCGAGAATTGCCCGGAATCGAAGCCAGCGGTTTTCAGGTGTTCGCGGGTCGTCTCGCCATGTCGCGAGCTTATATCCACGTGGTCGAATATGGCGGTCCGGTGGAGGTCGGGGGACTCACGATTCAACCCGGTGACTTAGTCCACGGAGACCGGCATGGCGTCCTGACCGTTCCCCCAGAACTGGCGTTGGAACTGCCTCCCGTGGCGCGTGTGATTCGGGAGAAGAAACAACAGTTGATTGACCTGTCCAGGATTCCTGAAACCACCCATGAAGAACTCAGCCGGGGGCTCAAAGGCTTATTCGACTTTAGCCCGGATTCCCTTCGCGATGGAGCAAAACCGTGGAAACGATGAATATGCAGATTCCCGCAGCAATGGCGAGGCGCCACAGCCGCTGGGCCGCGGTCGGCCTCGTTGGCGCTTTGCTACTCCTGCTTTCTTCTTGCGGCAAGGTGCGCGCCAAGAGCGACAGGTCGGCGGCCCCTACCGTGGGGGTCACGAAAGCCGTCCGCAAATCCCTACAACGGACCATCACCCTTTCCTCCGAACTCGTTCCCTTCCAGGAAATCGACGTTTATGCGAAGGAATCGGGCTTTGTCAAAAAGCTCTTGGTCGACTATGGCAGCCGCGTGCAAGCAGGGCAGTTGATGGCCACCCTGGAAATTCCCGAGCTTGAGGCGCAGATGCAAGAGGACGAAGCCTCCATCAAAAACGCGACCGACCAGGTTTCCCAAGCCGACAACCAAATGAAACGTTATCAGGCGCAGTACAAGGCTCTGCACCTCGAATACACCCGCTTGAATGGCGTCTTCGAAAGCCAGCCGGGCCTGGTGGCGCAGCAGGAAGTTGATGACGCTCAGGGTAAGGACATGGCGGCAGCTTCCCAGGTGGACGCGGCACAGTCGAATCTCGAAGGGGCACAGAGCAACCTGCTGGTCAGCCGGTCCAAGCTCATTCACGACCAGGCGTTGTTCGCATACTCGCGCATCACCGCGCCATTTGCCGGCGTGATCACGCAGCGCTATGCCAACCTGGGAACGTTGGTGCAGGCGGGGACGAGTTCCAGCACCCAGGCGATGCCGATCGTTAAGTTGTCCCAGGACGATCTGTATCGCTTGGTCATCCCGGTTCCGGAGTCGTCGGTGCGCTATATCCGCGTGGGCGACTCCGTCGATGTCCGCGTGCCGGCCCTCAACCGGTCGTTTCCCGGCAAGGTGGCGCGCTTCTCTTTCGACGTCCAAGAGGGTACCCGGACCATGCACACCGAGGTGGATGTTCCCAACCCCGGCCGGCTTTTGATGCCGGGAATGTATGCGGAGACCACCCTGACCCTGGAAGCAAGAAATAACGTGCTGACGGTGCCGCTCGAGGCTGTGTCCCGCGAAGGCGACAAGACCTCGGTTGATATCGTGAGTCCCGCCGGCGAGGTCGAGATTCGGCCGGTGAGCGTGGGACTTGAGACTTCCACCGACGCGGAGGTTGTGTCGGGCCTCGCGGAAGGCGATGCAGTGATCGTTAGCGACCGCAGCGGCCTTAAGGCGGGGGAAGAAGTGCATCCGCAAGAGGTTCAGATGCTGCAATACCACGGGTCATCGTAGGGGTAGGGCTTGCCCTACCCGCTTCTTCGGCGGCGATAAGCGTGACGCTGTGAAGCCGCAGCACGGGAAAAGCTTCACCACAGAGGCACGGAGGTCACGGAGATCACGCGGAGAAAAACCAGATGGTCAAAACTCATGACCGTTATCTACGCCAGCGAATACATCCTGGCTCCTCTCTGTGATCTCCGTGCCTCTGTGGTGAAGCTTTTCTTTGCCACACTCGGGGAAGTTGGCTATTAGTGCTGCGGAGAGGACGGCAAGCCGTCCCCCGGCTTCGGGCAATAAACGGAAGAGGTGAATTCATATGCCAGGTTTTTCAATTCGCAATCCGTACTTCATCGTCGTCTGCTGCCTGGTGCTGCTGCTCCTGGGTGTCACCAGCGTGGTGCGCATGCCGGTGGACCTGTTCCCTCCTATCAATCTCCCGGAGGTTGTGGTGGCGACGTTCTATTCAGGCATGCCCCCGCAAGACATCGAAATCGACATCACCAATCCGCTCGAGCGCTTCTTCACCCTGGCCAGCGGCATCGATCACATGGAGTCGCGCTCGATGCTGGGCGTCAGCATGATCAAGATCTATTTCCAGCCGGGAACGAGCGCCGACGCCGATGTGACGGAAATCTCGAACCTCGCCCTCGCCGATCTGAAGCGCTTGCCGCCGGGGACCTTGCCGCCCGTGGTGCTGAAGTTTGATGCCTCCAGCCTCCCGGTTTGCCTGGTTACGGTCAAGGGCGAAGGCCTCACCGAAACGCAGCTTCATGACAACGCCCAATTCGCCATCCGCAACCAGATTGCCGTGGTGAAGGGCGCGGAGATTCCGCCGCCCTTTGGCGGAAAGTATCGGCAGGCCATGGTGTATGTCGATCCTTACAAGCTGTTTTCCCGCCAGATGACCCCCATGGATGTGGTGGACGCGGTAAACCAATCGAACCTGATCCTGCCCGCGGGCGACGTGAAGATCGGCCCAAGCGACTACTACGTCTATTCCAACAGCCTCGTGAACAAGGTATCCGATTTGAACGATATTCCCATCAAGACGGTGGGGACTTCATGGGTCACCGTGGGCGACGTGGGAAAGGCGGAAGACGCCAACCAAATTCAGTACAACATCGTGCGCGTGGGCGGCCAGAAGTCGTGCTACATCCCCATCATGAAGCAGGGCGGCGACACGAACACCATCGAGGTGGTGAACGGCGTGCGGGACCTGATCGGCCACCTGTTTGATATTCCCAAGCAGTTGACCGCGACGCTGGTATTCGACCAGTCGGTGTTCGTGAAGGAAGCCATCCACACGGTGCTGCACGAGGGCTTCCTCGGACTGCTGCTCACCAGCATCATGATTCTGCTCTTTCTCGGCAGCTTTCGCGCCACCACCGCGGTTCTTCTTTCCATCCCCATTTCCGCCTTGACCATGTTCGTGTCGCTCAATTTGCTCGGTGGCACGGTGAACACCATGATTCTCGGGGGGCTGGCGCTGGCCTTCTCGCGCGTGATCGACAACTCGGTGATCTCGCTCGAAAATATCTATCGCCACTTGGAAATGGGCGCCGCCCCCATGGTGGCAGCAGAAGTCGGCGGGGCGGAGGTGAATCTGGCGGTCCTCGCCGCTACGCTGGTGGACGTGGTCGATTTCCTCCCCGTAGTTTTTCTCTACGGCGTCAGCAAATTCCTCTTTTCCGCGCTGGCCCTGGCTTTCTGCCTTTCCCTTCTCGCGTCGTTTGTGGTGGCCATGACGGTGATTCCACTTTTCTGCTCGCGGTTCTTGAAGCAGGTGCCGCACGCCGAAGGGTCGCCGCATGCCCAACTCCCTGGGGATGCGGCGCCGCGCCCTGAAGACACCGGCCCCAAGCGAGGCGAGTACGAAGTCGAGCCGGAAAAGGCGACCGACCGCTCCTGGATGGACAGGTTTAATGCCGCATTCAACCGGCACTTTAACAAGCTTCTGGATTTCTACGAGCGCTGGGTGCGAAGAGCGCTGGTGCGGCCGGGACTGACCGTAGTGGCGTTGACGGGATTGTTTTTGGCGAGCTTGGCGATCGGCCCGTTTCTGGGATTGGCGTTCTTTCCCCGCACCGACGCCGGACAGTTCACTATCAACCTCAAGGCGCCCACCGGTACGCGCATTGAGTTGACCAATGACTATGTGGCGAAGGTGGAGAAGCTGATCCAGCAGACTATTGACCCCAAGGACTTCAAACTGATCGTCTCCAACATCGGGATGGTGCCGGATTTTTCTGCTCTGTATACCACCAACTCGGGGGAATACACCGCCACCGTCCAGGTGCAGTTGCAGGATGACCATGAGCGGAGCAGCTTCGATTACATGCGGGAGGTGCAAGACGGAATCGCCAGGCAATACCCGCAGCTCCGGACCTTCTTCTCCAGCGGCTCGATGGTGGACGCGATCCTGAACACCGGAATGCCCGCGCCTATCGATGTGCAGGTGAGCAGTAGCAATCTGGATCAGGGCTACAGCATCGCCGAGGACTTGGCGAGGAAAATCGGGGCGGTGAAAGGCGTCGGGCAGATCTACATTCCCCAGGATATGAACTACCCCGCGCTGCGGCTCGACGTGGACCGCGTCCACGCTGGAGAGTTGGGGCTGAGCCAGAAGGACGTGGTGAACAACGTCATCACCGCCCTGAATTCCAACTTGATGATCGCGCCGAACTATTGGGTGGACCGGAAAACCGGAAACGACTATTTTCTGACCGTCCAATACTTCGAGCAGGGTTCGCCGGCCATTCACGATTCCATGGACCTGCGGAACATTCCCCTGCGCGCGCCGAACTTGAAGGACCCCACCACGCTCGACACCGTGGTAAAGCTCACGCGGCTGCAATCACCCACGGAAGTCGACCATTACCAGATTCAGCGCGTCTCGGATGTGTACGTCACCCCGCAAGGCGAGGACCTGGGGAAACTGACCTCGTCCATCCGGGGCATCATCGCCAAGTCGGATATTCCCTCCAACGTGCGGGTCGATTTGCGCGGCATGGTGAATGGCATGGAGGAGTCCTTCAAGAGCTTCGGGCTCGGCTTTCTGCTCTCTTTTATGCTGCTATATCTGATCCTGGTGGCGCAATTTCGTTCGTTCGTCGATCCGTTTCTGATCATGCTGGCCATCCCCATGGGATTTATCGGCGTGCTCATCATCCTGCCACTAACTCACAGCACGATGAACGTGATGTCTCTCATGGGAGTGCTGATGCTCGTGGGCATCGCCGATTCCAACAGCATTCTGATTGTCGATTTCGCGCATAACCTGGAGGCAGAGGGCCATTCGCCCGAGGATGCCGTGATTACCGCGTGCCGCGTGCGGCTGCGGCCCATCCTGATGACTTCACTCGCCACCATCATCGGCATGATCCCCATGGCGCTGAAATTGGGGACGGGAGCCGAGCAGTACACGCCCATGGCGCGCGCGATCATCGGTGGGCTCACGTCGTCGGTCCTATTGACCATATTTATTGTCCCTGCTGCCTATCTGCTGGTGTATGGCCGGCGTAAGGCAGTCCCGGTAGTACACACTGAGAACTAGGTTGGCGGCAATCGACGAAATGCAGGGCCGACCTAGGGAGGTTGGGCAATGAGAAATCGTCTCGGAGCTATTCGTCTCGCGCTGCGGGAAGAAGATTCACCACAGAGGGCACAGAGATCACTGAGCAAGGCGCTCAGGTTGGCGTGGGCGGCGGTCTTCACCCTCGGGGCGCTCGCAATCATCCCAGTTCCCGCGGCGCCGCAACAACCTCCCAAGCTTACCTTGAAAGACGCCGAGGCGATGGCGTTGCGCAACCATCCTTTGTTGCAAGCCGCGAACTACGATGCCGAAGCGGCGAACCAAATCACCCGCGAACAGAAATCGGCCTACTACCCCACTGCCGTCGGAAGCGTCACAGCGGCCGGGGCGATACCCGAGAGCCGCATCGCGGCGGGTTATCTCAGCAACTCGATCATTTATGACCGTGAGTCGAATGGACTGGAGGTCCAACAGCTCATCACGGACTTCGGGCGCACGTCTAACCTGGTGGGCACGGCACGGCTGGGAGCGAAGGCCGCTTCCGAGAACGCGCAGCAAACCGCGCAGGACGTGCTGCTCGCCGTCAATCGCGCCTACTTCAACGTCCTGCGCGCGAGGGCCGTGCTCAAGGTCGCCGAGGAGACGGTGAAAGAGCGCCAGGTTCTTACGGACCAGGTGACAACACTGGAGAAAAACAAACTGAAGTCCATGTTGGACGTAACCTTCGCCCAGGTAGACCTCGCAAAGGCAAAGTTGCTGCTGGTGCAAGCGCAAAATAACGGGAAGGCATCCTACGCTGACTTGGCCACAGCACTGGGGCTCGCCAATCCGCAGCAATTCGACCTCGCTGAGGAGCCCATGCCCGCGGCGCCGCTCCCTGACCCAACTGACTTGGTCGTGCAGGCCCTGCAAGATCGCCCGGACCTTTCTAGCGCGCGCTTCAGCCACGAGGCCGCACTGCGCTACGCCCGCGCCGAGCGCGATTTGTGGATGCCCACCATCAGCGCCACCGGCGAAGCGGGGCTTACCCCGGCCTACCAAGTACCGCTCACCGACCGGTACGCCGCCGCTGGCATCAACGTGAATGTTCCGATCTTTAACGGTTTCCTGTATTCCGCTCGCCACCAGGAAGCGAATCTCCGCGCCAAAGCGGCGGACCAGGCCATGCGCGACCTTGCCGACCGCATCTCTCGCGACGTGCGGACCGCCTGGCTGAATACCGGCACCGCCTATGAGCGCCTCGCCGTGACCGCCGAATTGCTGAAGCAAGCCACCCTGGCACTCGACCTCGCCCAGGGCCGGTACAAACTTGGACTTAGCTCGATCGTCGAACTCTCCCAAGCGCAACTCAATCTGACAACGGCCCAAATCGACGACACCAGCGCCAAGTATGATTTCCAGATTCAATCTGCGGCGCTTCTGTACGCTACAGGTCAGTTGCACTAAGCGCGAGACTGCCACAACAACACTCCACTGTCGGAAAAAGACTCCGCCCGAACCTATTGCAACTTTCCGTAGGCGGCAGTCAAATCCCTTGCCATCCAGGCGATTACGCGATGTCGCGAGTTTGGTGACGCGGATGCACTCTGCCTTCCCAAAGGCTTCAGCAAGAGGCCTTTTGGAGACTTCGATGATGGACCGCAAACCAAGTCACGTTCGCGAGCACGGAAGCTTCCTGGCGACAGCGGAGAAGTCAGCTCTAGTCTGGATGGCTCAGAGGCTTCCGCATTGGGTGAACTCCGATCATTTAACCCTGCTCGGCTTCGCCGCGATGCTTTCTGCGGGAATCGCTTATGGAATGGCGAACCGCTACCGTTGGGCATTGCTCCTCGTGGTCTTTGCCCTCGCCGTAAACTGGTTCGGCGACAGCATGGACGGCACCCTGGCGCGCGTTCGCGACCAACAGCGGCCGCGCTATGGCTTCTACGTCGATCACGTGCTGGACATGGTCGGCACCTTCTCTCTGCTGGGCGGGTTGGCGGTGTCGGGGTATATGAATCCGCTCCTTGCGCTGGGCATGCTCGCCGCCTACATGACCGTGGCTGCCGAGGAGTTCCTCTCCACCCATGTCCAGCGCGTGTTCCGCCTTTCCTTCATGGGATTCGGCCCCACGGAACTGCGGATTATCCTGGCTGTAGGGACGCTCTACCTTCTCTACAACCCTTGGGTCCATTTGGGAAGCCTTGGAATGTTTCGACTGTTCGACGTCGGCGGCGTGGTGGCCATTGCCGGTTTGACGCTGAAACTTGTGGTCTCGGCCACCGTCAATACGCACGCCCTCTATCTGGCCGAAAGGCTGCCACGATGACGGCGGCTCCGACATTGCGGCGCTGGCTTTTGTTCAATGTGGTAGGTGGACTAGGCATTGTGGTCCAACTCTCCGTTCTGGCGGCGCTCACTACGGTGGCGGGACTGCATTATCTGCTGGCCACCGGATTGGCCGTTGAGCTGGCGGTGCTCCACAACTTCATTTGGCACGAACGTTGGACGTGGCGAGACCGCGCCGGCGTGGACAAATCGAGTTGGTGGAAAAGGCTTCTGCGTTTTCAAATTGCCAATGACGCGCTATCCGTTGGCGGGAACTTGGCTATGATGGTGTTGCTGGTTGGCAGGTGCGGCCTGGACGACACCCTCGCCGATCTTGTGTCCATTTCGTGCTGCTCCATCCTGAATTTCCTGGCCAGCGACCGCTTGGTCTTTACTCGCTCCGGGCGCGTCTAGCGCACCGACATTCCGGCGTCATCGGATAATCTCCGCTACATCAACTTGAGACCGCGCTTATACTTCCGTATTTCACTGTGCTGGAAACTCACGGTTTCCTGGACAACAGATCACGGCGGCGTTTGGACATGCTAGATTGGCCCGGCGCCATAAGGAGCGGACGTATGATCGACTGGCAACGCCGAAGGTTTATTTGTTCTCTTGCCGTGAGCGTGCTCACTCTTCTGTTGGGCATCCCGTCCGTCGGCAAGGCCCAACCTGCCGTCTCAACGCCCTCAGATGGAAACTCCGGGGCAGAGCGCACTGCCTGGTTCCAGCAAGCGAAATTCGGCATGTTCATCCACTGGGGTCCGTACTCGCTGGCCAGCGTGGAAGCTTCATGGCCCATCATGGAACCCGAAGCGCGCTGGAACATCACCGAAGCGGAGTACGTGGCGCTCTACAAGCAATTCAATCCCGTTCATTACAATCCCCAGTCGTGGGTTGCTCTCGCCAGGGACGCCGGAATGCGCTACATGGTGTTCACGACCAAACACCATGACGGATTCTGCATGTTCGACACCGCCCTGGCCGAATACAAGATTACCAAAACCCCGTACGGCCAGGACGTGACGGCCATGCTCGCCCGAGCCGCGCACGACGCGGGAATGCCCTTGGGTTTCTATTACTCCCCTCCCGACATGCACCACCCGGGCTATCGCGACACCTCGAAGCCCGTCAAGGACACGTGGCACGGCGATCCCGCCAAACCGCAGTGGACGACTTACCTCGATTACATGCAGGCACAATTGCGGGAACTCCTGACCGGTTACGGACCCGTGGCGGTGATCTGGTTTGACGGGCTCGATCACCAGGAGAAGTACCGAGGCGGGCAGTTTCTTGACCTCATCCACCAGATTCAGCCCGCCGCTCTGGTGAACAATCGACTGGGTGTGCCGGGCGATTTCGCCACGCCGGAGCAATTCATTCCCGACAGCATTCCCACCAAAAGCGCCGCGAACAAACTGCAAGGCCTCACGAAAACGCCGGAATCAGCGCCGCCCTCTGTGCCACAGCCGGACGATTTCCAGCTCTGGGAAACCTGCATGACGATCAACGATACCTGGGCCTACAACAAGAACGATACGAAATACAAATCGGTAAAAGAACTCATTCAGGACCTGGCGAACGTGGCGAGCAAGGGTGGAAACATGCTTTTGGACGTGGGCCCGACTCCGGAAGGAACCATCCAGCCTGAATTCGTGGAGCGGCTCGACGCCATGGGGAAATGGCTCGACGTCTACGGTGACTCCATCTACGGAACCACTTACGGCCCGCTGCAAAACCTGACCTTTGGCAAAACCACCGCCAAAGGAAAGATTGTGTATCTTCACGTGTTCGATTGGCCGTTCGGCGGCGAAGTGGAAGTGCCGGGATTCGAAGCGCGCATCTCGCAGATCACCGTGGTGGGCGACAAGAGGAAACTGCGATTCCAACAGGTAAACGATAAGCTGATCATTCGCGCGCCTGCCTCCGCCCCGGACCCGAACGATAGCGTTTTGGAAATCGTGACACGGTAGCATGCATTCGGCGCCGAGGCGCGCAGCGGAGGTGACGACTAGTCGTCCTAATCCTGGATCACAGTGCTGACGACGGTAACCCCCGCGCATGCAAACCTGCGCGGGGGCTATTCGTTCATTACACCGCTTCAGCGATGTTTGATGAAGCCTCCGGTGTGCAGCTCGGCGATTGCCTGGCGAAGCTGCTCTTGGGTGTTCATGACAATGGGGCCGTACCACGCCACCGGCTCCTCGATGGGCTTGCCCGACACCAGGAGAAACCGGATGCCCTCGGGGCCAGCTTGTACCACAATTTCGTCGCCGCGTTCGAAGAGAACCAGCGAGTGGTTAGTGGCGTCGTACGCCGGCGGCGCATCAGGTTTCGCCACCTGCTCGGTCAGAACCGCGCGCGGTTCCGAGGAGTCGCGAAACGTGCCGGAGCCCGCGAACACATAGGCGAAGGCGTTACGCGTGGTCTCGATCTTGAGGCGCTTTCGCCGGTTGGGGGCAACTGAGATATCCACGTAGCTCGGGTCGGCGGCCACGCCTTCGACCGGCCCCCTCTTACCCCAGAACTCGCCGCAAATGATCCTTGCGCGGGTGCCATCATCCTCGGTGACCTCCGGAATGGCGCTGGCCGGAATGTCCTGGTAGCGTGGATCGGTCATCTTCAGCGACGACGGCAGGTTGGCCCACAACTGGAACCCGTGCATCCGCCCGTGCGGGTCGCCTTTGGGCATCTCTTGGTGCAGGATGCCGCTGCCCGCGGTCATCCATTGCACGTCGCCCGCGGTCATCTTGCCTTTATTGCCCAGGCTGTCGCCGTGCTCCACCGAGCCGGCGAGAACGTAGGTGATGGTTTCGATCCCCCGGTGCGGGTGCCAGGGGAATCCCGCAGCGTAATCTTCCGGATTCTCATTGCGGAAGTCGTCGAGCAGCAGGAAAGGGTCGAAATCCTTGGTTTTGCCGAAGCCGAAGGCGCGCTGAAGCTTCACGCCGGCGCCTTCAAGTGTGGGTTGCGTTTGCGTGATCTGTCTTACGGGACGTAGTGACATAGTATTCTCCCTTTACCGCCAGGAAGCGGCTTGGACGCTTGTTTGGCGGCGCACATGTTTCAAGCTTTTACGAACTGAACGTCGAGCGTAATGGTGACCTCGTCGCCGACCAGGATGCCGCCCGTCTCGAGCGCGGCGTTCCAGCTCAAGCCGAAGTCCTTGCGATTGATCTTCGTGGTCGCCGATAAACCCAGGCGCGTGTTTCCCCAAGGATCCTTGGCCGGGGGCGTCGGTCCCTCGACCTTAAACACCACGTTGTGCGTGACGCCGCGAATCGTTAGGTCTCCTGCGACGGACAGTTCCCCGTCAGCGGTCTGTTTTATGCCCGTGGACTTAAAGGTTAGCGTCGGGTGGTTCTCCACATGGAAGAAGTCGGCGCTCTTCAAATGCGCATCGCGCTGAGGGTCGCGGGTGTTGAGCGACGCCCCATCGATTGACGCCTCAACGCGAGACTTGGTCACGTCGTCCGCGTCCAACTCTAAGACGCCGCTGACGTGAGCGAATTGTCCCTTCACGTTGGAGATCATCATATGTTTTACCTTGAATTCAGCCACGGAGTGGACCGGGTCGATATTCCAAGTGGTCGTGTTTGCAGTACTTTGGGGTGTAGCGGGTGCATTCATGGCGTTTCTCCTTATCAAGGAGTTAGATGCGTTAGAACGATAATCGTTACAACATGTATTTGAGCGGGAAAGCCCGCCCCCCTACAGGTTGGGGATCATGTCCAGGAATGGCAATCCATCAGAACAGACCATGCCTTCACTCCCGGGTTGACTCGTCGCCCTAAACAAGTAGAGTATACTAGTTATAACGATTATCGCCAAGACGCCGTGTAGGGTGATCATCACTGTACCTCGCCAATCCTGGAAGCTGCCCCTGACACCTCTTTTGACCGTCTTACGATCTGTTCCCCACCACCTGCTCATGCTCGAGGGCAATTGATTGCTTACGACCGAAGAGTCCTTGCAGCCATTTCTGGAACCCATCGAGGTAGGTGTAATAAACCGGAGTGATGTAGAGGGTAATGAGTTGGGAAAATACCAAGCCGCCGACGACGCACAAGCCCAAGGGGCGGCGCGACTCGGCGCCGGCGCCAAAGCCCAGCGCTATGGGCAGCGTCCCCATCAGCGCCGCCATGGTGGTCATCATGATGGGCCGGAAGCGCACCAGTGCCCCGTAATAGATAGCCTCCTGGGTTGTCTTGCCTTCATTGCGTTCCGCGTCCAGCGCGAAGTCGATCATCATGATGGCATTCTTCTTCACGATGCCCACCAGCATAATGATTCCGACGAATCCGTAGAGGTCGAGCTCGTAGCCGAAGTACATCAAGGTGAGGAGGGCTCCCAGCGCCGCGGAGGGCAGGCCGGAGAGGATTGTCAACGGATGAATGAAGCTCTCGTACAGAACCCCCAGCACGATATAGATGACCAGGATGGTGATGATCAGCAGTACGCTCATACCCACCAGAGAGGACTGGAACTGCTGCGCGGCTCCGGCGAAGTTGGCGCTAAGGTCCGAGGGCAGTGTTTGCCGGGCGATTTGCTCGACGCGATTGACGGCATCGCCCAGCGCGGTCCCGGGCTTCAAATTGAACGACACCGTCACCGACGGCAACTGCCCGGCGTGATTGACCACCAGCGGGCCCAGATTCTGCGTAAGCTTTGATACCGCGCTGAGCGGCACCAATTGGCCGCCGCTCGAGCGGATGTAAAGCAGAGATAGCGCCTGCGGGTCCATCTGGTACTTGGGCAGAAGTTCGGCGAGCACCCAATACTCATTGTTGGGCGTGTAGATGGTCGAGATCTGCCGAGAGCTGTATGCGGTTTCAAGCGAATTCTCCACTTGGTAGGCGCTTACTCCCAGGGCGTTGGCCTTGTCGCGGTCGATCTCCACGTTCACCTGGGGGTTGCTTACTTGGAGATCGGTGTTCACATCCTGAAGTCCCGCCACCGAGCCCAACTCGCCTTCCAGCTTCAGGGCCTCGCGGTAGAGCTCCTTGGTGTCCGGTCCCTGAAGGGTGAACTGATATTGGCTCTTGGTCAACTCGCCGCCGATTTGAATGGGGGGCGGATTCTGCATGAAGGCCATGATGCCGGGAATCCCGACGAGCACCGGGCGCATTTCTTGCAAAACCTGGTCGGTATCGAGGTAGCGATATTGAGGATGGTGGGGGTAAGGAATGCGCAGGCGGTCCTTGAACCAGTCCACCATTTGCTCCCGGCCGCTGGGTCGCTCCTTCAGATCGATGAAGAAAAATCCGGAGTTCCCGCCGCCGCCCGGCCCACCCGCGCCCGCGAACGACATGACGTTCTCGACGTTGGGGTCGGCGACGATAAGGTGCGTGAGGGCTTCCTGGTGCGCCTTCATCGAGTCGAAGGAAATACCCTGCTGCGCCATAGTAATGCCGAAGATGAAGCCACTGTCTTCGCTGGGAAGGAATCCCTTGGGAATGCGAACGAAGAGCCAGGCGGTGACGCCAATGATGGCAAGGGAGAAAAGGAACGTAACAAACCGGTGGCGCAAAACCTTCGTTAAGCTCCATTCGTAAACGCCTAAGACGCCCTGGAAGCCACGTTCGAAGAGGTTGAACAGGAAGCCATGGTCTTCCCGCTTGGTGTGCCGCAGGAAACGGCTGCACAGCATGGGGGTGAGCGTGAGCGAGACCACACCCGACACCAGGACCGCCGACATGATGGTGACGGAGAATTCGTGCAACAGCCGGCCTAAGATCCCCCCCATGAAGAGCACCGGGATGAAGACCGCGGCCAGCGAAAGGGTCATGGAGAGGATGGTGAAGCTGATTTCCCGCGAGCCGTGCAGCGCTGCTTCCACCACGCCTTCGCCCATTTCCAGGTGCCGGACGATGTTTTCCAGCATGACGATGGCGTCGTCCACGACAAAGCCCACCGCCAGGACGAGGGCCATCAGTGAAAGGTTGTCAACCGTGTACCCAAGCAGGTACATCACCGAGAACGTGCCCACAATCGACATCGGCAGCGCCAGGCTGGGAATGATCGTGGCGGACACGTTGCGGAGGAAAAGGAAGATGACCAGCACCACCAGGCAAAGCGTTAGGTAGAGCGTAAACTTGACGTCGCCCACCGAATCGCGGATGGAAATCGACGCGTCGTACAGGGTCTCCAAGTGGATGGACTGCGGAATCTCCTGGCGAAAGGTCGGCAGCAGGCGGCGGACGTTGTCCACCACTTCGACGGTATTGGTGCCGGGCTGGCGCTGGATGGCCAGCACCATTGAACTGATCCCGTTGTACCAGTTGGCCACCTTATTGTTCTGCACGCTGTCGACCACCTGGCCCAGCGCTTCCAATCGCACGGGGGCGCCGTTCCGATAAGCCACAATCAGCGGGCGGAAAGCGGCGGCGGTCTGGAGCTGACCGTTGGCTTGTACGACGAAAGACTTGTGCGCGCCGAACAGAGTCCCGGTGGGCAGATTCACATTGGCGTTTTTGATGGCGTCAGTAACCTCATCAATGCCAATGCCGCGCGTGGCCAGCGCCTGAGGATCGAGTTGCACGCGCACGGCGTATTTCTGCGCTCCGTACAACTGCACCTGCGCCACGCCGGAAATCATGGAAATGCGCTGCGCCATGAGCGTGTCCGCATAATCATCCACCGTCGAGGGTGCAAGCGTGTCGGAGTAGACGGCCATGTAAAGCACGGGCTGGTCGGCCGGGTTCACTTTCTGGTAGGAGGGTGGAGCGGGCATATCGGCCGGGAGCCTGCCCTGCGAGCGGGCGATGGCGGCCTGCACGTCCTGCGAGGCGGCGTCAATATTCCGGCTCAGGCTGAATTGCAAGGTGATCTGCGTGCCGCCCTGCGTGCTCATGGAATTCATCGACTCGAGCCCGGCAATAGTGGAGAATTCGCGCTCCAGAATGGTGGCCACGGCAGAGGCCATCGTTTCGGGGCTCGCACCAGGAAGGGCGGCGGTCACCTGGATGGTGGGATAATCAACATTGGGCAAATCGCTGACAGGAAGCGACCGGTAGGCAATGATGCCAAAAACGAGAATCGCCGCCATCACGAGCGTCGTCATGATGGGTCGGCGGATGAAGATTTCCGCGAGATTCATAATTCCCTATTCCGATAAAACTAGTCAAAAGCCAAAAGACCGAACGCGCTCTGCCAAGTCACGCTTTTCCACCATTACGAGTGTGGCTTTAAGCCCTTTCATGTTTTTGCAATTGGACTTAGGACTTGTCTTTGGTTACGCCTGCTTTGCCTTTTGACTTTTGCGTTGTGACTTTTGACTTTCTTTTTAGCTGCCTTTCTTGATATCCACCTTTGATCCCGGGGCCAGAAGCAATTGGCCGTCCGTGACCACGATTTCACCGGGAGCAACACCCTTGTTAATGACGGTTTCGCCGCCTACGGTTTCACCCGCGGACACGGTCCGCAGGTCCGCGGTGGAATCGGGCTTCACGACGAAAAGATACTTGCCCACCTGCCCCGTCTGCACGGCCTGTGACGGCACCACGGTGGCATTATGTTGGACACTCAGCCGCATGACGACGTTAATGAACTGGCCCGGCCAGAGACGATTATCGGGATTCTTGAACGTGGCGCGCATTTTGATGGTGCCCGTGGGAATGTCTACGGCGTTGTCAATAAAGGTGAGCTCGCCCAACGACGGCGGCCGGGTATCGCTGGGAATATGCGCCTCCACCACCAGGGGGCCGCGCGCCTGGTAGTCCCGGACCTCGTTCAGGTATTGCTCCGGCACCGCGAACGTCACATAGATAGGGTGCACTTGGTTGATGACCACCAGAACCGTATCATCCGCTTTGACGATATTACCGGGATACACCTGGTAAGCCCCCGTGCGGCCGTCAATGGGGGCATAGATGGAGCAGTAACTCAGGCTGACCTTGGAATTCTCAATGGCGGCTTCGCCGGCGTGCACGGTAGCTTCCTGCGCTCGCGCCGTGGTGCGGAAGGTGTCGAATTGGTCCTTGGAAATAATGCCTTCCTGAAAGAGCTTGTCATTGCGCTCCGCCTGGGCTTGGGCATTGGCCAATTGCGCCTGGTCGCGCGCCAGATTGGCGTTAAGCTGGTCGAGACTCGTCTGGAAGGGGCGGCGGTCCAGGGTGAAAAGAAGCTGGCCCTTCTTGACGTCCTGGCCCTGGGTAAAGTAGGCGCGCTCGATTTCACCAGCAATCTGGGTGCGGACGGAAACATTGGAATAGGCTTCCACGTTCCCGATGGCTTCCACTTGCACAGGCACGCTTTTCATGGAGGCCGTCGAGACCGTAACCGGAACGCGAAACTCCATCTGCACCCCGGCTGATTTCGCCGGCTTGGCTCCGCAACCCGTCCACATCATCAGGGTCGCCAGCAGCGCCCCCGCGCACCATCCCCGGCCCACGCACCCGAACGGGCTACATCCTTTCGCTGAAATGACTGGGAAAGATTCCATGACCTCGGCTCTCCTGGGTATAAACCTCTTCGTTCACCCGGCGATGTCCCCGCGCAACCTGCTCGCGCTTGCCTTGCCGGGATATTAAGCCATCACTGTACTGCGATGCCACCGTCGCGTCAACGTGCCCTGGCAGGGTCAGGAACTTCACACCTTCGGACGCCCACGCTACTTCCAGGGGTTTCCGCATTCACTTTAATCTCGCACACTCTCGCGATATCGCCCGATCGGCCATGCAGAATTGGCGTTCGGCATTGGCGTTCGGCAATCTTGGCAAATTGGAGCGAAATGTGTAGTCTCATCGTGATGCCCGCCAAACTGAAATACGTCGCCGGACTCGTGCAGATGTCATGCTCCGAAAGCGCGGATGCGAACCTGCAAAAGGCCGCGGCGCTTGTCGAAGACGCGGCCCAACGCGGCGCGGAGATTGTCTGCCTACCTGAGCTTTTCCGTACCCGGTACTTCTGCCAGCGCGAAGATGTGGCGCTGTTTGATCTTGCCGAGACGGTTCCCGGACCCACCACCGAGGCTTTAGGGAAAGTCGCCAAAGCGCGGGGAGTGGTGATTGTCGCGCCGCTGTTTGAGCGCCGCGCCCCCGGCGTTTATCACAACAGCGCAGCAGTGATTGATGCGACGGGCGATGTGGTGGGCCTCTACCGCAAAATGCATATTCCCGACGACCCGGCCTACTACGAGAAGTTTTATTTCACCCCCGGCGACCTGGGCTTTCGCGCCTTCAATACGCACGTGGGCCGTGTCGCAACGCTAATCTGCTGGGATCAGTGGTTCCCGGAGGGCGCACGCCTGGCGGCTCTCGAAGGCTCGAGCATCTTGTTCTATCCCACCGCCATCGGCTGGCATCCCGCCGAGAAAGAGCAATATGGCGCCGCCCAGCGCGACGCTTGGCGGACCATCCAGCGCAGCCACGCGATTGCCAACGGAGTGTACGTCGCGGCGGTCAATCGCGTGGGCTTGGAAAATATCTCCGCCGCAAGCGCCGGCCTGGAATTCTGGGGCTCGACGTTCATTTGCGATCCCTTCGGCGTCGTGCTGGCGGAGGCTTCGGCCGACCGTGAGGAAATCCTTCTCGCGGAAGTCGATCTGGCGCGCATCGAGGACGTGCGGCGCAATTGGCCGTTCCTTCGTGATCGGCGGATCGACGCGTACGCCGGAATCACCAACCGTTGGCTCGATGAGGATCCGTGGCGAAGAAAATGAGGGCTGGGGATTGGGGGCTGGGTTCTGGGCGCTCGGCGCTCGATGCTGGGGATCAGCGTGCGGTTTCGTCCCAGAACCCAAAATCGAAATCGCCAATCCCGAACCCCGATCCTGAGTCGCGCGTCCCCCAGCCCCCAACCCCCAACCCCCAAACCCCAAATCGCTACCGCTTTCCTGCCGAATGGGAACCGCACGAAGCCACCTGGATTGGGTGGCCGCACAACCTCACGGACTGGCCGGGGAAGTTCGCGCCCATCCCTTGGGTGTACGGCGAGATCGTTCGCCATATCGTCGGCGGCGAGATCGTAAGGATCTTGGTCAACTCGAAAGCGCACGAGGAAAAAGCGCGCCACATCTTGAAGAGGATCGGCGTAGACCTGGCGCGCGTCGAGTTTTTTCGTTTTCCCACCGATCGCGGCTGGGCGCGGGACTTTGGGCCGATCTTCGTGAAGCGTGACGCGCCTCGCGCCGACGTGGCCATCGCGCGATTCGGATTTACCGGTTGGGCCAGATATCCGAACTGGCACAAGGATTGCCAGGTTCCGGCGCGCGTCGCGCGGGCGCTCGGGATGCGAGTGTTTGAAGCTACGGTGAGGGGCCGCACCGTTGTCTTGGAAGGCGGCAGCATCGAGACAAATGGCCGTGGCACGCTGATCACTACAGAGGAATGCCTCCTCGATCCTTTCACCCAAGTTCGGAACCCGGGCGTTAGCCGTGAGGAGATTGAAGCAGTATTCCGACAATATCTGGGAGTCACCAACGTTCTCTGGCTGGGTAAAGGGATTGCCGGTGACGACACACACGGTCACGTTGATGACTTGTGCCGGTTTGTGAACCCGCGCACGGTGCTGCTCTGCCGCGAAAAGAACCCTCACAACGCAAACTATCTTCCGCTCGAGGAAAACTGGGAACGCGTCGGCAACATGCGCCTGGAAGATGGCTCGAAGCTTGAGGCTGTGCCGTTGCCGATGCCATCGCCCGTCTACCTGGACGGCCAGCGCCTGCCCGCCAGCTATGCCAATTTCTATATTTCCAACGCCGCCGTCCTAATGCCCACGTTTAACGATCCGCAGGACCGCGTCGCTCTGGGAACGCTCGCGGAAATCTTCGCCGATCGCCCGGTGGTGGGAATTCACGCCGTCGATTTGGTGTGGGGATTGGGAACCTTGCACTGCCTCACCCAACAGCAGCCGGCAGCCTCTCGTTAGCTTCCTAACGGCAAATCGGCAAGAGGAGAGGGTTATCCGCTCTGGCCTCTTGCGATCAAGTGACTTTAGGGTATAAGTTCAATCGAACGCCGCGCTCGGGCTCAAAGCTCGTCGACAGCGCGCAATCCAAACCAGGAGTCCAACATGCAGAGTCGCATCGTCGGCACCACCATGCCGGTCCTTGAATTCGTGCTCGACCCAAACGAGTCCGTCATTTCTGAGGCCGGTGAACTTTCCTGGATGACGAGTTCCGTCCAGATGACGACGCACACTCAGTTTGGTGGGGGTGGAGGAATCTTCGGGGTGCTGAAGCGCGTGGCGGGTGGCGGATCGCTGTTCATGACGGAGTATCGGGCCATCGGCGCCGCCGGAGGGATTTCCTTCGCCACCAAACTGCCAGGGCACATTGTGCCGATTGAGGTTGGCACGGGAAACGAATACATGATTCACCGGCACGGATTCTTGTGCGCAACGCCGCAGATTCAGCTTAGCGTCGGCTTTCAGCAATCGCTGGGGGCGGGAATTTTCGGCGGCGACGGCTTTCTGCTTCAGCACGTGAGCGGAACGGGGACCGCATGGATCGAGCTTTCGGGTGAGCTGATCGTGAAGGATCTGCAGCCCGGCGAAACTTTGCGGGTGCATCCGGGCCACGTCGGCGCGTTCCAGGCGTGCGTCTCCTTTCAGATCACGACCGTGCCGGGAATCAAGAATATGATTTTTGGCGGCGACGGAATCTTTCTCGCATCTCTCACGGGGCCGGGGAGAATCTGGCTGCAAACGCTACCCATTTCCAAACTGGCGCACAAGCTCATGCAGTACATGCCCGCACAGCACCGGGAAGCCGTGCAGGGAGGCGTCGTCGGAGGAATCGTGGGCTCAATTCTGGACGGCATGAAATAAAGAAGAGCACACCGGTGGGTGCCGTCCGCGAGACCCGGGGCGCATCGTCAAGGCGAGTCTACTGCGGGTTATGGTCTTTTATGACGTACTGCACAATGAGCGAAATTCGCCGATTGCCTGGGTCCAGCGGATCGCCGGGCTTGCGCAGTTTCTGATCGGCGTAGCCGCGAACTTGGGTCACTTGGTCAACTCGCAGGCCCGCCTGTTGCATCAAGCGCCGAGCGGCGTTAGCGCGGTCTGTCGAGAGCTCCCAATTTCCGTAATCGCCCTTGCCGGCGTAAGGTTTGGAATCGGTGTGACCCTCGATGGAGATCTTGTTGGGGAGCTTTCCCAGTTCTTGCGCGAGCTTGACGAGTAAATCCTTCCCGTTTTGGCTCGCTACTGGGCTGCCGCTGTCGAAGAAGGTTCCGGTTTCGGATTCCAGCATTTCGATTCGCAGCCCCTCGGCGGTCACGGTCATCTCGATCTGATTCTTGAACTGGTCGAAATTCGCCATTTGCCGGACAGAATTCTCGAGCGCCTGCTTGAGTTGATCCATATTGTCTTTGGTCACGCTGAAGTTCTCGCCCGAGCCGGCCTGATTGCTTCCTACTAACTTCGAGCTTCCCGAAGGGTCTTTGAAGTAGCCCCCGACCGCGACCTGGATTTGCTTGCTGCTGTTCATCAACCAAAGCACGATGAAGAGCGCCATCATCGCCGTCACAAAGTCAGCGTAGGCCACCTTCCAGGCTCCGCCCGAGTGCCCGCTGTGTTGGCTTTGGCGTTTGATGATTACGATGGGACGCTTATCCGCCATGGTCTCTAGCTACTTGACGGCGCCGCCGCGGCTTGCGTCGCTTTCGCCGCGGTCGCGACGCTGCGGCAAACTTTCTCGACCTCCTGGAACGAAGGTCGTACGTGGCCTGGAACGGCCCGCCGCGCGATTTCGATGGCCAATGGGGGAGGGGTTCCCTTGATGAAAGCGAGCATCAAAACACGCAGAGTGTAATAATAAGCACGTTCGTCTTCGGCCGCCTTGGACATGTTCGAGGCGATGGGTCCGACCAGCCCATAGCAGAGGAGGATCCCAAGGAAGGTCCCGACGAGCGCCGCCGCAACCTTGTGGCCGATTTCCTCCGGCGGGCCCCCTAGGGCGCCCATGGTGATCACGACACCCAGCACCGCAGCGACAATGCCCAAGCCAGGAAGGGAGTCTGCCATGTTGGACAATGCCGCAACCGGCCGGCTGGCTTCGTGGTGATGAACGTCCATGTCGAGTTCCATCATCTGGTCAAAATCGAAAGGCTCCACGCCCCCCGTAACTGCCATGCGCATCGTGTCGCACACAAAATCACGACAATGTTGATCGTTCAGGAAGTCAGGATACTTCGAGAAAATCGGACTCTTGGACGGCTCTTCAACGTCCGATTCGAGGGCTACGAGGCCGTCGCGGCGCGCGCGGTTGAAGACTTCATACATCATTTTCATGGAATTGACATAGCGCTCACGAGTGAAGGCTGTCGATCGGAAGACGCCGACGAACCCCGCGGCGATCTTCTTGAGGATGTGAAGAGGATTGGCGATCAGGACCGTTCCGACGGCAGACGCCCCAATGATGACCAGTTCAGCGGGCTGGACCAGCACCAGGAGGCTACCACGCTCCATTAAGTAACCGCCGATCACTGCCCCGAACACGACGACAATTCCAATGATGACAATCATAGGTATCCGACCTGCCCGCGACGGCTGTGAGGCTTTGAAAAAATCGCTGCTCGTGTCATCCTGAGCGCTGAGAAGGATCTCCGCCGTTCCTCGAAGTGCAGCGGACAAAACCGAATACGGAGATCTTCGCTGCGCTCAGGATGGCAGTCTTCGGATTTTTTCACGTTTTGCACGCCTCTCCAGTCCACGCCCCAGTACCGTTCCCCCTACGCCCTCAGGGGTTGTTCAAACGTTTTCTCCGCCCGCTGCAGCACGGACTTGGGAGTGTCCCCAGTGTTAACCGCGGTGCTTCCCAGTGATACCTTGATCGACGTGTAATCACCCCACCACTTGATCGCGACGCAGTTCACAATCTTCTTCAAGCGGGCGCCCAGTTTTTCCAGACGATTCGAATCGGCGTTGGCCACAATGGCCAGGAATCCGTCCTCGCCCCACCGTCCAAGCAAGTTGGCTGGAGGAAGGAGGCTGCGGAGTGTCTGTGCCACTGCGCGGAGCATGACATTCACCACTTGTTGGCCGCCTCTCCCCTTCCAGTCGTTCATTTGGTCTAGGCGGATGCGCAGGATGCCGAACTGGACGTGGTGCTCGGTAAATTGAGCGAGGCTCTCGTCGAGCTGTGCCGACATCCAGTCCTGCGCCGGAAGGCCGGTGGCTGCTTCGACGCACACTTCGGCGCTGGGGTTGATAAGCCTGCAGTTCGGATCCGGAGCTACTGCCCTCTCTTCGAAGTCTTCCGCAGCACCGATAATAACGCCGTCTTGATCCCTGATTGGGGTCGTCCTCACCCGCACGGGAACACGATAACCGTCCTTATGGCGCAGGTAGATGTCAACTTCGCGTGGTCTGCCGTCGCTCATGGTGTCGGTCAGTGGGCAGGCGGCGCCGCAAAGGAGGGCATTAGCTTCGTCACAGTGAACCAGAATGTTCTCGCGGCAGAATCGCCCGACAACCTCTTGGCGAAGGAAACCGGTGATTTTTTCGGCACCGGTGTTCCAAAACACTATCCTCCGGTCGTCATCAACGAAGTAAACTCCAGTCTGGAGGTTCTCCAGGACGGCGCGGTAGATATTTGGATCCTGTAATTTCGACATCGACTACTCACTAAATAAAGGAATCGTCCAAAGGGCGCGGAGACTTAAGAAATTCTCATGATCAGGCACGCGTCTGGGGGGACGCCGACCCAAATCCGCCTTCCCCAAGATCGAACTCACCCTAGCCAGGGTTGTACGCGTTTCCCGTGGAGCCGCCCTTTAGGGCGACACACCGAGCTAAAGTTTGGCGCTACAGTGAGTTAACACATTGCGCACACCTGGGGGCTTAGGAGGTAGTCATTCTGAGAAGACGGCGCATCAGCGGACGAGGCGTCCGATGGCTTCGGGGACGTAGCGTCGGCTTCCAGCAATCGCCGGGGGCTGGAATTTTCGGCGACGACGGCTTCCTGCTGCAGCACGTCAGTGGAACGGGGACCGCCTGGATCGAGCTTTCGGGTGAGCTGATCGTGAAGGATCTGCAGGCCGGCGAAACTTTGAGGGTGCATCCTGGACACGTCGGCGCGTTCCAGGCGTGCGTTTCCTTTCAGATCACGACCGTGCCGGGAATCAAGAACATGATTTTTGGCGGAGACGGAATCTTTCTCGCATCTCTCACCGGGCCAGGGAGAATCTGGCTGCAAACGCTACCCATCTCCAAACTGGCGCACAAGCTCATGCAGTACATGCCCGCACAGCACCGGGAAGCCGTGCAGGGAGGCGTCGTGGGAGGAATCGTGGCCTCAATTCTGGATGGAATGAAATAGAGGCGAGCATGCCGCTGGGTGGCGTCCGCCAGACGGGGGAAATCGAGCGTCGGCGCCGTGCCCCTGCTTTCTCATACAAGTAGCAGCCCCCGACAAGCTCCGGTCATGGGAGATCGCAGACCTCAAAGAGCCGATGCGCCAGCCTGCGCGCGTACCCGAACTACTCGGTGGTGGGTCAGTTTGAATTTTAGGAGAATTTGAGTGGCAATGGAATTGCCCGCATTCGATAATGAAGCAGGAGACGTGAGTGGTCACTAGACCAGCACAGGATGAGTGCGTATGGCAGTCGATGCTATTAGCCATCATTGCCGGACCTCTTGTCCTTGGGCTCCTGAACGTCCCGAAAACCCTCGCACAATCGCCACAAACAACCATCGCGCCTTTGCCGTCCTTCGAGGTTGCCTCAATTAAGCCCAATCGCTCCGGAGACGCCCGCTTTTTCATTTCGATGCCTCCCGGCAGGTTCACCACAACAGGCACGACGACAAAATTCCTCATCGCACTTGCGTACAACGTTCATGACTTTCAGGTCTTGGGAGGACCAAGCTGGATCAACTCCGAAAGATACGATATTAACGCGAAGGAAGACGACTCACTCGTGGAAGAATTGCAGAAACTCTCTCCCGACCAGCGGTTCGACCAAATTAGATTGAGGGTTCAGTCGCTGCTCGCGGTTCGGTTCGAGCTAAGGTTGAGTCACGAGACAAAGGAACTCCCCGTTTACGTGCTGGTGATCGCAAAGAACGGTCCCAAACTTCTTGATGGTAGGGCACACGCGGGAATGATGCACATGGGAAAGGATCAGCTAACTGGTCAAGGGCTTCCTATCGAGTCCCTGGTGCAGGTCTTGTCGCGCCAACTGAGCCGCACCGTTGTCGACCAGACCGGCCTGAAGGGCAAGTATGATATTTCGCTCCACTGGACACCTGACCCGAGCGCGGCGACGCCGTTTAAGGCGGAGGAAGGGAATGACACGGGAGCTGGGAATCCAGCTCTATCCAACAATTCATGGCCGTCGATCTTCACGGCGCTTCAGGAACAGCTTGGACTGAAGCTGGAACCAACAAAAAGTCCGGTGGAGACCATCGTCATCGATCATCTCGAGAGACCGTCGGAGAATTAATAGCGGAGAATTCGGAATGTCAAGGGGCGTTAGACATGAGGCTGACAAATTTAAGGATTGCATGAATCGCGACGGCGAAGGGTTTACCGACTCCCCCGTCACGTGGACGTTCTTGTCGCTTTACCGCTGATCTGGGCTTTGGTGTCATCTACCATGCGCGTGTCCGGAAGGCGCGCGACCCAAAACTTAAGGCTTGCCCACATTCCAGTCGGACGTCATTCAATTTCCATATGCTCTTCCAGCCGTTGCTTGATTTGTTCCACGAGTTCACCCACGTCCACGGGGCCCAACAGGATCATTTCGAACCCGTGGCCGCGCAAGCCTTTCTCGATGATGTAAGCCCGGCTGGCAACGATCCAGATAGGAAGCTTACGCGACCAGACCGAGAGCGCCTCGACGTCGGCCGAAGGGTCGCCACTGGCGGAAACATCAGCGATGAACAGATTAGGAAGGTTTGCGCCCGGACCCAGCGCCGCCAAAGCATCGGGAATGGTTTCGTAGGCTTCTACTTCAAAACCCTCCTCCAGCAGTTGGGCGCGCAACAACGCGCGCGCTTGCCAATCCTTTCCAGCGATGAGAATGTGACGCACGCGGACCTCCTGGGCAAATCCCCAGCAATCGAACGATGTGATTATCCCACACGCATGAGAAACAGTTATACCGGCATGAATCCCCGGCCGTTCGCCCGCGAGGACACCGGGTGCCGCCAGCGCCATGCGCTAAATCCTTGTAAAATCCTTGTAGCGTCGGGTCAAAGAGGCTGCGGAAAAACTCGTTTTGAGGGCATGGGAACATCCCCTTTCGGGCCGGCTCCTCGTGATTCTCGCCCTTCTCCGTGCGGGCATTTTGTCCGATTCAAAGGTATATACATCTAGTCAAAGATTGTGCTTGACTAAAGTCATTATTTATGTGTACAATTATATTGTGGGTAGTAGTAATTAAGTATTATGGAAGACCTATGCCTCGCGGAAGCAAACCACAATTATCCAACGCGCACGAGCAGGAAGTGAACGCCGCGAACGCCGTGGCGGGATCAACCCCGGATGGCGAGGTTATCCCCACCGTGTTCCATTTCCGCAAGGAACTCATGAAAGGCTCGCAGTTCGAAGTTCTCATGGGAATGGAGGAGGGAGAGTACCAGGAGATGATGGAGTCCCTGCCGGAGGATTTGCAACTCGGTTTGGAGAGCCATCGGGTCGAGCAGAGGGGCGAAACGTTTTGGCGGATGCGGCGCTCCCACCGCATCCGTGACGGCCTGGCGCTCAAGAACATCAAAGTGCCGGCTGAGGACAAGGCGGCGACGGTGCGATCCTCCCAGGCCTTCGAAGCGATGGAACCCTTTGAGCGC
>CAZCVY010000084.1:0-27678 GCA_964501985.1 uncultured Acidobacteriota bacterium | reverse complement strand
ACCCACCACGGGGATTTATGGGGCGCTCGCGAAAACTTCAGTTTCCGCCGTATAGTTTGGCAGGTGATTTGCTGTTTAGATTAGGCTTGGCCTGCCCGGTTGGCGGCGTTGGGGGTATTTCTGCGCCTTCGGGCTCTTGGGCGGCTTCATCGCGGCGTTGGCGCGGGCGCATCCTGCGCGAAACCCCTCGGGAGCCCCGTCCTTTCCCTCGCCGCCGAGCCTATCCGTTCCCGCCGCACGCGTCATCTGGAGCTGGAGGATCAGGTGTAAAGGTTCCGAATGCCCCGCAGACTCGATTTCAAGCTGATTTTCTCCCTCACCATTCTGATCGTCGCGATCAGTTGCATCAGCGGATATCTCAACTTCCGGATGCAAAAGGAGCGGCTGGTCGAGGCGATGATCCTGGGCGCGGACCAGCTTTCGCGCAGCATCACCAGCGCCACCTGGCACGCCATGCTCGATGACGACCGCAAGGCCGCGTATGAGATGATGCGCGTGATCGCCGACAAGCACGGCGTCGACCGCATCCGCATGTTCAATCGCGAGGGCAGGCTGGTGTTCTCGACCGACGCGGGCGAGCAGCCCGGTCCGGCCAGTCCCGCGAGCGATGTCTGCATGAGCTGCCACGGCGCAACGCCGGTGCTGGCGCGGCCGGCGATTAATTCACGCGTGCGCTATGCCACCTCGCCCGTGGGCGTCAAGACCCTCAACATCGTCACTCCCATTCATAACGAGCCTTCGTGCAGCAATGCCAGTTGCCACGCGCATCAGGCCAGCACCAAAGTGCTCGGGGTTCTGGACGTGGCGCTGAGCCTCGACCCGGTGCAGCAACAAACTCGAGCCGTGACCCTGCAAACGATCCTGGTGACGGTGGTCGCCGTCATCATCGGCGCGGCGTTCGTCATCCTGTTCACGCGGCGTTTCGTCGCCACCCCCATCCGCGACGTCATCAAGGGGACGAAAGCCCTGAGCGCCATGCAGCTCGACCGCCCCCTGCAAATCCGGCGCGGCAGCCAGGAACTGGATGAACTGGTGGACTCGTTTAACCGCATGCGTGAGCGCTTGAAAATTGCCGTCGATGATTTGAACGAAATGCAGCAGACGCTCGAAACCAAGGTCGAAGAACGCACCGAACAATTGCAGGCGGCCCATCGCAAACTGCTTCAGGCGGACCGGCTTGCTTCGCTGGGTCAACTGGCCGCCAGCGTTGCGCACGAGATCAATAATCCCGTTTCCGGCGTGCTCAACCTTTCCACGCTGCTCGAACGCCTGATGGCCGGCGGCGAATTCCCTTCCGGGCGCGAGGCCGAGTTCCGCAAGTACCTCAGCCAAATCTCGGCGGAAACGACTCGCGTGGGCCGCATCGTTACTGATTTGCTGGCGTTTTCTCGCCGGTCCAAGCCCCAGCGAGTTCCCGGCGATTTGAACAAACTCGTCCGCAGCACCCTGCGCCTGGTGGGACACAAGCTGAAGCTCATGAACGCGGAAACGGTTTTGGATTTGCAGGAAACGCTACCTCTGGTTGAGTGCGATCCTTCGCAGATCCAGCAGGTGATTCTCAATCTGATCTTGAACGGCGCGCAGGCGATGCATCCCAAAGGCGGCGGAAAGTTGACCATGCGCACGCGCCTCGTTCCCGGCGGGGACTCGGTAGAGCTCTGCGTGCGAGATACGGGTGAAGGCATCGCCCCTGAAAACCTCGCGAAAATCTTCGACCCGTTCTTTACCACCAAGGCCGAGGGAAAAGGAGTGGGCCTGGGATTAGCCGTGCTTTACGGAATTGTGAAGGACCACGACGGCGAAATCGAAGTGGCGAGCCAGCGGAACCAGGGCGCTTCGTTTACCGTCACGCTCCCACTCAAGGCCAAGAGCGGCACCGTGGAAGAACAGGCAGTCCATGTCCATGCGGAGTGAAGGCGGTTCAGGTAGCAGCGGCGGAGAGGCGTTATGAAGAAAGTTTGGCCCATCCTGGTGGTGGACGATGAAGAGGTCATGTGCGAGTCGATGGCGGCGTGGCTGCGCGAGGACGGCTATCGCGTTGACACCGCGCCCGACGGCCAGAAGGCCCTGGAGATGGCGCGGTCGTCCGACTATGCCATTTGCTTCATCGACCTGAAAATGCCGGGGGGCATGGACGGCATCGAAACGATGATGGAAATTCACCGCATTCGGCCGGAAGCTTCCGTCATCATCATCACCGCCTACGCCACCGTGGACACCGCGATCCAGGCCATGAAAGAGGGCGCACAAGAGTACATCGTAAAACCCTGCCATCCGCAGGAAATCTCCATGCTGGTTTCGCGCATTCTCAAACTCAAGAAGCTGCAAAGTGAGAATGCCATCCTGCGAAAGAAAATCAGCCGCCAGTACCGCCACCGCGACATCATCACCAAGAATCCACGCATGGAGGAGATTTTGGCGCTGACGCGAGAGATTGCGAGTATCCGCAGCACCGTGCTGATCTGCGGAGACAGTGGCACGGGAAAGGAACTGGTGGCGCGCGCCATCCATTACTCCGGTGAGCGCGCGGAGAAGCGATTTGTGAGCGTGGGCTGCGCGGCGCTGACGGAAACCCTGCTCGAGAGCGAATTGTTCGGCCACGAGAAGGGTGCCTTCACCGGCGCCGAGGGCCAAACGAAAGGCAAATTTGAGCTGGCCGACGGAGGCACGATCTTCCTTGACGAAATTGGTGACATCTCGCCCAAGCTCCAGGCGGACCTGCTGCGAGTTCTCCAGGAGCGCCGCTTTTATCGCGTGGGGGGCTCCGAGGAAGTCAGCGTGGATGTGCGGGTGATCGCCGCGACCAATAAGAACCTGGCGGAAGAAGTCAAGCAGGGGCGATTTCGCGACGACTTGTATTACCGCATCAATGTGATTGAGATTCGCATTCCACCCCTGCGCGAGCGGCGCGAAGACATTCCGCTGCTGGCGGAGCATTTTGTGGAGCGCATCGCGTCGGAACTGGGAAAAGACATCGCGGGCATCTCCGCGGGCGCGCTCAAGCTGCTGATTGAGCACGACTGGCCCGGTAACGTGCGCGAACTCGAAAACGTGATCGAACGCGCTATCGTGACCTCACGCAATGGATCGCTTGTCGAAGGCGATTTCACCTGGATCAATCAGCGCAACGCCGCAAAGAATTGGGAGATTCCCGACGTCCCGTTGGCCGAGCTGGAACGCCGCGTCATCCTGGCCGCGCTGGAACGGAAAGGGGGGAATGTTCGCGAGGCCGCTACCGCCCTCGGAATCGACCGCTCGACGCTATACGATAAGCTTAAGCGCTACGAGATCGCGCACTGAAGCGGGCGTATGTATCTCTCACGGAATATAGTGACGAGCTCTTTTGGTAGCGCGGGCGTCTCGCCCGCTGGTGCGTGGGCATCCTGCCCGCGCACCGAAGGGAGCGGGACGCTCCCGAGACAGTGGGCAAGATGCCCGCGCTACGAACGTCCCTGTCGGTATGTTTTGTAAACCTCAGCAAATGCTGGACGTCTTGACAGCCAAACTCGCAACTGTCCTTATCAGCGGAAAGAGCACGGCTGAAGCGGTCGCGGCCGAGCCCCGGCGGTTCCAACGGTGCTCCGAGACGCGCGCCCTGCTGTGAAGTCCTAACTATTCCTTTGGTAGGACTTCTTTGATATAGTTTGGTTGTATGAGCGTCGGGGAGAAAATTCGAACCCTTCGCGAAGCCAAAGGGGTTTCGCTTGCTCAAATCGAAAAGCGGTCTGGGCTCTCACGATCTTATGTCTCCCGCGTCGAGAGCGGTCACACGGTCCCTTCCCCGTCAACCTTGGAGAGGTTCGCTAAAGCAATGGATGTGGAACCGTCCCGGTTGCTCTTCGACGAGGAGAAACCTCCCCGGAACTTTGGGCCGACGCTAATCACGACTCCGTTCCCTTCGACGGCAAGGATCGCGAAGATTTTTGGCATGTCAAAAGAACGGGTGGATCGTATCGTCCGATTGGTTGAGAGCATCCAGAAATCCAATGGAAAGCTTCGTCCGGCGGGCTAACTGTAGGCTGAGCTTTCACTCGTTAAGCCAAATTCTCAGCAAGTACTCCCCCAGGCCCTCCCCCGATCGACTCCCCAATGCCGGAAGCCACCAACACTGCGACGAAGCACAACGCCTCGAATGGATCCGATAAAGTCTTCCTCAACATGCCGTACGATAGGAAGTTCGAACCTCTGTACCTAGCATTCATTGCCGGCCTCTCAGGATTTGGTCTAATCCCACAAGCAGTGCTTCAGATCCCGGAAAGCGAACGTCGACTTGATCGTATTTTTTCGCTAATAGGTGAATGCAAAATTTCATTTCATGATCTCTCGCGCGTTCAGCTTGACTCAAAGCCGCCTAGGACACCCAGGTTCAACATGCCTTTTGAACTTGGACTCGCGGTGGCGTGGCAAAGCATCGGCGACGCTTCGCATCGCTGGTACGTATTCGAGGCCGAGGCCCACCGGTTGCAGAAGTCCCTCAGCGACCTCAATGGCACCGACCCCAAAATCCATTCCTGCCGGCCCCTCGGCGTGCTTCCGGAGGTCGCGAATGCGTTGACTCGATCGAGGCACCGGCCCACCGTCATCGAGCTGGAAGCTATCCTGGGCGACTTAAACAAGGCCGCTGTCAAAATCAAGACGGAACTGCGGACCAAATCCCTGTTCGGATCGCGCGCGTTCGAGGACTTAGTCCTCGCAGCCAAGCTTATCGCCCGTACACACGTTGCGTCCTTGCGGTAATTACCTAGCGAATCATCACCAAACAATTAAGCCTGCAAAAAGGTCGCCGCGAGCACCGCGTCCCAGTCGGCCGCGGGCATGGCATCCATGAGATCGGACATCAGTGTTCCGCCGTCGGCCAGGCAAGGCTGAGCGTTGGGCGTGGAGAATTGCAATTGCAGACGATCGAGTTCTCCCGCCAGCCATCCCGGCACTTCCGCGTCGCGCAGCAGATGACGGAGATTCACGGGGTGATGCGGGCGAAGTTTCAGATACCAGCCCTGCTTATCTCCGCCCGTGGCCACAACGGTGCCGTCGACTGGGGCACGAACCTGAATTTCATGACCGTTCTTCGTCATCCGCCAGGCAACGCCGTTGCTCTCGACCGCACTACCCTGGGCAGGCAATTGGACAGAATCGGGGCGGCCAATCAAGTGCTGAGCCAGTTCATCGAGACCGATCGTCAAGGCGCCGTCAGCTTCCGGGCGCACCCAGGTGTGGCCTCGATGGTAGAGCAGATCACTCGAGAAGCTGACGCCTGCCTGCAGGGAGGCCGCTTTTGCCGGCAGCGCGGCGAACTCCGCGTATTGGGCGCAGTGGCGGCAATCGAAGGCGTTGGGGCAGATTCTGTTGTCCAGACGGCCGGCGAGTTCGTGACGGCAGCGGCGCTCGGCTTCCGGCAGCTCCGCGAAGTTCAGGCGCCAGCACGTCTCCGCGGCGTGGTGGGTGCGGAAGTCTGAGGCAGTCCGCCAAATCGCGCGGGCGAACGTGGACACGATGGTCAACACGACCACGAAGAAAAGGGAAAGAAAAATGATATGACCCGGGCTCCAGTGAAATCCATCAACCCACGGAAACATTTTTGTCCACTCCTTTAGCTTGCCCGAATAGCGGCAAATAGCGATAGGACAACGAATAGAGAATCACGCCATAGGCAATCACGCCGGTGAAGGTCGCCACTTCCTGCCAACTGGGAATGTATTGCAGAAAGTCGTCGAAAGGCAGCGTCGGCAGGGCGAGGGTCTGCACGGTGAGAATGAACCGGTTCAGCAGAACGCCAGAGCAGGCCAGCGCGGCTCCGCACAGCACCCAGCCGCGTTTTTTGTTTGTCATGGGCAAGGTTAGAAGAATCGCCGGGAGTAACCCCAAGGGAACGATCTCGAGAAACAGCAGGGCTGAGCCAAACGGCTTATAGGAGTAGAAATCCCAAGGGGAAAAGCCTACCGCCCTGGAAGTAACGTTCAGCCAAATCAGCGTGTCGATTGCTTTCGCCGCCACATAGATGCCAAGCAGGACCCCGGAGATAAATCCCAGCTTGCGGAACACGCTGGGCAGCGCCAGTCTCCGCCCCGCCAGAGTTTCCGCTGTGGCCGTGACCAGCATCAGGAAACTCGGCCCCACAGCGAGAGCGGAAAGGATGAAGAGAAAGAATGTGGACGGCCAAATGGCGAACCCCTGGCGAAATGCAAAGGGGCGGCCACGCAACACTCCGTAAAGTCCTCCAAGCGATCCCTGGTGGAAAAACGAAAGGAAGGCGCCGAGTCCGGCAAGCACCGGAACCATCTTATGAAGCTGGTATTCAAACACCAGGAATGACGGCACTTTGCGCATTTGCCGGTTACGCAACAGCACGGGCAGGTATTCCAGGATGAGCACGCACAGATAACAAGTAATGCAGAAGGTGACCTCGGTGAGCATCGAGTGGGTGTTCGGGTGCCAGAAGGTGAACCACGCGCGCAAGGGTTGCCCGACGTCCACCATCAAGACCGCCACCGCACCGCTATAACAAATCAGCCCCACGACGACCGCGCTGTTCAGGATGGGCTTGAGGTCCTCCTGCTTGAGGATGTAAACCAGGAAGCCGGTGAAGAAGGCTCCCGCGCCCATGGCGATCATTCCCAGATCCAAATAGATCCACATTCCGAAGGCGAAGCGGTTGTCCATATGGGTCTGGTTCAGGCCGTAGTATAGGCAGAGTGCGGCCGCATAAACTCCCAGAGCCACCAGGGCAACCCAGGGGACTAGCCAGAACATAAATCGCAACGTCGAACTTCTTGTGACGCCGCGGGCAATCAAGCGCCGGTCAATCAGAAGCAGATCAGCCATGTTGGGCCTCCGTAGCGTGATCCGAATCGCGTTCCGCGAGCGCTCTCACCCAAGGTTCCTGGGATTTGTAGTAAACCTTGGGCTCCGTGCCGAGCCGCGCCAAGAGCCGAAAGGCGCTCGAGGAATGCGCCGCGGTAAAGACGGAATCGTTTTTGTCGGCCAGATTTCCGAAGGTGATGGCCCCGGTAGGGCACGCTTTGGCGCAGGCGGGGATGTAATCTGCGGGATCGATTTCCTTTTTCCCCGCGGCTGCGGCTTTTTCCTTGGCGCTGTGCAGCCGCGCGGGGCACATATTGCATTTCTCGACCACTCCGCGCATCCGCACGGCAACGCCGGGATTGAGGCTCTTCTCCATTCCGGCGGGCCAGGCAGGGTCCCACCAATTGAAGTAGCGGGCATGGTAGGGGCAAGCGGTCATGCAATAGCGACAACCCAGGCAGCGTTGCGGCATCTGCACCACGATGCCCGTCGCCTTGTCTACTTCCACCGCCTGCTGCGGACAGACGGCCACACACGGTGTTTCGTTTCCGCAATGCATGCAGGCAATAGGAAAAAACGCCTCCCGGCGGGCCGCTCCCTCCATGCCGTTCGATACTTTGCGAACCAACATCGGCGTCAATCCTGTCCGGGGAGTCGCCCGCGGAGCCGCAGGCGGAACGTTGTTTTCCGCCGCGCAGGCCACCATGCAAGCGCCGCAGCCGGTACAGCGATCCAAGTCAATTACGAATCCGTAGCGGACGTTCATGCTTGCCTCCCTACCGGCAGCTCGCGCAAAGTCGATTCCTGATACAGTTTCGTCGCCAGCGCCGGAAGTACGGGTAGAGCCCAAGCCGTGGCCCAACTCGCGGCGGGCGAAACGCCAACTCCCGTGGGCCATTCCTTTAGCTCACATCGGAACCTGCCGTCGCGCGGCGGATCGCCCATCCAGACCGCGCCCTTGCGAAGTTGTTCTTCCAGATGTTGTGCTGAATCGATTTTGCTCAAAGCGAGAGTCTGCTCACCATAGACCGTGCCTTGCCGGGCGCGGAAAATTCCCTCGCAACGCGCGTGAATAACTTTATCCACCGCCGGCAACGTGGCGTCGACGTTCAGCAGAAACTGTGCGGCACTCTGAACCTCGGTTGCAGGTGCGGCGAGGTTCATAGCCACTGAATAGGTCTCGCGAGCGGAAGTGGGCGGCGTGGGCACATCCGTAAGCTCCTCCAGAAATCCCGGAGCGGGCAGCAGCCAACCCGCGGTGTTCCCGCCGCCATCCCACGCGGCGAAGCGAAACACTTCAGCATCGGCCTGAGCTGCGAATTCCCAAGGCACGGTCGAGTCAAGCAACATGGCTCGAAGCGGGCTGGAGGCGGCATCCGGAACGTGCGGCGTAGTATCTTCCTTGATCCTGACAATCCCGCCCGGTGCCGCCACGGCGCCGAGCAGATCATTCAGCGCGGCGATTGCCGGATTACCGTCCGCCGCGATCGCCACAACCGGCCGATTCTCCGCCATCGTTCGCGCCAGGTCGCGAATCCCTCCAGCCGAGAGGCCCGTTTGAGCAGCGGCGTCGTCCAGGGTCAAGTGCGGCATGGGTCCGGCCGATTTCACCAAGCGCTCTTCCAACAGAACTCGCGCCAAGCCCGCAGCGAGCTGCGTTTCGCTGCCCCCACGAATGGGGACCCACTGCCATGCGCGTGCCGCCGTCCGGGACAATGCCGGCTCGATCTGGATCAAACGCAGTTGCGGGTCGGAAGCGCCGGCGGCACGGTCGGCCCAAAGATGGGTGAAACGGCCGGGAATTCCCCAGCCGTCCAGGAGCGGCGCGCCAAAGCTCACGACGGTGCGCGCGTTTTCCATATCGTAGCCGAGTGAGGCCACCGGAACACCGCTCCAGTCCGCGTAAGGAGCAAGTGCCTGGCTTTCCGCGCTCAGCACAGCTTGGTAGCTGCCTTGCTGCTTTTGGGTGAACGCCTCGAATACCGAGGAAGCGGCCCTTCCCGGCCGGCCATCGACGATGCCAATAGGTCCCTCGCTGCTAGCCTTTCGAAAGGCCGCTAGCGCCTCACTCCATGACGCCGCGCGACCGTCGTGGCGCACTTCGCGCAATCTGCGGGGGTGCCAATTCAACTGATGAGCGGCAAAGGCGAGCGGGCACAGGGCGCCCTTGGTGAGCGGATGAGCGCTGACACCGACAACTCCTACAGGACACTTCCCCGCCATGCGGACGCGAATGCCGCAGCCGCCCTCGCACAAAGTGCAGGTGGAGTATTTCGTTCCCACCGGCCCGTGAGCCGGCTGTGGAATCCAGGGAAAGTTTTGCGTCCAAATGGAGGCGTCGCTCAACAACTTCCACGGCACCGGACTTAACACCAGTCCTGCCGCGGCGCCGGCAGTGCTGATGAGCAGGTCTCTCCGGGTGAACTTCATAACTCTCCTTCATTTGTGGCAACCGAGGCAGCCAACTTCAACGTTGCGGCGATGGTGGCAGTCCTCGCAGTCACTCATCTTCATGCCATCTCCCGGGGCACGCTCTAGTCGGGACATGGAATGGCCCCAGATGTCGCGGCTGTAGCCGCTGATGCGGTTTTGTTCGTAAATTCTTTGCTGGTCGGATTCCCCCATGGAACCGTGACAGTCCTTGCAGGCTAAGCCGGCGCGGCGAGTGTGAATCGCATGCGAGAACCACACGTTCGCCGGCTGCCGCGAATAGACCAGCCAGGGGGTTTCGCGCGACGGCTTGATGTAACTGTCGACCAGCGTGGCTTCGGCTTTGGATGTCCCCATCTTGTCAGCGTGGCAACCTGCGCAGCTTTCCACTTCGGCGATTCCCCCGAACTCACCGTTGGTCCCGAGCAGGTGGCAGGAATCGCATTGCGCGAGGCCCGATTTTTCGGCGTGGGTTTTATGCCGGAATTCCAGCGGCTGCGCGCGCCGGACGTATAGAGCATGAGGGAAAGCGGCCCAACCGGTCACCAGGGCAAGAGCCATTCCGACGCCAAAGATAAGTAGGTTTCTCTTCACGGTTGCTCCTTTGAACCCCAGTGCGTGCTCGAAAAAAAGCGCTGGAGCAAACACACCAGTTGTTCCCGCGTCAGGAATTGTCCTACCCCGCACACGGGGTCGCCGCCATCGCAGCTCAGGTTGTGCGTTGCGTGGATTTCCTGCGCCAGCAGTTCCCGCTCTTCCGCTTGCCAAGCCGCGGCATGGGGCCCGCCGATGAGCCCGGCCGCCGTCTGCTCGGGCAGACGCCAGCCGGCAAACAGCCATCCGGAGCCGTAGGGGTCAGCGAGGATTCGCTTGGGGTCGCCGCGCAAGTGGCCGTTTACTTTTTGGATAAGCAGTGGATTGGGAAAAGTCATAAGCCACTCCACGCCATGGACGGTTAGCGCGACCACGGGGCGGTGGGTCCCGTGCGTGGTCACGAACGTGATTCCGTCAATGCTCGCAACCACACGGGCCAGAAATGCGTCGATTCCGACGTGACACAGACCGGACTCGTCTGCGGCCAGCCAGAGGTGGTTTGGCGCATACAGAAAGCCCGCAGGCGCGTCAAGAACGCCCTGTGGCCTCGTCACCGAGAGGTACAAATCGCAGAAATGGTACCCGCCGTCCGCGCAACTCGAGAATTCCGACTCGCTCAAGGGAATGAGCTTGATGGGGGATGCAGCCTCGCAATACTGGACGCGGACCTCTTCGAGGTGGGGACAACGCTCTCGTCTCACCACGTCGTTTCGAACGAGTTCGCAGCGGTAATACTCCGGTGACGCGCAGCGGCCCGCCACGGAAGCCCCGGGTCCGTCGAGAATTAACTTTCTGGTCGGAGCGACGTGGCAGGATTGTGCACGGCCTTCTTTAAGAAATGGACACGCCATGTTCTGACTCTTAGCTGCCTTTCTTTGGTTCGGCCGGAGCCGGCGAGGGATTGACCGGCTCGCCTCCGTCCGCCATGGTTACTCCCAATCCCGGCACTAGCCGGCCGTCCCGCAACATTGTCGACAGCTCCGCGTCGAGGTTGGCCACATCGCGGGACTTCCTATAGCGGCTCACAAGCTCGCAACCTAGCGCGTACGCGACCACCATCACGGCCAGAAGCACAACTACTCCCAGCACGATGTTTGTCGCGGTCAGCCAAAAAACCCAATCATCCTTAGGCATTTCAGGAGTCCTCCTGTCTGCTGTAAGAAACAGCAGTAGGGCTCGTCTTATGCAACTCTTCGGCCAGAACGTGTTTTGAACAACTTAGGCGCCTGTGGGCAATGATGTTGCCGGATTTCCCGACGACGTCGTCGGAATTCCCGACAGAGGCGTGTGAGCTGAGGTGTGATAACGGGTGTTGTGCGGTTTTGACGGGTCAGGTCTGCGAATCAGACGATATCTAATGCGCGGTCGACATTCCGAGGACGATGATGGAACGGTTGGGCGGGACGTCGCGGCGGGTTTACCCCGCCATATCGCTCGAGATCTCAACTTGCGATGGCGGCGTAATGCCGCCGCTACGCCTCATTTAGTCAGCCCGCTGAAGCGCGGCCGAATGCACGCGCCACAATCAGCGATTCCCCGCCGGCTCGGGCAAACCGGGGCCCGGGGTGACAGCCGAAGTCTGGGGCAGGGGCTCGATCGGCATGACAATCCAGGCGATACAATAACCGAGGATTCCCCACCCTCCAATAAAGGCCAGCATCAGCCAAAGGATTCGCATCAGAGTGACGTCGATCTCGAGGTATTCCGCGAACCCGCCGCAAACTCCTGCGATTTTGCTGTCGGTGCGCGAACGCATCAGCTTCTTGGCAGGTGTGCGCACAGGAATCGAAAGCGACGTCCCACAATGGCAGCAAAAATTCACTTGTTCGGAATATTCCTTTCCACACTGAGGGCAAAACATTTTTTCCTCCCCGGCAATGACCACCGCTATTTCTGTATACGGTCCTCAGGGCAAAAAAGTTCCTTTCGTCGTGCCGGCCGTTTCATGTACAGATCAGCGGGGCGCCTTCCGGCCCTATCAACCCGTCGCTTAGCGCGCCTTACTGGTGGAATTCATAGCTCACCGGTGGAGTTTTGGAGTAAGATTCCGCCGTCACAGGTTATCCGTATGAAGGGCTTGCCCTCCTGTTTTCTGCGGGGGAAACTAGAGTATGATTTGGCGATCGCGCAGAAAGCTCTTCGTCCTCCTTCAGGGTTTCTCCCTGCGCCGGAGGGTGGCCTTAAGCCTCGCGCTGGTGCGGCTAATCCTGGTGCCCGTCATCTTTCTGGCGGTGTACTACCTGTTCGCCATGGGTAAGATCGTGGACCGCATCGTGAACGTCGATGCGCCCGTCGCCACCAGCGCTGAGCGCGCTTCCATCAATATGCTCGACGCCCGGAGGGCAGAAACCAACTACTTTCTCCTGCACGACCCCGACGACATTGCTCGTAACCGCGAATCGCTCCGCCAACTGGAGTTGACCGTCGAGGCCTGCCGCAAATTGCAGCCGGAAGAAAAATCCACATTTGACGACTTGGATGCGGAGATCACATTCTACCGGATTAGCTTTAACCACGCCGTGCAGCGGTTGGGCGAGAGCAATTTGCCTCCCGTTCAAAGCCTGCGGGAAGTGGTGCGAACCTATCAGAAGGACCTGGATGAGGTCCTCGCGCATTCGCCCAAAGAAAGCCGCGCGCGCTTGATTGATATGCTCCGCGCTCGAATCGAGTCCTTTGATGCCGAAGTCGCGGCGAAAGTGGAGGAAAGCGACCCGGAGATTCGACAAACCTCCCGGGACCTGGCGACCGCCAGCCAGAGGATTATCAACCTCTCAACCGCACTCGAAAACCGTAGTTGGCAGCGAGTTCAAAGAGATCACCAGCGTGCCCGGGCGTTATTGGTTCGCGCCGAAATAGTGGGCGGGATCGTATCCATAATTACTTTGCTAGCGAGCGTCTGGGTCAGCTTCACACTTCCGCGCCAGGTTGTGAAGCCCTTGACCGACCTGAAACAAGCTGTCGACCATGCTGCGGCAGGAAACTACGAAATCAAATTCGAGGTGAAAGGCGAGGGCGAGGTGGTGGAACTCGCCGATAGCGTCCGCGAGTTGATTTCCCACCTGCGGGATAAGCACAACGATGGTGGCACGGGTTAAAGATCGGCTGGACGGACCGTTCTTACGCGCGGGGTCACGTCAAAGTCCGCGAGTTCCCCGAAGGGGAAGAATATTACTAGCCGTAGGTGTAACCCACGGGCCAGGCGCGCAGAGATATTCGACCCCGAAGGGGTCGAACCTACGTTCCTACAGCTTTCCACGAGTTTCACTCGTGGCTAATGACCTTCGGCTTCTGCAGGGCCGCCAAGCTGCCCCGACTTTGACGAGGCCCTGTTCTCACGCGCAATCCGCTTGACGAACGGCATATTTCCATTTATCTCTGTTAGTCCGCTCGATTAGAGGAAGTGAGCAGAAAAGAGGAGTCAATTATGAAGGGCAAACCGGAAGTCATTGAAGTCCTGGCCAAGATGCTGAAGGAAGAGCTTGGCGCGATCAGCCAGTATTTTATCCATGCCGAAATGTGCGAGACGTGGGGATATAAGAAACTCAGCGACCACACGAAGAAAGAATCGATCAACGAGATGAAGCACGCGGAAAAACTCATCGAGCGCATTCTCTTTCTGGAAGGCACCCCCAATCTAAACGACATGCCTAAACTTGTCGTGGGCAAGGATGTGAAATCGCAGTTCCAGAACGACTTGGCGCTGGAGAAAAATGCCGTGGCTGAGTACAACGCCGCAATCGCCGCCGCCCGGAAAGCGGGTGACAATGCCTCGGCCGACCTGCTCCAAGTGATTTTGGCCGATGAAGAAGAGCACGTCGATTTTTTGGAAGAGCAGCTTTCGCTTATCGACCATATTGGGATTCAGAACTATCTTGCGCAGAGTATATAGAAGAGACCGCGAAAACTCCGCGTTGGACCGCCCCGTCTGGGATTCATACCCTTGTCCCATCCGAAGGAGAAGTGGGCCGCCGGGCCGTGGCTGAGGGTTGAGTATTTGGAACGGTCCGCATCAGTAACTTGGGGTGACGTCCGAACCGAATCCCAGGTCCTGCACCAGCCCCTACCCCTTAATCACTCCCAGGGGTTTCAGCCGCGCCACACGGCGGGCCAAGCCCGCATTGTGGACCACGTCAATGACCGCATCCACGTCTTTGTAAGCTTCCGGAACCTCTTCCGTAATGCCGTCGCGCGAGTCGGCGCGCACGATGATCCCGAGGTCTTCGAGGCGCTGCCGGGCGTCCTGGGCAAAGCGTGATTTCTTCGCCGCGGTGCGGCTCATCAAACGGCCCGCGCCGTGGCACGTGGTACCAAAAGTTTCCTGCATTGCGCCTTCCGCCCCCACCAACACATACGAAGATGTCCCCATCGATCCGGGAATCAAAACCGGCTGCCCGACGTGCTGGTAGACGAGAGGGACGTCGCGATGGCCCGGCGGGAAAGCGCGAGTTGCGCCCTTGCGGTGTACCATGACCTCACGCTCGCGCCCTTCCACTTGGTGCCGTTCGAGTTTGGCGATGTTGTGGCACACGTCGTAAATGACGCGCAATTCCTCCTGCTCACCAAAAATCCGCTTGAACGCCTGCCGGGTGAAGTGGGTAATTCCCTGGCGGTTGGCCCAGGCAAAATTCGCCGCGGCGCGCATGGCGGCAAGATAGGCTTCCCCTTCCGGCGACTTCACCGGCACGCAGGCCAGTTGGCGATCGGGCAGATCGATCCCGTAGCGGTGCATGGCCGGACCCATTTCGCGGAGATAGTCCGTACACACCTGGTGGCCGAGGCCTCGCGAGCCGGAATGAATGAGCACGACGACCTCGCCCGCGTAGAGCCCCAACGCCTCGGCGCGCCCTGGATCGAACACCTGCTCCACGTATTGAACTTCGAGAAAGTGATTGCCCGATCCAAGGGTGCCGATCTGCGGCAAGCCGCGCTTCTTGGCACGGTCGCTCACCATCGTAGGGTCCGCGCCCTCAATGGCGCCGCTCTCCTCACAGTGGGTCAAATCCTCTCCGCACCCGTAGCCGTGTCCAGCCATCCACGCGGCTCCGTCCTGAAGCACGGTGTCGAGGTCCGAATAAGAAATCCGAATGTTACCGCTCTGCCCCGCGCCGGAAGGGATATCGCGAAATAGCTGGTTCGCGAGTTCGCGAAGTTTCGTCTGTACTTCCCCGCGGGTCAGCGAACTGCCGAGCAGTCGCACGCCGCAGTTGATGTCGAACCCCACTCCGCCCGGCGAGACCACGCCATCGCGATGCGGGTCGGTTGCGGCCACACCTCCAATGGGAAATCCGTACCCTTGATGGATGTCAGGCATGGCGAGCGACCGCCCCACGATACCGGGCAACATCGCCACGTTGATCGCCTGCTCGAGCGAGAGGTCCTTGATCAGATCCTTCAACAGTTTTTCGTCCGTGAAAATAAGCGCGTCCGTGAGCATCCCGGGCTTCGTGCCGCGCGGCACGAGAAAGCGGTAATCATCGAGCTTCTTCACTTGGTTCAATTCTAAAGGCATGGGACACTCGTAAGGGGCGGACCCGAGTTCGTAAGAATCTGTGATTGATTATAGCAGGTCGACACACCTGTCAGCCGACATTGACGCCCATGCGCCGCCGCGATACCATCAAGCCAGTTCAGTCCGAATTCTTTCGCAGGACGGTGTTTCAATCATGAAAAGACGGGCATTTCTTAAGGGCTCGGCAGCGGGAATCGGCAGCCTCGCTACCGCTATGGGAATTGAAGATTCAAAGGCAAGTTTTGCGGCCCAACCGGCGACTCCGGTCCCGGACGCGAGTGCCGACCAAATTGGCCGTCCGGTCCGGGTGGTGAGTATAGGATTCCATCCCGGGCGCCCTTTGGAAGAAGTAGCAGCGTTGGTGGACGCCGAAGGCGCCAAGGGGGCTGACCTCATTGCTATTCCCGAGACCTGTCGCGGCCAGGATGAGAAGAGCGTCGAAGCGCTCGACGGGCCCACCGTTAGCGCCATGGCCAAGCTCGCCAGCAAGAATCGGACCTACATTGTGTGCCCCATTGACAGGAAAGAGGGGGCGCGGCGGTTCAATTCCGCTGTCCTGCTCGACCGCCAGGGCCAGGTGGCTTGCGTGTACGACAAACTTTACCCGGTCTGGCAAGAGGAATGCCTCAAGAAGCCCGCGGTGATTCCCGGCAGCTCGGCCGAAGTTTACCAAACCGACTTTGGGCGCGTCGGGCTGGCCATCTGCTTCGACGTGAATTGGGGGGGCTGTGGCAGCAGCTTTCGAACCAGGGAGCCGAATTGGTGATCTGGCCCAGCGCTTACTCGGCGGGAAGATCGCTCCAAGCTCAGGCGATTAATTTCCACTACTACATCGTCAGTGCAACCCATGTTCCTGACTGTCTGGTTTTTGACATTGACGGCGAGCAACTCGCCCACGACCAGAACAACCGGGGAGATCAGACGAATGTCACACGAATCACTCTGGATCTGGATCGCTGTGTTTTTCACCAGGACCTGAACGTCCCCGAAAAGCGCGACAGGCTGCTGAAGGATCACGGTGAAGATGTCGCCCTAGAAAAGTGGTTGCCGATGGAAGGATGGCTCGTACTCAAGGCCAAGCGCCCAGGCGTCAGTGCGCGTGAAATGGCTCGGCAATACGACATGGAGGAGCTACAGCATTACCTCAACCGCAGCCAGTGCGAAATTGACAAGTGCCGGGGCTGGGAGTTTTCGTGAGCGTGGCCTCACTTGGTTCATGACGACTCGCGGAGTTGGCGACGCAAGCTATGGCAGCTTTTCAACTTTTGCGATGCACACCCGTCACACTCACCCTATCCGTATCTCTATATTCTTCGTGGTATTATAAGCTCTTGATTCAGATAAAGCAGGGCTCAGCTCGGCCAAAGCATAAAATCCGAAGGGAGGCACTTCGATGAGTCATCCGAAGCAAAACCGCCGCCAATTCCTAGGAAAGGTAACCGCCGGCGTGGCGGGCGTTGGCGCCGTCGCATCGGGCAATGTCCTTGCCGGCCGGCCCGTACCCGCCGCCACAGGTGAAATGCCTTATCGCACGCTCGGCCGCAGCGGCGAAAAAGTTTCGCTGCTCGGCCTGGGGGGCTTTCACATCGGTCTACAGTCTGACGAGCAGGAAAGCATCCGCATTGTCCGCACCGCCATCGATAACGGTGTGAATTTCATGGACAATTGCTGGGACTACAACGACGGCAAGAGCGAAATCCGCATGGGCAAGGCCCTCCGCGACGGGTATCGCAAGAAAGTCTTCCTGATGACCAAAATCGATGGGCAGTTGAAAGATATCGCCGCGCGGCAGATTGATGAGTCACTTAGGCGATTGCAAACAGATACGATCGATCTCCTGCAATTTCACGAAGTCATTCGCCCTGGCGACCCCGATCGCATTCTTGGCCCGGGCGGGAGCCTGGAGGCCGCGCTCGAGGCGAAGAAGGCCGGCAAGATCCGCTACATCGGATTTACCGGGCACAAGGACCCCGACATCCATCTGAAGATGCTCCACACCGCATCCCACGAGCACAACTTCACGTTTGACGCGGTGCAGATGCCACTCAACGTGATGGACATGCACTTTAAGAGCTTCGCCCATAAAGTCGTGCCAGTGCTGGTGGAGCACGGCATTGGCGTGTTGGGGATGAAATCGATGGGCGATGGCCAGGTTCTAAAAAGCAATGTCGTGACGCCCGTGGAATGTTTGCACTACGCCATGAGCTTGCCAACATCGGTGGTCATCAACGGTTGCGAATCACTCGAACGGCTGGAGCAGGGATTGCAGGCGGCGCGCACCTTCCGCCCGCTGACGGAGACGGAGCTGGCGTCCCTCTCCGCGCGCACAGCCCCCGCCGGGAGCAAAGGCGAATTCGAGCCCTTCAAGACATCCGATATGTTCGACGGGACCGCTCATAACCCCGCCTGGCTAGGGTAACCCATAGATCGGCTGGCTCAAGGGAGGCGGAGCTTGCCCAATATCACCGCCGTGTTTTCAGACGTGGGTGGCGTGCTGCTTACCAACGGGTGGGATCACGGCGAGCGCACCAAGCTGGTGGAGCAGTTCGGTCTGGACGCCACCGATTTTGAGGGCCGGCACCAGATGCTGGCCGCGGCGCTCGACGCCGGGCAACTCGACATCGATCAATACCTCGATGGCACCATCTTCTACCGCCCCCGTACGTTTCGCAAACAAGAGGCCAGAGACTTCATGTACGCGCAGTCGGATGCGCTTCCTGGTTCACTTGCCCTCATGGCGCGGCTGGCACAAACCCGCAAGCTCTTTATGGCGACGCTCAACAACGAATCGCGCGAATTGAATCTCCACCGCATTGAGAAATTCGCGTTACGCGATTACTTTTCAGTTTTCCTCAGCTCCTGCTATTTGGGCGTGTCGAAACCTCACCCCGAGATTTACCGGCTGGCGCTCGACCTCTCACAGCGACAGCCGGAGGAGTGCGTCTTCATTGGCGATCGCTCGCTGAATCTGGAATGTGCGCGGCGCCTCGGCCTGCACACGATCCAGTTTCTGAACGCGGGGCAACTGGAAAGCGACCTGCGAAGTCTAGGACTGGCATTTTAGATTAATCTGCCGGCATCACTCCGGGGCCGGGGCGGGTTGCTCAGTGGCGAGCTTCTTGGCGGTTTCCTTGACCTGTTTCAAATCCAGTTTTCCGCTGCCGAGGAATGGCAGTTCGGGCACCGGGAAAAAGTTTTCCTTGCGCGGCACCCACAGTTTGGGAAGGCCGGAATCACGCATGCGCTTGAGCAGTTCATCCACGCTCATCCCCAATTCCGTATAAAGCACCACAAAGCGCTCGCCCTTCTGCTCGTCGGAAACGGATGTCACCACCATGCGCGGTTCGAAGCACCCGAGCGCGCGATGTAGCGCTTCCTCCACCTGGACGTGCGAGACCATCTCGCCGGCAATCTTGGAGAAGCGCGAGAGGCGGTCGGTAATCTGAACAAACCCATCTTCATCAAGCTGCGCCACGTCGCCGGTAATGTACCAGCCATCCTCCCACATCACTTGGCGCGTCTTTTCCGGCTCGGCCAGGTAGCCTTCCATGACGCTCGGTCCCTTCACCAAGAGCATGCCCGGCTCGGCGGGGCCAAGGGTCGCAAAGGTGTCGGGATTGACAATGCGGACAGCGACGCCGGGAATCGGGTGTCCGACGGTGCCCCGCTTAGAGCCAATCTGCTTTTGGTCACTGCCGGCATAGCCGGTATTTTCCACCGACACCACGGGCGAAAGCTCCGTGCATCCATAGCCTTGCAGAAGCTCGATATGAAACTTTTCGAGGAAGGCATCGCCCAGTTCAGGCTTCATCTTCTCCGCTCCCACCATCGCCAGCCGCAAGGAGGCGAAATCTTCCGAGTCGCACCGACGCAGATATTCCCAGACGAAGGTGGGCGTCGAAATCATGATCGTGACGTGGAATTTCCGGCAGAGTTCACCGATTTTTCGAGCCTCGAGTGGATTGGTATGATAAGCCACGCCGAAACCCGAAACGGCCGGCAGCCAAAGTCCAATAGTAAAACCGAAGGAGTGGAAGAAAGGCAGAATGCCTAACAGGCAATCACTCCGGTTGACGTTGATCGTTTGCTGCACGCCCTCCAGGTTGGAAACGATGTTCCGGTGGCTCAGCATCACGCCCTTAGGTGTGCCGGTACTCCCACTGGAAAAAATCACCGTGGCCAGCGAATCGAGTTTCACCTCGCGTGGAATTAGCCAACGTCGCAGCAGTGCGGTGGGAACAAGACGCGCAAGGACAGCCCAAACTAGCTTGTCCCGCTTCGTGAAGGTCTTCGCCGCATCTTCAATCATCACCATGCCCGGCTGCTTCTCGATTCCTAATCGGCTCAATAGATTTTCCGTGGTAAAAATCGTCTTGAGCCCGGCGCGCTCCACGGCCAATTCCATCGACTGCTTCGACGAGGTGTAATTCAGATTCACAGGAACGCGTCCTGCGAGGCTAATGCCAAAATTCATCAGCGCTGCCGGCACTGAGGGCGGCAACAGAATTCCGATCATCTTTTCCTGGGGACAATGCCGCACGACATGCCGCCGGAACAGCAGAGCACCGATCAACGACTGCCCGAAGTTCACCTGGCGACCCGTGGAATCCGCCATGGCGAAACGGCGCCAGTTCCGTCGAGCGCTATCCAGAAACATCTCCGGCAACGGCCTCTGCACTGCTCCGCGGCGCGCGAAGGCATCCGCGCTCAATGCCATGACCGCCTGCCGCACCTGGAAGGCGGTCGCATCTCCTGGGAGAGGCGCGCCGAAACTCGCAGTGACGCGGTAGGGGATGCGCCTTGGCCACTTGAAGAAAAAATGCCCGCGCTCGAAGCTGAAGATGCTGCCCCACACGCGATCAAGGTGAACGGGAACGATGGGGACCGTAAGGCCGCGGGTGATGCGCTCAAACCCCCGCCGGAAGCGCAACAGATTGCCAGTACGAGTAATGGCGCCTTCGGCAAAAATGCAAACCAGGTCGCCTTCGCGCAGGCGGTCCTGCGCCGCGTGCAGCGACTCCACCAGCTCGCGCGGCTTGTCGGCTTCCGAAATGGGAATCGCGCCCATCAGCTTGGCCAGCCAGTGGATCCCCGCAGTCTCATAAAAGTGCCGGTACATCAGGAAGCGGATAAAGCGCGGCGTGCAGGCGCCAATCAGGAAGGGGTCGGCAAAGGAAATGTGATTGCACACCAGCAGCGCCGGCCCGCGCCGCGGCAGGTTTTCCGCGCCGCGCACTTCAATGCGATAGAACGTGTGCGTGAGTAGGAAGAAGCACAGACGGGTCATGAAATCGGGAAGCACCGTCAGGATGTGCCACGTGGCGGCAAACGAAATCGCCGCCATCACGAGGAGAATCTGGTTCGCTTGCATCCGGCAGGGGCCGGAGAGGAATTCGAAAACGCCCGCGCCCAGAAAAACACCGGTGAAGGTCAAAACATTTGAAGTGGCAATAATCCGCCCCTTGGAATGCTCGCCCGCATTCGCCTGCAAGTACGATTGCAGGGGGATGATGAAGATGCCGCCGGCAAAGCCCAGCAGGAAATGCCCCATGAAAACCTGGGGAAAAGAGTGTTGGCCAAAATAAAGAAACACGCCGAAAACACCCAGGCCAATCGAACCAATGGGCACCAGGCCGAGTTCCACCCGGTCGGAGGAAAGCTTGCCGGCGACGAATGCGCCCAAGCCTATCCCCACCGATACCGAAGCGGTGAGGTAGCTGATGCCTGCATTGCTCAAATGCAAAAGGTCGCGGCCGTATCCGATAACATTTTGCAGATAGACCGCGCCGAGAAACCAGAAGAAGGCAATGGCCAGCACAGTTCGGAAGAGTGCGCGCGAGCTGCGAATTTCCGCAAAGTCATGCCAGAACTCCCGAAAGGCGTTCCAGCGGAATTTCTCTCCCGCGGCAATGGCCGGGACGCGGCTGATGCCGGTGGCAACGACCAAACCGAGCAAGGCCGAGGCCACCAGCATCGACACGGGAATATAGGGTCGGAAAGGAAAAGCGTCGAGCAGCAGTCCGGCGGCCACGGGTCCCGACACGATCATGGTGTAAACGGTAAGCTGCATCAGCCCGTTCGCGCGTGAAAGGGCCTCATCGGGAAAAATTTGCGGCAGAATCCCCTCTTTCGCGGGATCGAGGAAGCACGCGTGAATCCCCAACAGGAAGAGCACCGCCAGCATGGCGATCACGTGGCCGACGAACATGGCCAGGGTTGCGAGGACGAGAAGGGTGGCCTCAACCCCCTTCATAAAAATGATGACGCGGCGCTTGGAGAAGTGATCGGCCACCTGGCCGGCATACGACGATAAGACGATGTACGGAAGCACGTAGAGCGCAGTGCCGAGAGAGATGTAGAGACTGCGAGTTGCAAGGGAGGCCACACTCGCGGTGACGAACAACATCAGGAGTTGTTTGAAGGTATTGTCGTCAAAGACCGCCAGAGCCTGCGCCGCCAGCAGGAAAACGAATCCCCGTTCTTTCAGAACGTCCGAGTAGCCCCGCGAGGTCGCCATTTTATGTCCCTTCTGCCTGCATTCATGCCGCTCCACGTTCGACGCCGGGATCGCGGGCATCGGGTTGCGCCAAATTCGAAAGACTCGGGAAGGCCGGAAGGTCTGTACAATCGGCCATTCTAGAGCAATTGGCGAAGAGACAAAAGCTTGATTCTTTGGCCGGTTCATAGGGGTCTCTCGAGGGAGCAGGCTAGGAGCACAAAGGCTCGCAGCCATTCCTCGGATGCCCAACGCAAAAACACGGCGCAGGAGACCACCATACATACGATTACAAGGCCCAAAATCACGATGCTTCCCATGTTTTTCACCCTCGCCCGTGAGAATCGGCGAGAGCAGAAGCCGCCGCGACAGTGAGGGTTACAGTTTTTGAAGTGTCACAATTGGAATAGGGAACAGGTGCCCGGTGTCAGGTGTCAGGCCGTTCGTGGAGTAGAGTCCTCACGGCAGGCACCTTATCTGAGCTATTCTATGTTCCCATGGTGCTGGCCATCGTCTTCACAGGGAGTTGAAATGAAATCCTTCGCCGTTGTGTTTCGCGCGAGAATTCAAATTCGATTCGCAGCTCGGAACCGTCGAGCCGGGGAAAATTGCTAATCTCATTCTGCTGAGGAAATCGCCGATGCAAAGCGCGGATGCGTACGACAGCATCGTCAAGGTTTGGGTACAGGGTAGGCAAATCTCGCCCGACAGTTTGGCGGCCAATTTGAGCAAGTAATCTGCAGTTCTTCACTATGCAGCTTTTTTGAGCCTAAATGGACATTCGGATCAGCAAACAGAGTGAAGTTCCCCTCCGCCAGCAGTTGGCGGAGCAGATCGTCTTTCACATTGCGACGGGCAAGCTTCAGCCTGGACAGGCGTTGCCCAGCGTGCGTGAACTGGCGCGCCGGCTGAAGATTCACCACAACACGGTGAGCGAGGCTTACCAGGATTTGATCCGTCGCATGTGGCTGGTTGGGCGAAGGGGAAGCCACGTTACGGTTCGAGCCTTGGAGGCAAGTGTTCCGTCGCGTCAAGCCTGCGGCCTCGACGACCTCATCAACACGTTGATTCGTGTGGCGCGCGAGCAGGGTCACTCGCTCCAGTCCTTGCGTGAACGAGTTCGCGACCGCTTGCTGGCCGAACCCCCCGATCATATCTTGGTGGTCGATACAGATGCGGGCCTTCGCCGCTTACTCCAGGAGGAAATCCGGGCGGCCGTCAAATGCCCGGTGGAAGCCTGCTCGCGGCTGGAGTTGGCATCGAACTCCGGCCTGGGCATCGGAGCGCTGGCAGTAGCCGCGCACTATGCGATTGGCGACGTCAATTCCCTGCTACCCAGGGACCGCCCCGCCCTCCCCTTGGAGTTCGGCGCGGCGGACGAGCACGTGGAGATGGTCCGCCGGCGGCGGGAGCCCTCCGTGGTGGCAGTGATCTCGGTCAGTCAAGGGTTCTTACAAACCGCACGCAGCCTGCTCGCACCCGCCGTGGGACGCCGCCACGTGGTTCAGGAGTTTCTGCTTCCCCTCCCCGATCCCAAAGCACTTGCAGCCGCCGATGTAGTTTTCGCCGATTCCATCGCGGTGCGGGAGGTCAAGCATCGCGGCCTCATCCCTTATCGGCTGATCACTCCCGCCTCCCTGAGCTACCTTGCCAGCGCCCTGCGGCCACCCTAGAATCCCCGATCCTCCAGGGTCCATAGGTTCCAGTTGAGGAGCGTTGCGTGCCGAGGTCACTCCGATATACATTAGCCCGCGGTTGGCCAATAATCCCCAAAACCCTAGCTTCTAGCAGAGGAGAACGACATGCACGCACGTACCCGATTTTTCCCCACGGCCATCGCGAAAATGCTGATGCTCGGAGCAATGCTGGCTGGTCTCATGCTCTCATCCCCGCGGTGCCAGGCACAGGGGTTGGTTAGCAGCGATCTTTACCGCCTCCGCGCCCTGGGCCAGGTTGCGCTTTCTCCCGACGGCCGTCGGGCCGCGTATACGGTGACCTCGTACGACCGTCCCGGGCGGCCTTATTCACAGGTTTGGATTATGGACCTTTCCACCGCGGCGTCGATCCGTCTGGGCGGCGAGAAGGAGGCAAGCTCACACCCAATTTGGTCCCCAGACGGCAAGTGGTTGAGCTACTCGGGCGGTGGGGATGATAAGTCCGGGCTATGGGTGGCGCACGCCGATGGCTCTGGCGGAACGTTCCTGGCTCCGATGAGCGGTACCAACTCCCCATTGCCCGAGCAGGGTGAAAGCGTGACGTGGTCGCCGGACAGTAAACAGATCGCCTTCGTTTCCTCCACGCCGGGACCGGAAACTGCGGAGGCAAGCGGTGACCCGATGGTGATCACGCGCTACCTCTACAAGCCCACGGCGAGTGAAGGGCTGTCGCACTTCAACGACAATCGCCGCCTTCACATTTTCACCGTTGATGTTGCTTCCCACCAGGTGCGCCAGCTTACGCAGGGCTCGAACGATGAGCATTCCATTGACTGGTCTCCGGACGGCAAAGAGATCCTCTTCGTCTCCAATCATGAGCCCAACGCGGATGAGTTCTTCAACTACGACCTCTTTGCACTGAAGGTGGCGGACGGCAGTGTGCGTCGCCTAACGGCCACGGAAAGCTTGGAGACCGCTCCGCGATGGTCTCCCGATGGAAAGCGGATTATCTTTTCGGGCAACCGGCGGGGCCTTACTGACCGCGAGACCAACATGGAAGACTCGCACGTGTGGCTGATGGACGCGGATGGATCGCACCGGCACGAAGTGAGCGGCACGATCGACAACCGCCAGGGTCTCCCTCGCTGGTCGCCGGATGGCAACGCGGTTTATTTTACGGTGCAGGAACGTGGCAGCGTCCACCTGGTGCGACTGCCGATTTCCGCCTCCGGTATGGCTGGCCAACCTGACAAGGTGGTAGATGACTTTGGTGCGGTGGGCGGATTTTCCGTTGGCGCAGAGGGTCTTCTGGCTTACGCAATCGCCACTCCCCAGGACACGCCGGAGCTTTATCTGAAAAAGGCAAATGGCGCGCCGCGGCAACTGACCGATTTGAACGAAGCGGTTCTCAAAGGGAAGCCGCTCGGGGCGGTGGAGTCCTTCACCTTTACAAGCAACGACAACAAGTATGAAGTGGAAGCTTTCTTGACCAAGCCCGCGGGGTTGGTGGAAGGATTGCCTGACATGGCAGCCGCGCCCAAGCACCCGCTCATCGTGGTCCTGCATGGCGGACCCCACGGCCAGAACGGTCCCGCATTTGCTTTCAAGAACCAGGTCTACGCCTCTCACGGCTGGGCAACGCTGCAGGTGAACTATCGCGGGTCCACCGGCTACGGCCAGAAATTTGCCGACGCGGTCTTCGGCGACCAGAACGGGAACGAGGCTCAGGACGTTCTGTATGCCGTCAGCGCCGCCGTGCGCCGGTACCTTTGGCTGGATCGCGAGCGCATGGGAGTTGAGGGAGTGAGCTATGGCGGCCAGCTTTCCGACTGGCTCATCACCCAAACCAACGAGTTCAAAGCAGCGATTCCCATCGCCGGCATCGCGAATCTAATTAGCTATAACTATATGACGTATTACAACCAATATGAAGAGATGGAGTTTGGCCAATTCTTGCACCAGGGCAACTGGATGGATTTCGCCTGGCAGCGCTCCGCCCTCAAGTACGTGGCCAACGTTCACACCCCCACCCTGCTCATGCACGGGGAGAACGACCCCGACGTGCCCATTGCCGAGGCGGAGCAGTATTACGTTGCCCTCAAGGATGTGGGCGTCGAAACCGTCTTCGTTCGCTACCCCCGCGAAGGGCACGGCCTGGCCGAAACCCAGCACCAGGTGGATTCCACCGATCGTTGCATCGCATGGTATGAGAAACACTTCCCCCGGCCCGGCGCCGAAGGCATCACGAACGTACAACCGTAGCGGTACGGCCGTGTTCCATTGCGATCTTGCCTTGACGCGCGAGGGAGGCGCGCTTATGGTTATCGCGCAGAAATGGAGTTGATATCGAGAGCCGAGGTTACCCCATGTTAGAGTTCCCGCCCCTTCAGACCCTGATGACGCGTCGAACGCTTTTGAAATCCGCCGGAGTTGCCGCCGCGTCGGCTTTGGGCGCACCCCTCATCCTGCCCGCACAAACGGCTTATCAACCCACGTGGAGTTCGCTTGCGAAGCATCCGGAAGCAGGGTGGTTCAATGACGCAAAGTTCGGGATCTACTTTCACTGGGGCATCTATTCCGTTCCCGCTTTCGACGACGAATGGTACTCGCGCAACATGTACATTGAGGGACAGCGGGCTAACACCTTTCACAAACTGGTCTATGGGCCGACGTCGAAGTTCGGCTACAAGGACTTCATTCCCATGTTCCACGCGGAGAAGTTCAATCCCCAGGAATGGGCGGAACTGATCCGCAAGGCCGGAGCAAAGTTCTCTGGTCCGGTGACCGAGCACGCTGATGGATTCTCCATGTGGGACTCGAAGGTGAACGGATGGAACGCCGCGCGGATGGGTCCGCGCCGCGACATCGTGGGAGAGATGGCCCGAGCCCTGCGCAGTGAAGGACTGAAGTTCGTCGCGACATTTCACCACCAATGGCTGTGGGGTTGGTATCCGACAGAGGACAAGACGGTCGATTGTTCGAACCCGGCGTATGCGGGGCTTTACGGCCCTCCGGCTCCAACCAGCCCCTTCGTTTATAGCAAGCCCACATACACTCCACCACCTCCCCAGGGTTTCCAGGAAATGTGGGCGGCGAAGATCAAGGAAGTCATCGATAACCACCAGCCCGACCTCATTTATTTCGACAGCCGGTTGAACATTATCGATGAGCCTCGCCGCATTGACTTGCTGACCTACTATTACAATCGCGCGGAACAATGGGGCAAGGAAGTGGTCCTGACTTACAAAGAGAAAGACCTGGAGACGGGATCGGCGACGATTGACGTCGAGCGCGGCCGCCTCGCGAACCTTGCTCCTTTCAAGTGGATGTCCGACGACGCGATTGACTGGAACTCCTGGTGCAACGTCCAGAATCCTCATTACAAATCTGCGGACCGGATCGTGGATCAGCTGGTCGACGTGGTGAGCAAGAATGGAAACCTGCTGCTGGATATTACTCCCACTGCCGACGGCGTGATTCCTGAGCCCGTTCAGCAGCGTCTACGCTCCATCGGAAACTGGCTGGATGTAAACGGCGAGGCCATTTACGGCACGCGGCCGTGGAAGGTCTTTGGCGAAGGACCCACACAAATCAAGGCGGGCCAGTTTGGCGAACAGCAATCGCCCGACTTCACCGCCCAGGATATCCGCTTCACCGCTCGTGGCGAGACTCTCTATGCCATCGCTCTTGACTGGCCGCAGAAAACTCCCGAATTCGTGATCAAGTCGTTGAACACCCGGGACGCTCTAGTGTCCAAGAACCAAATCGCCGACATCTCTCTCCTGGGCTTCGATCAGAAAATTTCGTGGGAGCACGACGCCGAAGGATTGAGAATCAAGTTGCCGGCACAGAAAGTGGGCGACTTCGCTCACGTGTTCAAGATCCTGCTGAAGCAAGGATAGCGAGGATCTGCGTCTGCGAATTCAGACTGCTCGTGTAGGGTAAACTGTGGTCGAGCCATCGCAGTTATTCCTGCATCGGATGCTTATGCTTCTTGGGCCGCTTGTTGTATTCCAGGATCTTCTTGCGCAGGCGGATGGTCTTGGGCGTGATCTCCACGAACTCGTCATCGGAGATGAACTCGATGGCTTCTTCCAGGGTCAGCGGGCGAAAGGGGATCAGGCGAATGGCTTCGTCGGCCACCGAGGCGCGCATATTGGTTTGCTTCTTCTCCTTCACCACGTTCACGTCCA
>CAZCVY010000083.1:0-27735 GCA_964501985.1 uncultured Acidobacteriota bacterium | reverse complement strand
TTCAAAAGGGACTGGAAGCCGAGCAATACGCCGTGGACATTGCGCAGGACGGCGACGAGGCGCAGTTCATGGTCGGCCAAATTGATTATGACGTGGCAGTCCTCGACCTTACCCTTCCGCGGCTGGATGGGTTGGAGGTGCTCAAACATATCCGGGAAACCAAGCCGGCCTTGCCCGTCCTCATTCTGACCGGGCGCAACCGGGTGGAGGACAGGGTGAAGGGATTGGACTTGGGAGCCGACGACTACTTGACCAAACCTTTCTCTTTCACGGAGCTCTCCGCAAGGGTTCGCGCTCTGCTCCGGCGGTCAACAATGCCTGCGGAGATCATGCTACGGGTAGCAGACTTGGAATTAAATCGCGTGGAAAGGGTCGTGAAGCGCGCCGGCAATGCCATCGAACTTACCCCCAAAGAATTCTCCTTGCTTGAGTACCTGATGCGAAACGTCGGCCGCTGTGTTACCCGCGCCATGATCATCGAACACGTCTGGAACCTTTCCTTCGATACCATGACCAACGTCGTCGACGTTTATATCAACTACCTCAGGAAAAAGGTGGATCAGGCCTTCGAGCACAAACTGATTCATACCGTTCGGGGCGTCGGTTATCAAATCGGGGAAGAGGTCTGAGGGAAGCAAGAAGGCAGGGATAGAAGGCACTGCGCGGCTCAGGCGCACCGCAAGCGGTGCCATGGCCGTCCGGCCCACGCCGGACCACGCGCAGGACGCCCGGAGCGCGAGATCTTCGCCTGTCACAAGGGACCTCGAGATGAAGTGTACAGGGTAGGAAGCAGTTGGCCGCGGGCGTTAGTCCCGCGATGGCGCGAACCAGCGGTCAAGCGGGGATTCTATCAGGCAATGCTGAGGGGGTGGAGATATGGAAGACAAGCATCAAATGCTAAGTGATCGAAAACCGTCTGGAGAAAACGAACAGGGCATAGCTGGAAACCGTTCTGGTTCCCCCGACTACCCGATCGCCCGATCACCAGATCACCAGATCTGTTCCCCCGATCACCCGATCACCCGACCTCCCGATGTCAAGGACTGCCGCGAGTGCCTCGGCGCGTTGGCGCATCGTCTCGCTCAGACCATGACCGCACTGCGCGGGGGCATCGAGCTGGGACTGATGGGAAAACACTCGGCCGCGGATTACCGCTCCCTGCTCGAGCAATCGCTTGAACTCGCGGACACCATGGCGCAGTTGATCGTGTCGATCCGCGATCTGGGGGAGTCGGGCGCGCCTGGAGGACCCCACGAACCTGTCTTGCTGGAGGCCGCCGCTGCGGAAGTTATTGGAGAATTGGAAGGTCTGGCGGAGTTCCGTGAACTCCACGTACAACTTAAAACCGAAGGCGCCGTGAAGGTCTTCGCCGACCCTGTACGCCTTCGTGAAGTATTCATGAGTTTGCTGGCCTGGGTCATACAAAATAGCGCGGGCGGGACTGTCGTCGCCGTGGATATCTCGGCGGCGGAAGGGGAGGCGCGAGTGCTCTTATCTCCCTCACGACAGGACTTGCAGTACCTCCAGGTGAAGATTCTGGAGGATATCACCAGTCCGGGCCTGCTATTTTCTCACGCGGCTAAAAACGGTGCATTGGGATGGATCATCAACCTGCGGCTGGTTGACGGTCTAGGCGGAAAGCTTGAAATCCTCAACAACGGCTCCGATACAGGATGCATCCGCGCGCGATTTCCCCTGGCGCCCGCCACTTGAACCGGAGAATGACGACGCTTGCGCTCTGCACTTGGGATCGAGGTGAAACCTCATGAGACAACCCGAACCCGTCGTATGAAGGCGAGAAGAATATAATCCCGGGTTAATCCCTGTCTCAGAATGCAATGCCAAAAATAAAGCTTGTCCAACGAGGAACCGATGACTAGTAGCGCCCTCAATGTTGCTCACACAACCCAGCTCTCGACGATCGTCGCCAGTCCAAACTCGTTCTTCCGCAAACGTATCTTGCAGCAATTGGCCGCACGCAATTGCGTCGCGGAGGAGGCATGCGGCGGGGCGGAAGCCCTGGCCCTCATCGAGCAAGGAACCTGTCAAACTCTGCTGCTCGATCAATTCCTGCCTGACCTGGATGTGGGGGAGCTCGTAGGCATGATCCGCACTCAGCACCCGCAGGTGGAGGTCGTCGTCCTGGACGCCGAGGGGAACTTGGGAGCCGTGCGAAGCGGTCTGGGGGGCCACGCCGACTCGACTGAGACTTTTCGTCTGCTCCAGAATTCCCGCGAGCCGCGCATTCCTATTGAACTTCCCCACCCCGTTGACCGTCCCGCACCTCACTCGCCGGTGTCGACTGATAACGTTGATGCATTGCCTGGCATGACGGGACACAGCCCGTCGCTGCGCCGGGTGTACCGGTTAGCGCGCCTGGTGGCTCCGCGCCAAACTACCGTCCTGCTGACGGGCGAGACCGGAACCGGCAAGGAACTGGTGGCGCGCGCCCTACATGCCTTGAGCCCGCGTCGCGACCGGCCCTTCGTGGTCATCAACTGCGCGGCGATCCCCGAGCCATTACTCGAGGCCGAGCTGTTCGGCTTCAACCGCGGCGCGTTCACGGGGGCGTTTCAGTCCCGCGTGGGGCGCATTCAAATGGCGCAAGGCGGCACGGTGCTTTTGGATGAAATAGGTGACCTTCCGCTTTCGATGCAAGCCAAGCTCTTACGTTTCTTGCAGGAAGGGGAAGTCCAGCGGCTGGGCAGCTCCGACAGTTTGCGTGTCGACGCCCGGGTTATTGCCGCCACCAACGCCAGCCTCGGCCGGCTCGTCAAGGATGGACGTTTTCGCGATGACCTTTATTACCGGCTTGCCGTGTTTCCCATTGAGATCGACCCCCTGCGCCTTCGCCGAGAGGATATCGGGCCGCTCAGCGAGGTTTTCCTCGAATTCTTCTCCCAGGAAGCGAATCTACCCACAAAGACTTTTTCACCACCGGCGGCAAGAACCCTCGAACAGTATTCCTGGCCGGGGAATGTCCGGGAGTTGCGGCAGGTCATCGAACGGGCTTTCATCCTGGCGGAAGAACAAGAAGAGCTTCTGCCCGAGCACTTCCCGTGGGCCGCGTCAGACTCCTAGCCGGCCCGAACGACGGTCCACCGAGAGAGCAAGGCACCAAGAAAACCCGAGCCTGGAAATGCGGCGTCGCGGAGGGTGCGCCTTTCGCCTGGGGTGGGCTCTCTGCTCGTCCGTGGAGTCTCCCTGTTGGTGCGTCGGAGCAAAACGGTTAGGAAGATTTAAGAAGGGTGGGTTGAAGTTGGCACCGCCCGTGCTTTCGATGTTTGTAGCCATGCAGACTTTGCCTTCTGATCGGCAAAAAGAGCTAGACCCAACGGTTAAGCCCCAACGTTCCACCCGGCGCGCTTTGGCCGCTGCCTTTGCTTCCTTTAACCAGATGGCCGGAGTTCTCGAGATCACCTATTCGAAGCTCCAAGCGGAGGTGGGCCGGCTGCGCAGCGAGCTCGAGAACAAAAACCGCAGCTTGGCGCTTAGCCTGGAGGAGAACCAGCGCATGCGCACCTACCTCGCTAAAATCGTCGAGGGCTTGCCCAGTGGTGTGTTGGTGTTCGACAGCGAAATGAATTTGCGCATGCTCAACCCGGCGGCGGGCCGCTTGCTGGATGCCGACGGCGAAGAGGCCCGCCCACCCGAGAGTTCCCTGCCCCGCCTCTTAGGCGCTTTGCTCGCCACGCTTCCGCGCGAAGAGTCGAATCGCGAACAGGAGTGGATCGTAGCGGGTTCCGACGGCGAGCGGACCGTTGGCGTGACGCGCGCCCGCTTCCGCGCTGGCGGGTCGGGCGACGAATCGATCCTCATCCTGCGCGACTTGACGGAAGCCAAGCAACTCGAGCACGAACGCGAAGTTTCCCGCCGCGCCCAGGCCCTCGCGGAGGTCGCCACCCTGCTGGCGCATGAAATTCGGAACCCTCTGGGGAGCCTCGAACTCTTCGCCGGCCTTCTGGCAGACGCTTTGGCGGACCAGGCGGATCTGCGACCGTGGATCAATCACGTCCAGGCCGGCCTACGCACGTTGTCGGCCACAGTCAACAACGTTCTCAACTTCCACAGCCAGCCCGCGGCGCAACTTCTCCCCGCCGATCTCATTCGACTTGTGGGGCAGACGGTGGAATTCCTCCGGCCCCTGGCACGGCAGAAAGAAATGCAGATCGAGTGGCGGGCATCAGCGGGGAAAGTGTCTGTTCTCGCTGATCCCGCGAGACTCCAGCAAGCATTTTTCAACTTGGCGCTGAATGCTTTCCGCGCCATGCAACCCGGCGGCACCCTTGGAATAAGCGTCAATGCGAACACCGTTCGCCTCCGTCCCACAGCTACGGTGGCCTTTGCCGATCAGGGATTGGGGATTCGCGCGGAAAATTTGGAGAAGATCTTCGAGCCAGGATTCACGACCCAGTCCGGCAGTCCGGGGCTGGGTCTGGCGGTGACTCGGAAAGTCATCGAGCAGCACGGCGGTACGGTTCGGGTAGAAAGCCGCGAGGGGAAGGGGACGACGTTTACATTGGAACTTCCCCTGCCCGACGATCACAAGGTCGCGTGATCTGATAATCGAGTGAGCGCGCGAACGGAAGAACGGAAGATCAAACCGCGGCTTCGGGCCGACGACTTCTCGTTCGCCCGACGGTCGGATCTCCCGATCTTCCGATTTCGCGATTGAAAGGCGGAGGGATGAATCAAGTTCTGGTGGTAGACGATGAAGGGGCCATGCGAGCGGCTCTGGAGGCCAGTTTCCGTCGTCAGGGATGGAAAGTGGCGACGGCGGGCGGAACCAGAGAGGCGCTGGAGCGCTTCCGGCTGGCCCCCTGTCCGCTCGTTGTTACCGATATGCGGATGCCCGATGGCGATGGGCTGCGGGTGATGCAGGGCGTGCGCGCCCTCGCACCGGAAACCGCAGTGATCTTTCTCACCGCCTTCGCGAATGTGCCCGAGGCCGTTAATGCCATGCGCGAAGGCGCCTGCGATTACTTGGTCAAGCCGGTTTCGTTCGAGCAATTAAAGGAAGCGGCGGCGCGAGTCCTGAGCGCGCGGGCTGGCAGAGGTCCGGTTTCGAACAGCAGAGAACTCGTGGGCAGCTCCCCGGTGACCCAACGTCTGATCGAGCGCGCTCGGCAGGTGGCGCGCACCGATGCCGACATCCTCATGGAAGCGGAGAGCGGCACGGGCAAGGAGCTGCTCGCCCGGCTGGTGCATCGCTCCAGCCCGCGAAGCCAGCGCCCTTTCGTGGCGGTCAATTGCGCGGGGTTTCCCGACACGCTGCTGGAGAGCGAGCTGTTTGGGCACGTGCGCGGCGCCTTTACCGGAGCGATGACATCCAAAGCTGGAAAATTCGAACTGGCGCACACGGGCACGCTGCTGCTCGATGAGATTGCCGAGATGCCCCTCAGCCTTCAGCCGAAGCTGTTGCGCGTTCTGCAGGAGCGGGAAATCGACCGGCTGGGCGACACTCGCCCTCTGCCCATCGATGTACGGGTGATTGCAACCACCAACCGCCCGCTGGGAGCCCTGGTGGCCGAAGGGAGATTTCGCGCCGACCTGTTCTTCCGCCTTAATGTGATTCCTCTCACCGTTCCTCCCTTGCGGGAACGGCGCGAAGACATTCCGGAGTTGGTAGACCATTTCTTACACAAGTACGCCCCACCATCCCGCCCGAGCGCCATGCGGTTCTCGCCGGAACTTCTGGAGCGGCTCCAGTCTTACGAATGGCCCGGCAACGTGCGCGAGCTCGAGAACTTCGTCCGTCGGGCCTTGGTGCTTGCTCCCGGCCCCGTCGTGGGGTTGGAACTTCTTCCGGAAGCGGGCTTTCCGGCCGACAACCCGGCTTTGGGAGCAATCGAGGCGGGGCTGACACTGCGTGAGCTGGAACGATCTCTCCTGGAAAAAACCTTGGATGCGACCGGAGGCAATCGCACTCACGCCGCAGGAATGCTGGGAGTCAGTCTGCGCACGGTGCGCAACAAGATTCGGGAATTTGGCTTGCCTCCGCGGAGGGCAGCATGAACTCGATTGAAACCCCGAGCATGGAACGCCTGGAGCGTTACTTGAACCTGGTGACATTTCGCCATGAACTGATTTCCAGCAATCTGGCGAACGTCGATACACCAGGATATCGGACGCAGGATGTCGATTTCGAGGGCGAAATGCGGCGCGCCGAACAACTTTCCGAGAGCGCTCCTGCCCCGCCCCACGTGCGGGAGGTTAAGGGCCTGATCGAGCGCCCGGACGGGAATAACGTGAGCTTGGAGCGCGAAACGATGGCCCTGGCGCGGGTTCAACTTCAGTACAAGACCGGCGTGGAGTTGCTGCGGAACGAACTCCATATGCTCCAGTCGGCTATCAACGAAGGGAAATAAAGAAATGAATCTGTTTGGAGTCCTCGATATCAATTCTTCCGCACTGACCGCCGAGCGCGAACGGGCGGAAGTGACGGCCAGCAACTTGGCCAATGCCGAGACCACGCACACACCCGGTGGCGGGCCCTACAAGAAGCAACTGGTGGTGTTCGGGACCGAACGCACTGGCCGGGGAAAGTTTGCTCTCACGCTGGCGAGCCTCAGCGACTTACGCGCGCGGGGAGTCAAAGTGGAGAAAGTCGTTGAAGACAAGTCCGCTGCGTTGCGCCGGTACGAGCCGGGCCACCCGGATGCTGATGCGGAGGGGTACGTCTCCTACCCGAACATCAACCCCGTGGAAGAAATGGTCGACTTGATGGGGGCCGCTCAGGCCTATCAGTTGAACGTAGGGGCGGTGCAGGCCACCAAAGCGATGATTTCAGAGACGATACAGATTCTAACGTAGCAGTCGCGAGAGGCGGAAACTGGTAGTTAGGACCCGGAAGCGAAGAGGCTGATTGAAGGCAGTGCAAGGTGAAAGGGCGCGAGGGTTTCGCGCAATATCCTCGCCGCCTTTTCTCGAAGGGCTGTAGTCAGCCCCGGCATGTTTCCGTGCGCTGAGTCTTGTCTTCTCACTTCCGAGCTTGGCTGGAGGTACACGACGGTGGGCAACCCAATTTCAGTTCTGCCACAAATCGACTGGGCGAAGGTGCAGTTGGACGTTCGCCAGCCTTCCAGCGACCGGTCGGAATTCTTTCAAACGCTGGAAGGGGCGATGGATAAGGTCCAAGAGATCCAATCGGGAGCGGACCAGCAGGTGGCTGGAGTGCTGCAAGGGAACGGGGAGGATCTCCACTCAGCCCTGGTGGCGGTGGAAAAAGCGGACCTCTCGTTTCAATTGATGATGCAAGTGCGCAACAAGATCGTGCAGGCGTACCAGACGATTTCCCAGATGCAGTTTTAAAACGGAGCGATTAGCGAAGGTCGCCCGACTTGAGTATGAGCCGATAGCTGAAAGTTGCAAGCCGATAGCTGAAAGTTGCAAGCCGATGGCTGAGAGCGATTCATGGCTTTGAACGCGGAGCAAGTCACCAAACAAATCGTCACCTTCGTTCGGGGCCTCACGTTACGGCAGAAGATCACGATGGCCGTGGGGGCTGCCGCTGTGGTGGCGACCATCTGGGTATTTGTCGCCTTGCTGGATAAGGCCGACTATAAAACGCTCTACTCCGGGCTTTCTTCGGGCGACGCGCAGTCACTGTCGCATCGGCTTTCGGAAAAGAATATTCCTTTTCAGTTGGGGACCGACGGTGCCAGCGTCCTTGTTCCTGCCGACCAATTAGACAAAGTTCGTCTTGATATGGCGGCGGAAGGGATGCCGCAAAGCGGACGGCTGGGATTCGAGATCTTCGATAAGCCGAATTGGGCGGGGAGCGACTTTGCAGAAAAAGTGAATTACCAGCGGGCACTGGAAGGCGAACTCGAGCGAACCATTCAGACGCTGGGGGAGATTGAGTCAGCGCGGGTACACTTGGTGATGCCGCAAGAGTCACTCTTCACCGACCAAGAACGCGAGGCCAAGGCGTCCGTGGTCATTAAGCTTCGTGGCGGGCACCTCGGCGACGAAGCCCAGGAAGCGATCACTCATTTGGTCGCCAGCGCAGTGGACAACTTGAAGCCCGAAAATGTGACGTTGATTAACGCCGACGGTGGCATTCCGATCCTGGCGCGCGGCGGGGACTCAACCAATCGGCCGAGGAGTTGGGGGGAGTTCGAATTGGAGCTAGCGCATAAGGCCGTCGCCACCCTGGAGCCCGTGGTGGGCGTGGGGAAAGCCCGCGCCAACGTCACGGTGGAGTATGACCTCGCGACGAGCGACAGCACCTCCGAGGCTTACGATCCAAACGGGTCCGTGGTCCTGACGTCGCAACTCTCTGAGGAGCGCGATGGAGAAGCGGAGGCGCAGGGGACGCCCGGCACGCCCTCCAACGTTCCGGGGAAGCAGTCCATCCCCGCGCCGAAATCCGACGTCAATTCCGACTCGCAGGGTCTCCACACCGAGAGCAAAACGTTTGCCGTAAGCAAGACTGTGCGCCATACCGTGCAGCCGCCGGGCACTCTCAAACGCATCACCGCTGCCGTACTGGTGGACGATGCGACAGAAATCGGAGATGTCAATGGCCAAAAAACCGAGACGCGACGGAAACGAACGCCGGACGAGATGAAGCAGATCGAGGATCTCGTTGCGACGGCAATCGGGGTCGACACCACGCGCGGCGACAAAATGGCGGTGGAAAATCTCTCGTTCCAGACCTTGCCCATCGAGAACCCGGCTCCGCCGACTCTCTCCGAGCGCATCGTGCCCATCATCGACAAGTGGATTAACGTCATTCGGTACGGGGCGTTAATGCTCCTCTTCCTCTTGATCTATGCGCTCGTCCTGCGTCCCATCAAGCGGCAAATCGTGACGACCTTCCAGGAGCTTCCTCGGCAACTGGGAATGGGCAAAGCTTCGCGGGAGGCTTTACCAGGAGGTGCGCCGGGGATGCCTGCTAGAAAGAGGGATGAGGCATCCAGCCTCGATGCTTCTCTGCAGCAGTTGGATGATTCTCCGACTCAAACCAAGCAAGCTGTTATCTTGAAAAAAAACCTGTTGGAAAAGGTCAAGAAGGAACCTGCGACAGCCAGCCGCTTGATTCAGAATTGGATGCGTCAGGAGGGTAAATCGTGACGGCAGCCGTTGAAACTGCGAAGACGCCGCCTGGCGAGAAACTGAGTGGGATTCGCAAAGCAGCCATCCTCCTGGTCCTATTAGGCGACGAAGCCGCCAGCTTAGTTTACAGGAATCTGCCGCAAGAAGATTTGCAGATCCTTACCGAGGAGATCTCTGAGCTCGACTACATTTCCCCGGAAATCGGCGCTCAAATTCTTCAGGAATACTATCGCTTGAGCGTCACAGAGGAGTATCTCGCGCAAGGCGGAGCCGACTATGCGAGGACGCTCCTGGTGAAAGCCTTTGGGGATGATGGGGCGAAGCACTTGCTCGAGCAGGTGGAGAGCTATCAGGAAGCGCGCGCCACGAATTTGGACTCCCTGCAACGAGCCGATCCGCAGCAACTCGTCATGTTTGTAGAAGGCGAGCACCCGCAAACCATCGCGCTAGTTCTGGCGCACCTGGGCTTGAAGTCGGCGTCCGATATCCTTCTGCTTCTGCCCGATAAGACGCGCGCGGAAGTGGTGCGGCGGCTCGCCGAGATGCATCAGTTTTCGCCAGAAATGGTGCAGAAGATTTCACTTGTGCTCAACAAGAAACTTAAGGCGTTGGGGGAGCAGAATCGCCGCGCGTATGGAGGCATCAAAGCCGTTTCCGACATGCTCAACCGGGTCGAGCCGGGAACTGTGAAAGCCATTTTGGAGACCATCGAGCAGGATGATCCCAAGCTGGCGCTTAGTATTCGCAACTTGATGTTCACCTTTGAAGACTTTCTTTCCGTTCCGGAAAGCAGCATGCGGGAACTCCTAAGTCACTTGGACAAGAAAACGCTGGCGCTGGCCCTCAAGGGGTCGTCGGAAGACATGAAAAATCACATCTTCAAAACTATGTCCTCGCGCGCTTCTCAGATGTTGAAGGAAGACATGGAAGCTCTAGGGCCCGTGCGCTCCAAGGAAGTGACCACTGCCCAACAAGAAATCGTTCAGTCAGCACGCAAGCTCGAGGCGGAAGGGAAATTGACCTTAAAGAGCTTTGGGGATGACGCGTATGTTGTCTGATTCTAACCCACTCATCAAGGAAGTTGGGCCACATGCGGAAGCGTACGAATACCCGACTCCCGTCGCCGCCGGAGTCGGGGCGAAGCCATCGCCTGGCGGTAATGCATCCACCCTGGAGCGCCTCTGGGCGCCCGACACCAAGCTGCCTTCGCCTGGTCCTTCGCCGGTAAGCGAAGATCAGATTCGAGGGCGGGAAGCGCGTGCCCGAAAAGAGGGCCGGGATGAAGGCTTAGCGCAAAGCGCGGCCGAATTCGAGAAAAAATTGGCAGGGGAGAGGCAAGGGTTGGTTCAGGCGATTCGCGAATTCACCCGCGAGCGGGAAAGCTACTTTCATCGCGTGGAAGCTGAGGTGGTGGGGTTGGCGGTGGCGATTGCCAGGAAGATCTTGCACCGGGAAGCGCAAGTCGATCCCTTGCTTTTGGCTGGGGTGGTACGCGTCGGTCTTGATAACGTCGCCGCCGGGACGCATGTCCGGCTGCGGGTGCACCCGGACCAGATTCATGCCTGGAGAGACTTTTTCTCTCAACAGCCTGACCTGAAGTCGCTTCCGGAATTGATTGGGGATGGCAGTCTCGGGCTGGGCCACTGCTTGCTGGAAACGGAATTGGGTTCAACCGATCTGACGCTTGAAACCCAACTGAAAGAAATCGAGCAGGGCTTTTTTGACTTGCTGGCGCAAACGCCTAAAAGGCAGTAACAAGTGAAGAGTACAAGTGAAAAGCGGTGGGAATTGCCGATGGACGAATGCGGATTTTCGATTGGAGGACAACCATCATCGTCAACCGCAGTAGGAACCCTAATGAAAAACTGGATATCGCTCGCCTGAATTTGTAGTCTCGGTTCAATCGGGGAACGGGATTCGGAAATCGGCATTCAAAAATCGAAATAGAGCAGTCGGCAAGTGCAATCGCAATTTGAATAACGGTGTTTCATGAACGACTTCTCACTGTTGGCCCCCTACTTCCGTCGCCTCGAAATTCTCTCGACGGCGCGTTGGTATGGCCGGATCACCAAAGCGGTGGGGCACATTGTGGAGTCCGAAGGCCCCTACTGTTCGCTTGGTGAGTGTTGTGAGGTTCTTGGACCCGGAGGTGAGCGCCACGCGGGAGAGGTTGTGGGCTTTCGCGGCAGCACCGTACTCTCGATGCCCGTGGAGAGACTGGGAGGCATCCGCTTCGGCGACCGGATCGCCACTTGGGGCTCCAAGGCGACCCTGCGCGTGGGCGATGAGCTGTTGGGCCGGGTGATTGATGGCCAGGGTAAGCCTCTAGACTCTCGACCCGACTACCATGCCCGTGAGGATTGGCCGCTGCACTCTCTTGGCCCTTTGCCGCTCGACCGCCAGTCGATTCGTGAGCCTCTCGGCTGCGGGGTGCGTGCGATCGACGCATTTCTAACCTGCGGCCGGGGGCAGAGAGTGGGAGTTTTCGGTGGCAGTGGGGTCGGGAAGAGCACCTTGATTGGGTTGATGGCTCGGGGTAGCGCCGCCGATGTAACTGTGATGGCGCTGGTGGGAGAGCGCGGACGCGAAGTGCGCGAGTTCCTTGAGGGGACCCTGGGGGAGGAAGGCCGTCGGCGATCGGTGGTGGTGGTTTCAACCTCGGACCAGTCCCCTTTGCTGCGAATTCGCGCGGCCCTGATCGCCACAACGGTGTCCGAGTACTTCGCCATGAAAGGCAAAAACGTCCTGCTGGTTGTCGATTCCCTCACTCGCTTCGCCATGGCTCAACGTGAAATCGGCTTGGCGGCTGGCGAGCCTCCCACGGCAAAAGGGTATACCCCGTCAGTGTTCACCTTACTGGCTCAGCTTATCGAGCGAGCGGGGCACTTCAGCGGTGGGAGCATCACCGCCTTTTACACCGTGCTCATGGAAGGGGATGACCAGCAAGACCCTCTGGTAGATGCCGTCCGGGCATTGCTGGATGGTCACATTGTTCTCGACCGACGCCTGAGCGCCCAAAACCACTATCCTCCGGTTTCCATACTCGACAGCCTGAGCAGGCTGATGCCGGCGGTTTGCAAGCCCGAGCACCTGGCTAAAGCGCACCGCGTCCGAAAACTGATAGCGGCCTACGCTGCCTCGGAGGATTTGATTCGGGTGGGCGCCTACGAGAAGGGTCTTGACCCCGTGCTGGACCAAGCGATCGAGGTTGTCCCGGCGTATACCAAGTTCCTTCAGCAGCGTGGGGACGAGAAAGCACCCTTAGCCACTACCCTCGCGGCCCTCCAGGCGCTGCCGGGGTGAGCGGTTTTGGATTTTATGTTTGGGACAATCCGACAACAAGAAGTCCTATGCCGTTTCTTTTCTCTTTACAAGCCGTACTCCGTTGGCGCGAGAGTTTCGAGCGACGGGAGCGGCAACGGCTGGAGATTGTCACTCGCGAGCTAGTCAAGGCGCAACAGCAAAAGCAGCAAGCAAAGATGGAACGTGCCAACGCCTTAATCCAGGCGCAGAAAAAACTGCACCGGGGCATGACGGCTGCGGAATTGCAATTTGAATTGGCGTGTGACCGGGCGCGCGCGCGGCGTATCGCCGTGTGCAACGAACACGTCGCCAGGGTCGAGGACTTGCGGCGCCTCCAGGTCGAGGTTTTTCGCAAGGCCCAGCAGCAACGAAAAATCCTGGAGAACCTCCGCGGTCGCCAGCTTGCCGCCTACCAACTGATTCAGGTCCGGCGCACGCAACAGCAGATGGACGACCGATTTCTGGTTACCCGCGTCCGACGATTGCCCGATTCGTAAGCCCCGCAACGGACCCGGATCCTCCACGAAGGTTTGAAGAAGGTGGGGCCCGACGGGACAAGCGACCCGGCATTGCTCGCCTGGGCGGCGAAAGAGCGGCATATCCTGATCACTCACGAGCGCCAGACGACCCCCAAACAGGCCTACGACCGGATTCGCGCCCGCCTGAAGATGCCGGGCGTGATTCTTGTGTCCCACACCGCACCGGTGGGCGAAGCGATCGAACTGGTCACCCTGTATCTCAAATGCGGCAGCGCGGCAGAATTCGACAATCACATCGTCTGTCTGCTGTGAAGGATCCTCAGTGTCTTAATTTGAGCCGTAGCGCCGGCTTCCAGCCAGGACCGACGCCGACAAGATGGCGGCGTGACGTCCAAATCAGGACCCGACTGATCCCGTGCTGCGCGGGCTTTTTGCCCCTACTTCACTTCTACAATCTTCACGGAATTCATTACCACGGGCGTCTTGGGGCGGTCCTGCGAACCCTTCGGGGTGTTGACGATTTTGTCGACCACGTCGAGGCCCTTCACCACCTGGCCGAAAATGGTGTGGCGGTTATTGAGCCAATCCGTGGGGGCTACGGTGATGAAGAACTGCGAGCCGTTGGTTCCCGGGCCGGCATTGGCCATGGCGACGCGCCCGGGCTGGTCGAAGGTGAGGTCCTTCGAAAACTCGTCTTGAAACTTGTAGCCGGGCCCACCCGTGCCGGAGCCGAGCGGGCAGCCTCCCTGAATCATGAATTCAGGTATCACCCGGTGGAAAACCAAGCCGTTGTAGAATGGGCGCTTGAGGCGCTCCTTGGTCTTCGGGTCGACGAACTCCTTGGTTCCGCTTGCGAGGCCCACGAAGTTTTGCACGGTCACCGGCGTCTTGCCGGGGAAAAGTTCGCAGGTGATCTCGCCGAGAGTGGTGTCAAACACTGCATACTGGCCTGGTTTCAGGTCGCTCATGAATTCTCCTGTTCTGATTAAGCTTCCATTCGAAGCCAACTTTTTCGAGTGCTGCGCGGAAGAGATTCGCCACGGAGACGCGGAGCGCACGGAGAGAAACAAGGTGCCGGGTGTCAGTAGGAATTCGATCCTGACACCTGATACGTGGAACCCTACACCTGCTCTGCGCCTCAGCGGTTGCGATCTTACTTCGTTCCCGCAGCCGGCTTGCTGGCGGGCGCCGCCGGTTTGCTTGGCACCGCCGGCGGCATGATTATGGCGGTCTTGATCGTGTCGAGTAAGGGATAAGACTTTTCGAGGTAAGCCTTTCCCTCATGCTGAATCCGGTTCTGGTCGGGACCATTTCCGTTCGGCTGGCCCTCGCCGTATTCCTTATAAAGCTTGTCAACGACGTCCATACCGGTCGTGACCTTGCCCAAGGGAGAGAATCCCATGCTGTCAAGATTCGGGTTGTCACCCAGGCTGATGAACATCTGCGTGGTGCGTGTGTTCGGGCCGGAAGTGGCGAAGGTGAGCATTCCGCGCGTATTGCTCTGCGCGACGGGATCGTCGAGGATCTTGGCGTCTTCCCAGGCCGCGGAAACGTCCGGGCGGGCGCTGATTCCGAATTGCACCACAAATCCATCGATCACGCGAAAAAACGCCGCCCCATCGAAGAAGTGGTATTTCACCAGATTGTAGAATCGATCGGCTCCGCGCGGCGCCCACGCGCGCGTGACCTGAACAATGAAGTCCCCTATGGTGGTGGTGAACTTTGCTTCGAAAACAGCAGGGGCCTGCAGCTTGAGCGTCGCCGGGTGGAGAAGCGAGACGGTGCTTCTCGCCGCGGCCGGATGCGCCGTGGAACTGGTGGGTTTCTTCGTTGTCGCGGTAGTAGGTCCGGCTTGACCGGCGGCGACCAGCGGCACCCAGGTGAGTGCCGCAATCAGAATGGGAATAGCGCGCTTCCTCATACATCCTCCGAAAGTGATACGTCATGCCCAAGGGCGACGGTAAGTTTACGCCTGGGCAGCTTTGGAGCGCGACAGCTTGCTGGCGGCGAGTCGCGATCGCGGCTGAAACTCCGCGAGCAAGCTCGCGGTGCGGAAAGCGGCAGCAAGCTGCCGCACTCTAAAGCTGCGCAGATCAACGGCCGGCCTGCATCTGGCGCGACACCTTCTCCACCTGGCGCATGACGCGCAAGACATTGCCGCCTAGAATTTTCTCGAGATCTTCCTCGCTATAACCGCGGCGGGCGAGTTCGCGGACCAAGTCAGGGAGTTTCGAGACGTCTTCCATGCCGCGAGGCGCCGAGTCGATGCCGTCAAAGTCGGAACCCAGCCCGACGTGATCGATTCCTCCCACTTTGACCGCGTGGTCGATGTGGTCGGCGATGACCGTGTAAGATGGCACGGGCAAATCCTTAATCAATTGCCTCTGGATGCGTTCTTCGTCGATGTACGAGAGGCGCTTGCCGTGTTTCGCGTAACTCGCGCGCGTCTCGGCAAGCTTGGCTTCGACCTGCTTCTCGATCCTGGCATACCCGTCAGCAAATGCCTGGCTGAGGAATCCGGAATAATAGTTGATATCCATGACGCCGCCGTTTTTGGCGAGGGAGCGGATCATATCGTCGGTCATGTTACGCGGCGCGGTGCACAGAGCGCGGCATGAAGAGTGGGAAGCGAGGAGCGGTGCCTTGCTTTCGGCGAGGGCGGCGTAGAAAGTGTCGTCGGAAACGTGCGAGATATCCACCATCATCCCGAGTTGGTTCATGCGCGCCACGGCCTGCTTGCCCAGCGGGGAGAGGCCCTTCCAGTGCGGCTTGTCGCCTGAGGAATCGCCCAACTCGTCATTCTTGGTGTGGGTCAGCGTCATGTAGCGGACGCCCAAGCGATAGTAGATGTCAAGGGCGCGCAAATCACCTTCAGTCTCGTGCCCGCCCTCGACTCCCATCAGAATGGCGATTTTCCCCTCGCGGTGCAGGCGCTCAATGTCATCCGCAGTGCCGGCCAGACCCAAAACATCGGAGTGCTTGGCCACCTGCTGGTCGGTAGCGTCGATCAGGTCCAGGGCGCGATGAATGAGGTCCTGCCTGGGCCAGGTCACATCCACCCAAATGGAGAAAAACTCGGCGCCCAGGTGACCGGCGCGCATTTTGGGGATGCTGATCATGAACGGGCTGGCAGGGTCGGTGAGGTCGTAACCTTCATCGAGCATGACCTGCGGCGTGTCGGCGTGGGTGTCAATGATGATCGAGTGTTCGAGGGCCCGCTCCGCCACCTGCGCGGCGTCAGCGGGGGGACTGGTGAATGCGCACGGCACAAGGAACAGCCCCGCGCCCAACACCACCAGCGCACACATGACCGCACGTATTCCCAATCGTCCACGCAGCATAAGCCAGATGCTAAAGATTATCAGGAGGCGCAAAAGGTTTTGTCAAACCTAATCTGGCGCTTGGTCGATGGAGTCTCGATTCGGAGGTAGCGTAGGCGTTTCGCCCGCTGGGAGCGCGGGCATCCTGCCCGCACATTTTTTGGCGGGAGGGGGACACTCCCGCCACATCGGGCGGGACATCCGCGCTACAACTTCCAACCCGCGAGCTGTTGACCCTGCAACCCATTGTTGTTAGGGTAAGCAGCGCTGCAACGATTGGAGGACTCATGGAAAGCGATTCCAAAGTTAATCGGCGGGAATTTCTGCGAGCGGGCATTGCCAATGGCGCCGGACTGGCGGCGCTCGGGGGCATCACCATTCTTCCGCAACGGGTTTGGGGAGCCAATGACCGGGTCCGAATCGCGGTGGTCGGTGTGCACGGTCAAGGGGGCGAGCACCTCAAGGGATTCGGCAAGGTTCCGGATGCGGAAGTCGCCGCCATTTGCGATATCGACGATAGTGTCATCGGCAAACGGCTTGCGGATATTGCTGGGTGGAATATGCCCAAGCCGCAAGTCTACAAAGACGTTCGCAAGCTGCTGGAAGACAAGTCCATCGATGCGATTTCCATCGCCACACCCAACCACTGGCATTCCTTGATGGGCATTTGGGCATGCCAGGCGGGCAAAGACGCTTACGTCGAGAAGCCCTGCTCGCACTGCTGGTGGGAAGGCCGCCAACTGGTTGCCGCGGCGCGCAAATACGATCGCATCGTGATGCACGGAACGCAGGGCCGCTCCGCCGAGGGCTATATCGAGGGCGTGCGCAAGCTTCGGGAGGGGGTGATTGGCGAGGTTTACCTGTCGCGCGGACTTTGCTACAAGTGGCGCGATACTATCGGCAGGGCGAACGAAGAAGCAGTTCCCGACGGCGTTGATTACGATTTGTGGACCGGCCCGGCGCCCATGAAGCCTTTCACCAAAAACCGCTTTCACTATAACTGGCATTGGATTTGGGATACCGGCAATGGCGACGTGGGCAATCAAGGCGTGCATGAGATGGACCTGGCGCGGTGGGCGCTCGGCGTGGGGTTCCCCAACAAGGTTTCGGCCACCGGCGGGCACGTTATGTTCAGAGACGATCAGGAAACACCCAACGTCCTGAACTGCGCCTTCGAGTTCGACATGCCCGATGGATCGCGCCGGATTCTGGAATTCGAGGTTCGCCACTGGATGACGAACACGGAGGCGGACATCGGCTTACCCGGCTTCGGAGCGGGCGCAGGAGCCTTGCCGGAAACGGCTGGCCACGCCCACATTAAACAACCGAAGTTCATGTGCGGGAATCTTGTCTATGGCTCGAAGGGGTACATGGCGTTGGCGGGATATGAATCCTATCGGACCTTTCTCGGGGAGGGCAATGAGCCCGGCCCCAGCGCCACTCGTTCCGGCAACCGTTGGGCGAACTTCATCCTCTGCGTCCGCACGCGCAGGAAGGAGGACATCCCCGCGCCCATCGAGGAAGGCCACATCTCGGCCACTTTGATTCACTTGGCGAATGCATCCTACCGGCTGGGGCGCACGCTGAAGTTCGATCCCGACTCCCAAAGCGTGATCGGAGATGAAGAAGCCAACCGCTACTTGCGCGGCGAGGATCGGGGCTACCGGGCGCCGTTTACGATTCCGGAGAATGTGTAGACGCCGCGCGCCACGGTGGGCAGCTCAGCCGCAGTCCGCTCCAAATGTGCTAACCTTTTGAAGCGGACCTTCACACATGCAGAGAGACCTGAGCGCATTGGCTGGGCGGACCTACGATCTCGCCATAATCGGCGGCGGGATTAATGGGGCGGCGACGGCGCGAGAGGCGGCGTTGCGCGGGCTGAAGGTGGCGCTGGTGGATGCACGCGATTTCGCGGCAGGAACTTCCTGCCGCTCGTCGAAGCTGATCCACGGCGGGCTGCGTTACCTCGAGCAATTCGATTTCAAACTGGTCCACGAGTCCCGCACCGAGCGGCGCATCTTGCTTGCCTTGGCGCCTCACTTGGCCGTTCCGCTGCCCTTCGTCCTCCCCATCTATCGCGGCGATCCCTACTATCCGCTCAAGATTCGGGTGGGCCTCACGATCTATGACCTGCTGGGCAATCTGGGCCGCGCCGACCACCATCGGATGTTGAACCGCGAAGAAGCGCTGCGGCTGATTCCTGCGCTCGAATCCCGGGACCTGAGGGCGGCCGCGGTTTACTTCGACTCGCAAACCGACGACGCGCGCCTGACGCTGGAAATGATCATGGCTGCCGCCGAGCGCGGTGCGATGGTGGCGAATTACGCGGAGATTCGTGCATTCAAGACTTCGGTGGCAGGGGCAACGGCCGGAGTCGTGTCCGCGGAAGTCGAGGATCGCCTCACCGGCCGCCGCCACGAACTGGGGGCGCGCTTTTGGGTGAATGCCACCGGGCCGTGGGTGGACCATGTGCGCGCACTCCTGCCGGGGTTCGATGGAGCAAAAACCGTCCGGCTGACCAAGGGCACGCACGTGATCCTGCCGGCGGTGTCTCCGGATCACGCCCTGTTTGTTGCCGTCGGTCCCGGCGAGCGGATCTTCCTGATGCTACCCTGGCACGGCCACGCGCTGCTGGGAACCACCGACACGGACTTTGTCGGCGACGCCGCGAGCGTGCAGCCCGACCAGGCGGATATCGATTACCTGCTCGTCGCCGTGAACCGCGTGCTGCGCCAGCCGCTCGACCCCCGCGAAGTGCTGGGCAGTTTCGCGGGGTTGCGGGCTCTGGCGATTGAGCCCGGCCGCAGCCCTTCCGCCAATACTCGGGAGTATCGCTTTTACGAGGAATCTCAGGTCAAGAACTTCATCACCATTTGCGGGGGAAAACTGACTACGGCCCGCGCGCTCGGGGAAAAGCTGGTCGACCGCATTGCTGCGCAGATGGGCGTCTCGATCGCCTCCGCGCAAGTGAGCCGGACGACTTCCCTGCCGGGTGGAAATACGGGTCCATTCGAGGATTTCGTCAAAAGGGCGACCGAGACCGCAAGGAATATCGGCGTGGCGGCGCCCACGGCCGAGCGGATCATTCGGACGTACGGCGGCCGATGGATCGAGGTACTGGGTCCGATTCGCCAAGACCCCGCACTTGCCGAGCCGGTCGGTGGGATTCCACCGCTGCTCAAGGCCGAGGCCCAGTTCGCCATCCGGCACGAAATGGCGGCGAACGTGGAGGACTTTATGGTGCGCCGCTCCGGTTTGAACTGGCTCGCGGCCTGCTCGTTGCGCGAGGCGGCCCCTGCCGTGGCGGAGATCTTTGCGCGTGAACTGGGCTGGACCGCCGCGCAGCGGGAAGCGTCGCTCGCGGCGTTTGCGGGCTGTTCCCGTGTGAGCTAATGTGAATGCTCTGTCGCCCATTTTGAAGCGTGTTCTCGATCACCGTCCTGCGCCGCTCGCGTGGCCGCCGCTCAAGATCGGCCATCGGGGCGCGGCGGGCGAAGCGCCGGAGAATACCGTGGCGTCGTTCGAGCTGGCATGGCGGCAAGGTATGGACGGAGTCGAGTTCGACGTTCAGCTTTCGTCCGACGACGTTCCGATGGTCATTCACGACGCGCGATTGGCGCGCACCACTTCGGGCAGCGGTTGGGTATGGGAACATCGGGCAAGCGTACTGCGGCGGCTCGATGCGGGGTCGTGGTTCAATCGCCGGTATCGCCTGCGCGCTCGCGAACGTTACGCAGGAGCGCGCATACCCCTGCTGGCGGAAGTCCTGCAATGGGTCAAAGCGAAGCAGTGCCTGGCGTTTGTCGAGCTCAAGGACTTTCGGCCGGGGGCAACCGCAAGAGTGCTTCAAGAAATAGACCGCGCCGGCATTTGGCAGTTAACGCGGGTGATATCTTTCGACCTGCAATCGCTCCAGCAGGCAAGAGATTTGAGCCGACGAGCGCGGCTGGGGTTGGACTTCTCCGGTCGCCTACTGCCGATTCGCCGTGCCCTTGCACTTGGCGCGGAGGCACTGCTGCCGCACTGGGCGATTGCCTCGCGGGGACTCATTCGCCGCGCTCACCGGGAAGGATTGCAAGTCATCCCCTGGACGGTTAACTACCCGCTGCACATGCGGCGTAAGATCCTGGACGGCGTGGACGGCCTCATCACCAACTACCCGGCCAGGCTCGCCGAAGTTATGGAACGCATCGAGCGAGCGCGGGAGGAAAGGGTGAAGGATAAAGGCTGAAGGCTAATGGGTGAAGGTTGGAGAGAAAATTGAGCGCGATTTCGCTTCAATAGGGGATGGGCGTTGTCCTTCATCCTTCAACCTTCATCCTTTAGCCTTCCCCCCTTCAGATTTGGCTTTTTGCTGTAACCTGTCACCTGTTCCCTGTAACCTATGGCTTATGGCCAAGACAGCCGCAAGAATCGCCAAGAAGTTCTTGATTAAGGGGCGCGTCCAGGGCGTCGGGTTTCGCTATTTCGCGGACCGCTGGGCTTCTCAACTTGGGATCTGCGGGTACGTGAAGAACCTTTGGGATGGCAATGTGGAGGTCTACGCCATTGGCACTCCCATCGCTTTGGAAGAACTGAAGCGGCAATTGGCCGAAGGGCCGCGCAGCGCGCGCGTCACCACCGTTGATGAATCCGACGAGCCGGTGGACGCGCGGTACAATGAGTTCATTATCGAGGGCGGGTGGTAGGAACTTTGAAGGGTAAAGTTTAAAGGGTAAAGGATAAAAGAAGTTCTCCTCCCTTGCCGGACGTAAAGGCGATTAAGAGTTTACCCTTTAACCTTTATCCTTTACCCCTTTACCCTTTATCTTCTACCCTTTAAACTTTCGTGCGGAGGATCTGTGATCGATCTCAAAAAGCTGATTCGCGAAATCCCCGATTACCCCAAGCCGGGCATTCTCTTTTACGACATCACCACGCTGCTGAAGGATCCGGTGGGCCTGCACTGGGCCGTCGACGTCATGGCCAATACTTTTCTGGCGCAGAAAATCGACCGAGTTATCGGGATTGAGGCGCGCGGATTTATCTTCGCACCCATCGTGGCCTATCGGTTAAACGCGGGATTTGTGCCGGCCCGCAAGCCCAATAAGCTCCCCGCCGAGCGGGCCACCATGTCCTACAGCCTCGAATATGGAAAAGACGCCATCGAGATTCACCGCGATGCCATCAGCTCGGGCCAGGAAGTGCTGATCATCGATGACCTGCTGGCCACCGGTGGGACCGCCGCCGCCACTGCTCGCCTAGTGGAATCACTGGGCGGACGCGTCGCCGGAATGGGATTCGTGATTGAATTGAACGAGCTGAAGGGCCGCGAGAAACTGAGCCAGTACGCGGTGCATTCGGTGCTGAAGTACTGAGGAAGAACAGTTGAAAAGTTGAAGAGTTAAAGAGTCGAAGAGTTGAAACAGAATGGCTCGCACTTTTCAACTTTTTGACTCTTTAACTCTTCGACTTTCAGGTCTCAACTTTCAACTCTCTTCCAACTTCTTTAATATCGCCTCAAGGAAAAAGCCCTCCGGCAGCGAGCCTTCCACATAGCTCTGCTCGTTGATGATGGTTTTGGGGACGGCGAAAACGCGGAACCTTTCGGCGAGGTCCGGGAACTCGGTGGCTTCAATGCCATCAGCTCGAACAAGGTCGGACTCCATCGCGAACTGGTATGCCAGGCGCACGGCTGGCGGGCAATGAGGTCAAGTGGGAGTGGTGAATACCTGGAGGTGAAGCGGTTGGGTAAGCAGGGCCAGCTTCTCGCGGCTCTCGGCCTTCAATCCCGAATCGCCCGCCGAGACCCCCAGTATCGCATCGAGCAGGGCCGCAAACTCGAACCCCGCGGGCAGGCCAAAAAAGCGAATGCGATAATCCTTGCCGTTCCGAATGGCCGTGGCGGGAACTTTGTCAATGGCGTATTCAGCGACCTTTTCTTTGTCGAGCAGAAAGTCGTAAGTCTGGAGGGAAAGCTTGTCGGAGAGTTGAGTGAGTTCCTCGAGCAACTGCCTGGCTTCGCGGCCGTATTCGAGGTTGAGTTCCTGGGTAAAGTGAACCAGCGTAACCGGGTTCGCCATCCCCTCAAGTCTCTCGCGGATTTCCGCCACATCCGAATCGCGCAGCAATGCCATGGGCTCTCCTTGGTATATCTATGGTGAGCATTCAGGGGACAACTGCCGCGGGCCCGTGAAGCCGCCTACAGTTTCAGATGCGCGACCAGTGAATGCGATACGGTCGGCGCGAGCATCCGAACAACACACATGAATGCTTCGAACCATGTTCCGGCCAACGCGAGCCTAATTCCTTTCTAGGTCTCAGCATCCGCATCGAATCCGAATTTCTTCATCTTATATCGCAGGGCGTCGCGGGATATATCCAGCAGTTTGGCCGCGTGCGTCTGATTGCCGGCGGTTTGTTTAAGCGCGAGGCCCACCAATTCGCGCTCCACTTCTTCGAGAGAGGTACCCTGCTTGGGCAGTTCGAGCACCGGGATCATCCTTCCCGTGGGCAGTGGCCGCCACGACGCCGCGGTGCTGGTGACCATGAGCGGAGTACCCGTGAACTCCCCTTCCGCCACGCCGACGGACATGGTGTTGTCGTATCCGAGCGGTTGCCCCGACACCTGAATCGGCAGGTACGTGGGGCGAATATAATCCGACTCCTCCAGGATCATGGCGCGCTCCACCGCGTTCTTCAATTCGCGCACATTGCCTGGCCAATCGTATTGCAGCAGCAAATCGCGGGTCTCCTGCGTAATACCCTTCACCATCTTTCGAAAGCGGAAATTGTAGCGCTCGATGAAAAACTCGACCAGCGGCAGGACATCTTCTTTGCGATGACGCAGCGGGGGAATGAAGATAGGAATGATGCTGAGCCGATAGAACAAATCCTGGCGAAAGGTTCCGTCCCGTACGCCTTGCTCCAGATCGCGATTGGAGGCGGCGATGACCCGGATGTCCACTCCGATGTCTTTCACGCCGCCGATGCGGCGGATGGTTTGCTCCTCCAAGGCCCGCAGCAGTTTTGCTTGCAGATAGGTGGACAGTTCCCCAATTTCATCGAGGAAGAGAGTGCCGCCGTCGGCGACTTCAAACAGCCCCTTCTTCTGCGCCTTGGCGTCCGTAAAGGCGCCGCGCTCGTGCCCGAAAAGCTCAGCTTCCATCAAGGTTTCGGGAATGGCCGAGCAGTTGATGGCGACAAAGGGCTTTTCGGCGCGCGCGCTGTCGTAATGGATCGCCTTCGCCACCAGATCCTTCCCCGTGCCGCTCTCGCCCTGAATGAGCACGGTGGAGGTTTCGCTGATCGCCACCTTGCGGACAAAGGCCATCAACTCCGTCATGCGGGGTGATTTCCCCACCACTTCGTGGTAGCCGGAGCGTTTCCGTACCTCGTCGCGAAGGCTGTCGCGTTCGGAGCGCAGACGCGACCGGTCGATGGCGTTGGCCAGGGTGATTTGCAGCTCATCGAAATCGAGCGGCTTCTTGATAAAGTCAAGCGCGCCCAGTTTTATGGCTGTCTTGATGTCGTCGAGCTGCGGGTCACCCGTGATCATGATGACGGGAATGGAGAGGTTGTTCTGCTTGATTTCGCGGAGGACTTCGATGCCGCTCAAATCCGGCAGCCGCACGTCGAGGAGAATCAGATCAGGCCCTTCCGCCCGGATCTGCGCAAGGCCGCCGGTGCCGCTTTCGGCTTCGATGGCAACGTAACCCCACTCTTCCAACTGGCGCCGCACCGACCAGCGGATCAGCTTTTCATCATCTACGATCAGAACTTTCTCGCTAGGCATAGGTTGAAACCTCGGGATATGGGGCACGGGATACGCGAATCGGGGGGCATAACCACGGATTGGCAATTAGGCATGCGTGCAACATTCGAATCCCCAGGTCCGAGTTTTTGATTCTTTGGATTCGCGACTGCAAGTCGGAGCAGAAGCCCGCTTCCCATGCTCCCGTGTCCCGTAACCCCTGTCACTAGCCCCTGGCCAGCATCTGCACTTCCTCCACGGCCTCGCGCATAGGGATGCGGATGATGAACCTGCTTCCCTTATTGACTTCGCTTTCCGCCGCAAGCGTCCCCCCGTGCTGGCTGATGATGCGCCGGCAGAGTGAGAGCCCCAAACCGGTTCCCCCACGCTTGGTGGTATAAAAAGGCCGGAAGATCTTCTCGAGCTGCTCGCGGGAAATTCCGCTCCCCGTATCGCTGACGGCAATTTCGACGGAATTGGATCGATTCGGCGCGCCCGAGCCGCCTACCACGCTGGCGTGAATTGTTATCTTACCCTCTTGGTCAATCGCTTGGATTCCATTCAAAACCAGATTGAGCAAAACCTGCTGAAGTTGTTCGGGGTCCATGCGGAAACGCGGGAGGGGTGATGGGATTTGAATGGAGAATTCCACATTCTTGCTCCCGATCTGCTGGCGGGCAAGCTGCAATGTACGCGCCACCGTGTCCTTCAAATCCGCCATGCCAAATTGCGGTGGCTTGGGGCGTGCGTAAGTCAGGAGATCGTTCAACACTTTCTCGATGCGCCGTACTTCCTCCCGGAGATCATCCAGGATTTCGCGGTCGGGATGATCCTTGGGAAAGTCCTTGCTGATAATCTCGATCGCTCCGGCGATGCCCGCCAGCGGGTTGCGGATTTCATGCGCGACGCCCGCCGCGAGTTCTCCCATGGTCGCCAAGTGCTCGGCTTGAACCATTTCGGTATCGTGGACGCGCTGGCAGTGATCGCAGAACTGGCGCCAATTCTCCGTGAGAGAGCGAATTTCCGTTTCCAGCGCCTGCGTGCTGTTGGCGGGTGGTACGATCTGAACCAGGGGGGGATAGCTGGGGGCGATCTTGCTGAGCGCCGCGCGCAATTCCCCGAGGATTGCCCAGGATTGCCGCTCCTGGTAGATGAGCGTCCCCGTCGCAGCGGAGAGTGCAGCAAGCAACGCCACTGCCAGGCCCAGCGTCAGCGTCACGCCATGCCGATAGCCTTCCATGCCCACCAACAGGACGATCCCGCACAGCGATGCCACCAGTACGACCAAGTTCTGGTGGAAGGTGGGAGGAAACCGCAAAAGACGTTTTAGCCGTGCCCGGTCCAATGGTATGATACTTCCCTTTCAGTGGGACTCAGCCGCTAAGTTTATCATAAGGCAAAAAAGGTGACCAGAAAGCCCGAAACATTCTTCGAGGAAATGAGGCGGTACGTCGGCTTCAGCGAGGATGACGCTCGCTCGCTTCAGGCTGTCGGCGCGCGCATGGATCCCCACCTTCCGGCCATGTCGGAGCGCTTTTACGATCAGATAACCCATCATCCGGAAGCGGTTAAAGTCTTCACCGGAGGCCAGGAGCAGATTGACCGCCTGAAGCGCACCTTGCAAGTTTATGCGCAGCGGTTGTTTCATGGCCCCTTTGACGAGAATTACGCCGCCGAGCGGTATAAGATCGGCGTACGCCACGTGCTGATCGGCCTGCCACAACGCTACATGATCAGCGCCATGGGGGTCGTGCGGACCCACCTTCAGGAAAGCCTGGGTGAGGTCCTGCATTCCCAGCCCGCGCAACTGGAAGCTACCCGTCTTGCCCTGGACAAGATACTGAACGTCGACCTGAACATGATGTGCGAGTCCTATTTCCAGGAGAGCATTCGTCACCTGCGCGAATTGAACCGGAGATTGGAACGGGCCAACTTCGAATTGGCGGAGTTGAGCCACGTCAAAACCGAGTTCCTGGCGACCACCTCGCACGAGTTGCGTACCCCGCTCAATTCCATCCTCGGATTCTCACGCCTTATTCTCGATGGCCTCTGCGACAGCCGCGACGAGGAGCGCGAACTTCTTCGCGACGTCTATTCCAGCGCCGAACACTTGCTTTCAATTGTCAACGACCTGCTGGACGTCGCCAGGATTGAGGCGGGTAAAATGCGCCTGGCGCCGGAGGTCGTCGACCTGAAGCCGGTGATTCAGGACGCCAAAGCCGTGGTGGGCGTCCAGACGGCGGCCAAACATCTGACGTTTATCGATGAAACCGAGGCGACGCCGCTGCCCCCGGTGATGGCGGACCCCGCTCGTGCCAAGCAAATCCTCATCAATCTGCTGGGTAACTCGGTCAAGTTCACGGACAAGGGTTGGATCACCCTGCGCGCACGCTCCTTTCCCGAACGCGGCTTTGTCGAGTTGGAGATTCAGGATACCGGCATCGGCATTGCTCCGGTAAAGCAACAGCACTTGTTCGAAAAGTTCCACCAGTTGGACAGCACCTTTACTCGTCAGCAAGGGGGCAGCGGGCTGGGGCTTTCCATCTGCCGCAGCCTGGTGGAAATGATGGGCGGTCGCATCAAGCTTTGGAGCGCGGGCGCGGGTTGCGGAACCACGGTGACGTTCTCCCTGCCCGTACAGCGCGAACAAGACGACGTTGTGCATGTGAAAGGCAAGGAAGCCCTGCTGGCGGCGGGGGACGAGAATGGCGTAAGGACCCTCGTGGTCGATAACGATCCGGAATTTCGCCGCTACTTTAAGACCTTGCTGACGAAGCACGGCTATTATGTTCTGACGGCGGCCACTGCCGACGACGCCCTCGATGCCGCGCGCCGATTTCGGCCCCAGGTGGTTATCGTCGATCTGGCCTTGCCTCAGCGGCCGGGAGCGGAGCTCGGAGACGGGGCCGACCTGATCGCCCAACTCCAAACCGGCGCGTTGATTCGTGAGATCTACTGCTTTATGATCACTGGATACGATCCGGCGGATGTTCGTGAGCGGCTCTCCCTGCTGCAGGTTACGCCGGAGATTTGGCAGAAACCCCTGGACGGAGACCGATTCCTGACGCGACTCGAGGAGGTTCTGCATGGGTCAAAGCCAGGAGCGCCGCCGAAATCAAACGCTCAGGACGGCCTCGAATCGTGAATTTGGCATCTTGAATCTAATTGGTATCTTGAATCTAAACTCCAATCCTTGAAGCTTGCATCTTGCACTTCGACTCGTGAATCTCAGATCTTGGGCTTCGAGTCTTGAATCTCGAATTTTGAATCTTGAATGAAAAAGCTGTCTCTGCTCCTGGCCAAGCCAGCGGCGATTGGCTAGTCCCAGCGGCCACCCATTTTGACGGAATCACGATGCTTCGCATTCTGGTAGTGGAAGACAACCCGTTGGTCGCCAAGTTCTATCGCATGGCGCTGGAACGAGCCGGCGGTTTCCAAGTCAGCTTCAATGAAGACGTGGAAGCCATATTGTCACAGGTCGCAAGCTCGGCATTCGACGCCCTGGTTCTGGATGTGTCGCTGCGCAATTGCCGCTATAAGGGCCGACCGGTCGATGGATTGGAAATCGCGCAACTGATTCGCCAAGTGCCCGAGGGGAAGTCTCTGCCCATTCTGCTCGCCACTGCTCACGCCATGGAAGGCGACCGCCAGCGCCTTCTCGCCGCCTCCGGCGCCAACGGCTATTTAGAGAAGCCCATTTACGACCCCAACATCCTCGTCGCCAAGATTCAGGAGATCGTGGGAAAGTAGCCCCCCCAAAACAGGCACCCACGCGCCGCGGTGGCCTGGAGTGCGGTAGCAGCAGCTACCGCCTTCCGATCTCGGTTCATACGGCAAAATT
>CAZCVY010000082.1:26537-28406 GCA_964501985.1 uncultured Acidobacteriota bacterium | reverse complement strand
CGGAGGGGAGCCGCGCCGCAGATCAATCGGAAACCTATTATCCTCCTTCGGAGTCCGCAGGCGGCTGGCGGCGTTGCCGGAACGACGAGGAAGTGCGCCGGTTGGGTGAAATGGACCCCAAAGAACTGGCGAGAGTCGGAAACATCCAGCTTGCCTTTTACGGAGGCCCCTGGCAGCTCGTGGTCATCCGGCACGGTTACCTGGTGAAAGAATGGATGGGCGGCAACGCCATGGCGCAGACCACGTTCGATCTCTGGTCGGGCACCAAATCGGCTACCGGCATTGCCTACGGTTTGCTCCTCGACGACAGCCGCAACCACCGGCTTCCTAAAGACGCGCAGATCGACCTCGATAGCCCCGCTTACTCGTTTATCCCCGAGGGCTACCCGCTCAGCGATCCGGCCAAGGAGAAGATCAAGCTGCGCCACCTTCTCAGCATGACGTCCGGCATCCCGGGCGAAGACCACGGCATTGAAGGTTTCGAAGTGATCGAGGGCGGCGGCGAGTTTGAGATCGCTTTGGGGCGGCAGCCCAATCGCTTTGGCGAGTCGGCGGCCCGGCTGTATGCGGCTCCGGGCGAAGCTTGGGACTACTCCGACGCCGGCTTTGCGCATCTCTCGCTGATTTTCCGCAACGTGATGGGCCAGGAGATCCGCGACGCCATGCGGACTCGCGTGTTCGAGCCCATCGGCATCGAGAATGGCGGTTGGGATAATGAAGGGGGCGGTGGAAACCTGGGCCCGCACACGAACGCACACAGCGGGCTGCACCTCTCCGCTCGCGACCTCGCGCGCCTGGGGTACTTGACGCTGCACGGTGGCGTGTGGCAAGGCAAACAGCTCGTGCCGAAGTGGTGGGTCGATCTCGCCACGCACAGTTCACAGACTCTTAATCCCAGCTATGGATATACGTTTTGGGTTAACGCGGTGGGCAAGCTTTGTGAGAATGCCCCCAAAGACGCGTTCGCTTTTTCCGGATTCGCCACCAACCGCTGCTTTGTCGTCCCCTCGCTCGATTTGGTGGTGGTCCGCCTGGGCTACGGCCCTCAGCCGCTCGCCCCCAAGGATGTGCCGCTTTCTTCCATCATTCCGGCTGTCATCAGGTAGCAGTTAAGGGCGGGAGACGGTCAGTTATTGTAATGAGAAGGGTACCTCGAACGTGTCAAGAAATAAACAATCTCACGCAAGGACGCGAAGGCGCAAAGACGGGCCGCTAAAACCGCCTTGTTTACTTTGCGGGCTTGGCCTCTTTGCACCTTTGCGTGAAATGCCTTTAATTACTTCACACCTTCCTGGCGCCGTTCCACCTGAAATCCGTTTGCTCTGGCTGGTACGATGAAATCCGGAATGACGGGATCGACGGCAGGCTGAATTCAGGAAGCTACATTTCCTTCTGGCGAGGTCCTGCGAGGACCCTAGCGATCTCTCCGGCGAGCTGATCAAGCGGGCAAGGCTTCAAAAGGAACCCGTCGCAGTCCCAGGGTTGGATCGAACTGTGAGCCGTTATCACCAAGACCGGAATGTGCAGGGTTCTTTCGTCGGTTTTGAGGTGCTGCATGACATCCCAACCGCTGATGATCGGGAGCCACAGGTCCAAGAGGATAAGTTGGGGCTGGAGTTCGATGGCCTTATGGAGGCCGTCTCTCCCGTCGCGCGCTTTACTCGCCCGATATCCCTGCCGAGAGAGAAAGTGGGCGAACATCTCGCGGTCGTCATCGGAATCATCCACAATCAGGATATGGGTTCGACGGTACTCCTCGCGGATTCTCCAATCCGGGACGGGGAGTAGACTTGCGATGGCGGGCGCTGCGCAGCACAACATTCAATGAAAATACTCAGCGACCATTGCGTTGTCAATACGGGATATACC
>CAZCVY010000082.1:0-26437 GCA_964501985.1 uncultured Acidobacteriota bacterium | reverse complement strand
TGGCGCTGCAAACGCCGCTGACGATTGCCCTCAGCGATGGTCATATGTATATTATCAATGGGCGGGAACCCCATAACGCAAATACCGGCTTACGATTAAATCGGGAAAATCTCCAAGGTACCCGATCTTCGCGAAGGTTTGAGACGCGGCGGCATCATCTGAAGGCTGGCCCGCGCCGACGCTTTGCGCGGGCGCCGCCTGGTGGGCAAGCGGGTTGACTCGCCCCACTCTTAGCGCCGTCGACGAAGATTGTTAGATACCTGCTGGCGTGGCCAGCGGAACGCAATTTCGGGAGGCTCTCATGCCTGGCAACGTGTTCCTATCGTACTACCCGTTTGACACCCTGGATGTGATTGCGAAGCTGAAGCAGTCCGAAAAGATCGGCCAGTTCACGGACAAGCTCAACGATGCCTCCAGGAACATCGCTCAAGCCGCGGCCCAAATGCATCTGAAAGACTGGCTCGGCTTTTTTGCCGTGCCCGAATACTATTTCACCAAGAAGATAGAGTCTGTGGACGGGGGCGAACATCTGGAACTGTACTCCGAACAGGAGCGCGATGGGTTATACGGCAAGCTGCTGATGTTGAGCGACCGGTTCAATCACACGGTGATTCTTCCCGGCTCCGTCACCTGGCGCCGGCGCGCGGCCCGCCCCGTGCGCGCGAACCGCCAAGGCAAGCAGGTGGATCTGATCTACGAAGGGCGTTCCAGCGTTCCCGTCTTCTACGCGGGCCGGATGCTGGGGAACTACGATAAGGTCATGAACGACGGCACCATCGACAGATGCACCGAGGACACACAGTTCGTCCGCGGCACCGAGTCCCCGCTCTTCGAAGTCCGCAACCTGAAATGCGGTCTCGAGATCTGCGGAGATTTCAATGAGAAGAACCTTGCCAAAGCCGCGGCGGCGCAGTCGCTTGATTTCGAGTTCATGATGTCGGCAACCAACTACCACCGCTTCCAGGCGGATATGGATGGGATTCCCGTGCGCAACGGCGGCTACTTCCTGCACATTGACCAGGCGCCGAACAAGGCGAAATTCTACAACGGGGTCTGGTGCGTGAATCGGGGCTCTGGATCCCACGGGCGCGATGTTTCAGACGCCTACACCGCCTACGATCCGTGGACGATGGCGCAGCTCAAGAAAGACCTTTTGGGTCAGGAAAGGGCAGCCGGTCACGCGATCGCCATCACCAGCGAAACGAACAGCACGACAACGTCGGGCACCAAGATGCCCGGTAGGACCCCATTTGCGGGACTCCGGCTGAACGGGTATACGGCAGTCACGGGGCCGCTCGACGCGGCCACCGGCCGCTACAAGATCACGCTTTCTGTCGAACTGACGGCGAATGCCGGGTCGACGTCACCGACGGCGAACCGCACCATTGATTTCAGTGCGAAGGGGGCCAGCGTCATCCCGAGCTCTGCCACCACCGATGGCCTAGGCAAAGCTAGCGCGGTTTTCACCTGTCCCAAAGACCAAGCGGTAAAGCTCACGGCCTCTTTCCACGGCGCCAAGGTGGTCATCGCGGCGAGTGTGGTCTGGCTCGGTGCGGGCGACATTACCAAAATTGCCGTACTCAAGGGGCTTGCCCATCCCGAGGTCCCGACGTTTCTGACGCCTATCGCTTGATCGGGACGAGAAGCTATTCCCAGTTCTTTCGTTGTTGCGTACCATGGCACTGTCTGTCAACTGGCGGGGGCGAGCCCCATCATTCCACCGGCTCTCGAAGAGGTTGACCTATACTCGCATCATTCCGAACGAATCAATACGTCCAGATATGGCTCCTGCTGAGTATCGCCGCGGCAGGAATCCCAGTGCACGCGCAGAGCAGGTCCCCGTACCTGCCGAGCCCGGTCATTCGGCGCGCCGACTGGGATTTCGCGCATCTCATTCGACGGGCAAACACTCCGGGCAAGGGCGGCAGCGACTTGTGGCCCGTGACCTGGGCGAAGGATGGCAACGTCTACACCGGGTGGGGAGATGGGGGTGGCTTCAGTGGCGCCAGCGACAACGCCGGCCGCGTCAGTCTGGGTTTTGCGAGAATTCTCGGTGAGCCTCCCGACATCAAAGGCGTGGACGTCTGGGGTTTCTACCCGCAATATGCCGAGCATCCGGCGCTGTTCTGCGGTAAGCCCGTCAGCATGATTGCTGTCGGCGGCACGCTCTATGCCTGGGTCAGTAGCTGGTTCAATGAGAGCGCCGCGAATTTCGCTCACTGCGCCCCAAACCCCCGCCGGCCGGAGCATTGGCTCGCGTGGTCCGATGATCTTGGCGCGAGTTGGACCCGCTCATCATGGAAGTTGGGTCCGCCCCAGTACGATGTGCGTTGGTGCTCCTTCCTCAATTTTGCCCAGGACGATAGCAACGCCCGGGACGAGTATGTGTATCAATACTGGCGCATGGTTGGGCAGAACAATTCAACGTATCTCGTGCGGGTGCCCGCCGATCGTCTTCAGGCGCCTCCGGATGGACCGGGAGGCTACGAGTACTACTCCGGTCCAGGCCCAAGTTGGGCGAAGGAATTGGCGGCCGCGCGGCCCGTTTTCGTCGATCCCGATGGCCGCGGCATCACCCACGTCGTCTACAACGCTGGAATCGAGCGCTACATTGCCTCCGCACAAGGCGGCACGGTGGGGGAAACAGGACTGTTCGACGCGCCAGAACCGTGGGGTCCCTGGACGACCATCGACGATTACCAGAACTGGGGCGGGTTCGGAGAGCGCGAATCCTTGGGAGTGGACTTCCCCACCAAGTGGATCAGCCGCGACGGCAAAGTCATGTGGGCAGTGTTTTCCGGCGGCAGGCTGGGCAAAGGCGACGACATCCTGGACTCATTCAATCTGGCGAGGGTGACGCTGGTTCTCTCACCCCATTTCCACCCGGTGAAGCAGGGCGAATGAGCGGAGTCCCGGCGTCCCTGACGCGCTTCAACGGCGCTGCCGCTTCTGGGCTAGCGCCGACTAATCGCTTAGATCAGCATGAGGAGCTATCCAATGAAACGGTCAGCTTCTCTGCGGCGTTTCTTTAGCATGAGCCTGGTGATGGCTTGCTCCCTCGGAAGCCTCGCCTCCTGTGCCGCGAGAACGCCGCAGGATAATGGCGAGACCATCGTTCTCGTGAGGCATGGCGAGAAACCGCCAGAGCGCCTGGGCCAATTGACGTGCAAGGGACTGAACCGGGCGCTGGCGCTACCCTCCCTGTTCATCGGACGCTTTGGTAAGCCGGATTTCCTCTATGCACCGAATCCCAGTGTGCAAGTGGCTGACGGTCAAAAGCAGCCGATTTACTCCTATGTGAGGCCGCTGGCAACCCTTGAGCCGACCGCAATCCGTCTCGGGATGGCGGTGAATACTCAGCTTGGACACCAGCAAATTGCTGCACTCCAGCAGGCATTGCTGCAGCCCGCCTATGGCCACTCGCTCATCTTTGTAGCCTGGGAACACCTGATGTTGTACGAGTTCGCGCGGCAAATGCTCCAGTCCTATGGGGGCAATCCGGCATCCCTGAGTGCGTGGCCAGATGATGACCATGAAACGATCTATGTCTTCCACATCACCCGATCAGGCAGCGGCGGGGCTCCGCGAGCCAGGCTGGAAATCCAGAAAGAAGATCTGGGGGGAACACTGCAAGACACCTGCCCCGGCCCATAGTACTGGTTTAGTCTTGCCGCTGTCCGCGATTGCCGGACCGACCGCGCAGGAAACGGTCAATTTGCTCGGTGAGCCGATGAAAGGACGCCTGGGTTATGAGTTGGCGGTCGGCGAGCTGCCCCGACAATTCCAGCCAGGGCTTCAAGCTGAGCGTCGATGCGCGCGTGGCGTTCTTCGTCCAGCCGCTCATGCCGGTCGAGCAATTGGGCCTCGAAGGTAAGCGCATTCTCGAGTTTCCTCAGCCCCTTTGTTCCGTCGTCATATAAAACCCTTAGCCGGAGTATTACGGAACCCACCTCGCTGCGTCCAACCTAGGCGCGCGATTCATAGTTGCGACCGCATCAGCTAGAAACCGAATCAATAACGATGTGCCGGTTCGCATCCCAGCCGGCGTAGTAAAGCTCGATGCTCAGCTCAGGCCGCTCTTTGGCCAGCGCCGTTCGCGCGCGCTGAAGATCCTGTTCCTGGCGCTCGCGCGGTTCCGGGGAGGAGTGTAAGTGCAGAGGTAATGACTTGTACCAGCTACAATCCTGGTGTTGTATCAGGATCAAGCGCTTCAGGTCATGCGCGTCCACCAAATAACGGAACCATTTCCAGCCCGCCCAGGAAAACTTCGGCAAATACTCCACAAAGGTCAAGCATTGCGGGCCGCCCGGAAGCACCAGCAGATCGTAGTTTTCATCCAGCTTCAAGATGATGTTGAGAAACTCGTAAAATCCGGCTTGGAACCGGTGATCGCTGCAATGGATGGCCAGCACCTCGGCGTCCGTATCGTGCAGCGCGGAAGAAAGCTTAAAGCTCGGCATAGACTCTACCTTCGGGCAAATTGAATCGAGGCGAACCGAACTGCCGGGGAACAATGGGAGAATGAACTTGCTCGCCGTCTACTTCTTATCCGTACTTTCTTCCACACGGACGACCACCGGCTGCGCCGGCGCGATCAACTTCTCGTCCAAACCGAGCTGCCTTAGCACCGTGGGAATATCCAGCCCCAGCGCCTGAAGTTGCTGAAGCAGGGAGAAGACCAGCGCGGGCCCCGATTGCGCGATGCGACCGATGCCGCCGGTGCCGTTGGCCCCCGCTCCGTTACCTTGCTCAATCACCACCACCTTATCGATGTTGCCGAGCGGAGCGGCCACAGCGCCAAAGATTCCCGCCGACGCTTGCAGCACGCTGGGCAGCTTTTCGAGTAGCGTTTGCAACTTGGCAGCATCGTTGAATTGCCGCCACGCTTCTGCCTTCTTCAAGATGGCCTGCGCTTCCGCCAATCCTTGTGCTTCAATAGCGCGCGCTTGGGCGAGTCCCATGGCTTCGATTTTCGCCGCTTCCGCGCGGCCTTCCGCTTCCACCGCCGACGCGCGTCCTAGACCTTCCTGCTTCAGCTTTTCCTGCTGCGCCTCCGCGAGTGCGATCTGTGTGGCCTTCTGGCCTTCTGCTTCCAATATCGCCGCCTGTTTCTTGGCCTCTGCCCGCAAAATGGCCGCGTGCCGATCGGCTTCTGCCGGCTTGATGACAGTGGCCTCAAGCTCCTGCTGCTTGCGCAGAACTTCCTGCTCCTGAACAGCAATCTGTTCCTGCGTACGAGTCTTCTCCACACGCACTTCTTCCGCCACCACCGCCTGCTTGGCCTTCGCCTCCGCCAACGGACCGGCCTGCGCGGACTTGGCCTTCTCCATCTCAATTTCAGCCTGGTATTGCGCCTGCCTCACCGCAAAGTCGCGTTGGGCGTTGGAAATATTGGCGTCGGCGTCGAATTTCGCTTTTTCGCCTTCCTGCATCGCCACCGCGGATTTGATTTTCGCGTCGCGGGTAGCCTCTGCCTCACCAATGGTCCCGTCGCGCTTGACTTCCGCGGTACGCTTTTTGCCCAACGCATCGAGATAGCCTTCCTCATCGCTGATGTCCTGAATCGTCAAGACGTCAACGCCAATACCCATGCGCTCGAGGTCGAGCGCCGCCTCGGAAGTCAGCTTCTGGGCAAAGCTGGAGCGATCGCTGTTCACCTCTTCCACAGTCAGTGTGCCCAGAATTGAGCGCAGGTGCCCTTCCAAGGTTTGAAAGATCACCTTCTGGATGGTGTCATGCGTCATGCCCAGGAAGCGTTCCGCGGCCGCCGACAAAGAGATGTCGTCGCCTTTGATCTTCACGTTGGCTACGGCCTTCACGGAAATCGGGACACCTTTGAGCGTATAGGCGCGCTTGATTTCGAGAGGAATGGTGAAAACGTTGAGGGACAGGTAATCTACTTGCTCGAGCAATGGCCAGCGAAACGCTGCGCCCCCTCGCACCATGCGGTAGCCCGCAATGCGGCCGTCCGCCAACTTGTGCTTGCGGCCACTGAAGATTGCCACCGCGTTGGGCGGCACCTTGATGTAGTTCTTGGCAAAACGGGAAATGGCGAGTAGAAGCGCAACGGCAGCAGCAGCCGCGATGATGATTATGGCGGGCGAAAAATGCTCCATGAGAATCCTCCTGGACGGAAGTATCGCGCTACGGGTGAAAAGTGACGATCAATCGGATGAAGAAGCGCGAAACTGGAAATTCGAAACTGAAAATTAGAGACTCGAATTCGAAATGAGTGAGGGGTTTCTATTTTCCAGTTTCCAATTTCAAGTTTCCAGATTCTATTTTCGAGTTTCTAGTTTCCAATTTACAGTATCTGTCTTCCTACTCCGCGCGGTCCACCAGGACCACATCGCCGACAATATTATTGATTTTCACGAGCGCGTTGACGGGAATCTCCTCGTTACTCGTCGCGCGCGCCACCTTTTCCACCACCGTGTCACCCAGCGTACACCGCACCTGGCCCACTCCCCCTTTGGGAATGGCAACACTCACCTGCGCCGTGTTGCCCACCAGGTCGCTCGTCCGAACGTGGCTGGTAGCTTGCTGGCTGTAAAGAAAGCTGGCGAATACGTAGATTACCCCGGCGAAGAGCACGCCTCCGCCGAAGCCCATCGCCGTGCTCACGCCGACTCCATACCCGGCGTGGATCCCGAGGGCGCCGAAGCTGCCAAACGCCGTGACGAAGACGCTCAGGATGCGGCTGCTGAGGATGCTGGGGCCCGCGCCGTGGCCGTCGGCGTCGTGGCCTATGTCACCATGGTCGAACACGTCACCGAGGACGGCACTGGTAACTACAAAAACAAAACCAAAGACCGCGATGGCCAAGAAGGTGACGAACGCCGATGTGCTTTCCAAGAAAATCATGTCGGTGGCCTCTGCATCAGGAGTGTGCACTCCACCTCGCGAGGAACGGGCGCTGGGCGGACGATACCTCTTGCAGTGACGGCTACTCTAAGGCCGGTCTGTGGCGAAGTCAAGCCAAGTCGGGATGGCGAGGGACTTTATGGCTAAGGGGTTAGGGTACAGCGTACATGATCCAACCGAGCGCCAACGCCACGCCCACAAAGGCTCCAAAAACCTTGACTCCGTACACAAACCTTTCGCGCGGGGTATTCTTGCTCAGAACTCCGAAAACAACGGAGACGAGGAAGGAAAACAAAAGCATCGCGGGAAAATGTGAAACAACCATATTAGAACCTAGTGATCAGTGACGAGTGACGTGCAATCAAGAACCGAAATTCGAAAATCGAGACTCGATAATCGGGGCGGGTTTCAAATCTCCAGTTTCCAATTTCGAGCTTCCAGTTTCCAGTTTCGTCGTCTGTCTGCTCGTCGCTTATCACTCGTCACTCTTAACTGCCTTTAGGGCTTGCGCCCCATGGCGATATCATAGGTATCGAGAATTGATAAAGTATTCAACATGCCGGCCGCCACCAGGTAGGCCGTGCCGAAGTCAGCGCTCACAAAGAGTGGATTGCCTCCGGCGTAGCCGAAGAAGCGTGCCGCCGGCATCGCCAAGCCCACACACAACTCCCCGAAGTATCCGAGTGTCTGAAGATAAGATCCTGTATTGGTACTGAAGAACTCGCCCTGCATGGCGATGCCCATCAGGAACATCGTCACAATCGCTACGAAGAGGATCACCGCACGCCACCTCCGGCCGAGCAGCAAGTGGCCAAGACCGGGAACGATCCACGCCGCCACACATAAGCGGACCAACGTGGCCAAGCTGGGTTGAGCAGGGCCGGAAGTCTTTTCTTGTGCTGCTTTGTTTGCCATATTACTGGGATTTTCGAAGAAGGAACTGCGCCTTCCGCTCGGACTCCTAGATTCTAAATTCTCGGAGCCGACTTACAATTATTCAACCTAACACACCTTATCAGGGCGCGGCAAGGATGGGCACGATCTCCGTTTGAATGTCCCCGGTCACGCAAGCCTCGCGGGCGCCGGTGTAAACATTCACCTCACTCCTGATGCCAAATTCGTGCAAATAAATCCCCGGTTCGATGGAAAAGCACGTGCGGGCGATGATCCGGCGCTCGTCGTGGGTTTCAAAATTATCCATGTTGGCGCCGTTGCCATGCACATCCTCACCAATAGAATGCCCGGTTCGATGAACAAAGAAGGTGGCGTACCCCCTCCGGTCGATCACTTCTCGCGCCGCGTCGTCGACCTCGTACCCGCAAAGCACGCGCCCCGACTGCAAGGCATTCTGGACCAGGGTGATGGCCGCGTCGCGTGCCTCGCGGACCACGTCGAAAACCTTGGAATATTGCTCGGGAACCTTGTCGCCAACATAGCCGGTCCAAGTGATATCGAAATAAACCGCACCGGGCTTGTTCTCTTTGCCCCACACGTCCAATAGCACCAGGTCTCCAGCATGGATGGCGAGCGACTTTTCGCGAGAAGGGGAGTAGTGTGGGTCGGCGGAATTAGCGTTCACCGCTACGCAGGGAGGCTCATCGGCGATGATGCCGTTGGCCTCAAACACTCGCACCATTTCCTGCTGCACATCGAATTCGCTGATCTCCTTGCCGGTACTCACAGCCGTGCGAATGGCCGCAAACGCCGCTCGTATGGCCTTGTGCACCACCTGGCCGGCCGCGAGGTGTGACTGCCATTGCTCCTCGGACCATCTCGCCTCGAACTGCTGTACTAAGTCTGCCGATGAAATCACGTTCACGCCGCAACTCTCCACCAGATCCACCGTGCCCGCGTCCACCAGCCCCACATAGGGAATGTTGTTCAGGGCTGAGTACTGCATGGCGACGCGCTGCCTGCCGTGCAGCAGCCGGCTAACCCCTTCGCGCTGCTCGCGCCAGGAAGAATACCGCTCCTCCGTGCCGGGCAGCCCCTCGAGGTTGTGAGCCTCAATCCGGTGCACCAGCTTTGCCGGCTCCCCTTCGCTGGGAACGAGGTAATACCAGCGGCGAGTACACATCACGGGGTTGATACCGAGGACGCGATAGGCAATGGGATCGCGGCGGTGGTGGTCATAGAACAACCAACCATCAAGTTTGGCTTCACGCAGCGCCGATTCAATGTCCTCAAGATTCATGAAAGTATCCTCCTGTGTGCGGTGTGCCGCGGACCCGTTGTTTAGGTCGGCGGCTTTTCATCACCCGTCGACCACCGCCCGCGAACCTAAAAAACAGGTCCGCCCTACGTGCCTTGTTCCTGCGTCCCTCCCGGTTTGAAGATCTTATTGTAAATCACCATCAGCACCGCTCCCACCAGTCCCACCGCAGTCACTGCCCACCACATCTGCCGGGGCCGGTGCAAAACGTCACCAAACTCATGGAGAAGGTATCCGCCGAACGGGCCGGCAATAAAGTACCCGATGGCGATGGGCAGAAAAGCGTAGCCCATATAGAGCCCCTGCTGGCCCGGCGGCGCCAGCCGGGAGATGTATTCGTAATAGCGAGCCGATTGGGTCATTTCTCCAAGGGCCAGAACAATCAGTGCGGCGATCAGCCCCAGCGTGGTGGGCACGAACGCCAGGATTAACCACGCCAGGCTTGAAATCACCAGGCCGAGGGTCATCGCTGGGAACGTGGGGATTTTACGCGTCAGGTAGCTGACGAGAATCTGGAAGCAGATCACCGCCAGAGCGTCCACCGAGAGAACCAAGTCGGCACTGGCATTGGGGTTTACATAGCCACGCAGAAACAGAGGCGCGGAAATAAATTCCTGCCAAAACACGATGTAGAAACTCGAGAAGATCAGAAGGAAAAGCAAGAAACGGAAGTTAGCCAGCACCACGAGCATGTTCTTGAGGGCGTGCAATACGCTCGCCACCTTCTGTTCACCCGACCGCTCCGGCTCGCGGAAGAACATCAAGGTGACCAGGAACATCAGAAAGACACTTAATGCGGAAACGCGGAAAACATTTTCTATACCCCAGCCCAATCGTTTGCGCACCAACCACGCCATGATGGGGCCGAGCGAGCCGCCGATATTCACGATGGTGTAGTAAATGGAATAGCCGATAGAACGGACGTTCTCCGCCGAAGCGTGCGCCGTCGTTCCAGCGACGCAGGGTTTGACCACTGCAGGCCCGAGCGCCGGAACCATCAGAATCGCGAATACCAACCACTTGTCGCCCAACGCCAGGCGCGCCCCTTGCATCCATGAAGCCGAAAGCGAGCCGAGGAGAAAATAGCCGAGCGTCATCACGAGATAAGCGAACATCAACGCACGGCGAAAACCGAAGCGGTCGGCGAGCGTCCCACCGAGCACCGGAAGGAACCAGACGACAAATCCAAAGGTTCCCATCATCCAGCCGGTGACTTCCTTGGAAAAACGCAACTGCTCTGTCAGGAAGATCGCCAGGACGGCGCTAGCGCCGTAGTATGCGAGGCGCTCAAATAGCTCTGTGAAGTTCGCCACCCAGAATGCGCGCTCAAACCCGGTGCGAATTTCTGCCAAGCGCTGCGTAAAGCTCAACGATTCCACTCCTCTCAAGAGCAGTGACGAGTGACAAGTGACGAGCGAGCGAGAGGCAAAGGTCCAGACACGAATCTCGATACTCGCGGCGATTGCCGAGCTTCGGTTTGCGAATCTCGGCAGCCGCTTGCTCGTCACTCGTCACTTGTCATTTGTCACTCATGACTGCCTTCTTGATCTCTGCAATACTTTCCTCCGGGGAACGCCCCTTCACACGCAGCAACTTCCGCCTTGCCTTTTGGCCGGAGAGAATCTCTACGCTAGCTTGCGGCAGACGTAGTGCGCGAGCGAGAAAATGAATGCACGCCTCGTTGGCCTTCCCTTCCGTGGCGGGGGCGTGTAACTCCAAGCGTAATTCGCCCGATGCGTCCACGGCCAAGCGCTCGCGTGTGGCTCGCGGTTTGACCCGCAGCCAAAAGCTCACGCTTTCGCCTTCAACCTTAAACGCGGGCACTCACGACCTCCCGCCGAAAATCGCGGTTCCAATCCTGACGATTGTAGAGCCCTCTTCGATGGCGACTTCGAAGTCGTGACTCATGCCCATGGAAAGTTCTTTCATAGAAACACCCGGCAGATTCCGCGCTTCCATGTCGCGGGCCAGGGCGCGCAGTTGTCGAAAGTACGGACGCACGTCTTCTGGATTTTCGTGTAACGGTGGGATTACCATCAAGCCGCGAAGGTCGAGTGATTCCAGTTGGGAAATCCGCCCGGCCAGCGCCGCCACTTCCCCAGCCCTAACGCCTGCCTTGGAGGTTTCCTCACCCAAGTTCACTTCAATGAGGACCGGCAGTCGCGCCTCGCCAGGGGCGGCAGCCTGCGCGAGTTTCTCGGCCAGACGTAATGAATCCAGCGAATGCACCCACTTGAAATGTTCGCGCGCCATCCGCGCCTTATTGGACTGAAGATGACCGACCAGGTGCCACGTGGCGTCCAAATCGGCCAGCGCCTGGATCTTAGATTTGGCTTCCTGGACGCGATTCTCGCCAAAATCGCGCAGGCCCGCCTCAAATGCCGCTCGCACCGTTTCCGCCGGGTGCGTCTTCGAAACGGCTACCAGCTTGACTTCGTCCCGCCGCCGTCCGCTCCGCTGGCAGGCATCAGCGATTCGCTCTTCGATCCGCGCGAAGTTTTCACGAATGTTCAAGGCCATTTCGACCGGCATATTCCCGCGGGCTGGAGCCATCCGCTTCTTCAGTGACTGGACGAATTAAAACCGTGCCATTCTATCACTCTCCGCATTTCGTGAAGGCGCCTTGTTGCGGCCGCGGGCGGGTGCTAGGATGCAAATGCGGAAAAACGGAATTAGAAACTGGAAAGTCGCGTCGCGTTACTATTTTCGCCTTCCCGGCGCCATTGGGAGAACAGCGGTCCGAAGGACTATGCAAGCTGGCGTGTTTATAACCTTTGAAGGGTTGGACGGTTCGGGAAAGAGCACGCAACTGCGGCGCGCGGTTCAGTTTCTACGCCGGTGCGGCCATCGCGTGTTGGTAACCCGCGAGCCTGGGGGAACGCGCACGGGGGAACGGATCCGCGATATTCTGCTGGCTTCGAAGACAGGCACGCTTGCGCCAATGGCCGAACTGGCGCTGATGTATGCTGCGCGCGCCCAATTGCTGGAAGAATCGATAAGGCCCGCGCTAGCCCGCGGCGACGTGGTCGTGAGCGACCGCTTTAACACCGCGTCGTTTGCCTATCAAGGTTACGGGCGGGGGTTGGGGACCGCCGCTGTGCGCGCTTTCGACCGGTTGATTTGCGGAAGGACTCAGCCGGATCTGACGATCGTTCTCGACCTCGATCCTGAGCGTGCGCTCGGCCGCGCCCTCGGCGATGCGCGGCGACCACGCCTGGACCGCATCGAAGCGCAAGGATTGGCCTTTCACAAGAGAGTGAGGGCCGGGTATCTTGCCCTGGCCCGCCAAGCGCCGCGGCGCCTCAAGGTGGTGCGAGCCGACCAGTCGGTGGAGGCATTGCAAGCCGAGATTCAGGCGCTCATGGGGAGCCTTCTCGACCGCCGGGAGCGAGATTCGAAGTTCAAGATTCAAGATTCAAGATTCAAGAATCGCGGCTTGAAGACCGCTTAAGGGTAACCCGGAGCAAAGGAAGCAAGAAGTAGAACATAAAACTCAAGAATTGTAGATCGAATATCGAAACGAACCGCGATTTTCGAGTCTCGAGCGTCGACGCCCCATTTTCGAGTTTTCCAGTTCGAGCATCCGGGTTCGAGTTTCCAGTTTCGATTTTCGAGCGCCCAATTTCGAGTTTCCAGTTTCGATTTTCGAATTTCGATTTTCAATCGGCACTTAAGGACATGGGCTTCGAATCCTTTCTTGGCAATCCGCAGGCGGTCAAGGCAGTCCGCGAAATGGTCGCGAGCGGGCGGGTGCCTGGCGCCCTCCTATTTACCGGGCCCGAGGGTGTGGGCAAGAAAACGCTGGCCCTGATGCTGGCCAAGGCGCTCGTGTGTGAGCGTGGCGGCGCCGACTTCTGTGGCGAGTGCGCGCATTGCCGCAAGGCCGAGCAGATGTTCGCATCGGCTCGAGAGGATTTGGGGCGACGCCGTGAAACCAAGGAGTCAGCGCGCCGTGTGGAAGGACTGGTTTACTTCGATCTCCAGATCATCGAACCGCTGACGAAGTTCATCCTCACCGAGCAAATCCGCCAGTTACGGGCCATCGCGTACACCCGTCCCTTCGAATTCCCCCGCCGTATCTTTATTCTCGATGAAGCACAAACTATACATTGGCAGGCCATCGACCTGCTACTTAAGGTCCTGGAGGAACCCCCGGAAACGACGAGCTTTATCCTGATTTGCTCCAACGCCTTTGAACTGCGCTCCACCATTCGCTCCCGCTGCATGCGGGTGGCATTCCAGCCAGTGGAAAAATCCCTCATTCAGAGTCTGCTGGCACGCGTGCGGAAACTCAGCGAGCCCCAGAAGGCGCTGGCCGCGCGCGTGGCCGCGGGCAGCGTAGCACGGGCGCTGAGCTTCGACCCCGCCGATTACGAACGCCGCCGCCAACCTTGGGTGGACTTTCTGGAAGGCTTGGCCCGCCGCGGCGGTCCCGGCGCAGCGGTGGATTGGAAGCTGGTGTTTGATTCCGCCCGCGCCCTGGCAGAGAATCGCGACGATTTCGAAGGAACGCTCAAGGTCGGCTACTCGCTTCTCTCCGATCTTTTGCACGTCCTGCTTGACCCTGCGGCAGACGCGGTGGTGAATGTCGATTTAGCGGAGCGCCTCAAGCAATGGGCGCCCAAGCTGACCCTTGCTGGAATCGAAAAACTCAAGGCCGGCCTCGATCAGGCCTACCGTCTGCAAATCCGCAACGTCAATCCGCAACTCGGATTCGAATCGCTGGGAATCGAAATGATCTCAGGCCACACAGTCGAGACTCGCTAGAACCGTTCTCTTGCCTTCAGACGTGAATTATCGTCCAACTCGGGGCACCACGTATGGTGGCCATAGGTCCCATTCCCAAAGGTCGGGTTTTTGCGGTGGATGGGCAACGAGATACACAGACCTGCCATCCATATTTTATGAACCCCGACCGGTCAGCGCTATCGGCTCAAAGCCTCGACGGAAGCGCGTTCATTCCGGCTAAAACGATTGCGACCTTTGTTTGCCTATGTTACTATGCAGTCCACTCGCGGCTGTCTTCCTTTGCATGGTCGCTTTTCTTTTGCCGTATGAAACCTAGGCGTTCGGTGAAGCGTCTAGTTCAGCAGAGAGGACCCGCGCTTTTTACCCGGAGAAGCTGAGATCCTTGCCCGTCCGTTCGGGCTTCAGGAGCAAACCAATATGAATCGACGATTAATCCGTCCCACTCTGTCCGATGTCCAGGACCAAATGGGCGCGCGCATGCAGCGGAAAAAGCCCGCGCCGCCTGAACAGACGAATGCCGAGAATTTCTACTATCTGAAACAGATGCAAGCGCGCACGCCCATGGTCGTGGTTCTGGATCAGGGTGAGACCATCCGAGGGGTGATCGAATGGTACGATAAAAGTTGCATCAAGGTCCATCGCCTGAACGAGCCCAACCTCCTGGTCATGAAATCATGCATCCGGTTTATGTACAAGGATGGTGAGTCCCGAAACGGGGGGAACCACGAAGGGGACAACCATCAACCGCAAGATATCGATTAGGATTAAGCGCGTCCGGCGGCGCGCGTGATCGAGTTCCAACCTTGGCTCATACAACGCTGCCGACGGGGCCAGAACCAAACACCACGGGAGGCAATCCTGATAGGCGCAAGTCCCGCCAGCAGGAGATGACCTGAGTTGCCCGGCACGGCGCTTGACAAGCACTGGGAGCTCGCCTAGCATGAATCTGTGTTTGAGGGCAGAAATACGGACTTCATCGTGAGGGTTCTCACTTCTTTCCAATCCGCTCTGCGAGCAGTTCGATCTGTTTTGCAGTCTTTGCGAACCGTGCGGCCCAAGATTTGGCAGTGGGCGGCAGTGATTCCGGCAATTTTCTTATTCGCCTGCGTCGCCATTGCGCAGCAGCAGGACGACAAGCCTAAGATCCCGGGCCTCGACAAAATAATCGCCGCCAACGAGCATTTAATGTTTACCGGCACCGTGAAGTCGGTCGACGAGAAGCACAATATAATGAGTATTGACGCAGAGGGCGGAACCACTGAAATCTTTCCCATCAAGCATGGTACCCACGTCGAAACCGCCGACGGTTTCAGAAAAAGACTCGATGTTCTCTCTCCGGGTACCCGCGTGATGGTCTATTACGACCAACGCGCCGACCACCGCACCGTAACGCGCATCGAACTGTTCGCCAGTGAATCAAAGAAGAAGGAGCCGCAACCCTAGCCCGTTGCGGGCACTTGGCTCCGTATTCTTAGAAGGTCGGTATGCGCATCGGCATCACCTGCTACCCCACTTACGGCGGTAGCGGCGTAGTGGCGACCGAACTCGGCATTGAACTGGCCGCGCGCGGGCACGACATTCATTTCATCAGCTATGCGATGCCGGTGCGGATCACCGAAGCCTCCGACCGCATCCACTTTCATGAAGTGGAGATGCTGAATTACCCCCTCTTCGACCACCCGCCCTACACGCTAGCTCTCGCAACCGCCATGAACAACGTGGCCGTGAACGAATCTCTCGACCTTCTGCACGTCCACTATGCGATTCCACATTCGGTCAGCGCATACCTGGCAAAAGCCATGCTGAAGCCGCACCGCCTGCCCTTCGTCACCACCCTGCATGGCACCGATATCACGCTGGTCGGCCAGGATCGTTCCTACCTTCCCATCACGCGTTTTTCCATCGAGGAAAGCAATGGGGTAACGGCCATCTCTGAATACCTTCGGGATATCACGCTGCGCGAGTTTGGAATCCACCGGCCTGTTGAGGTTATTCCCAATTTTGTGAACTGCGATGTGTTTCGTCCCGCCAACGGTAAATGCCGCCGCGAAGAATTCGCGCCAAAGGGTGAGAAAATCCTGGTTCACCTGTCGAACTTCCGGCCGGTCAAGCGCGTTCCGGACGTCATTGAAATCTTCGCTCTCGTTCGCCGGGAAATGCCGGCCAAGCTTCTGATGATCGGCGATGGGCCTGACCGGACGGTGGCCGAATGGATGGCCCGAGAAAAGAAGCTCAGCCCCGACGTGATCTTCCTTGGCAAGCAAAATCAAGTGCAGGACCTTTTGAATTGTGCTGACGTGCTGCTGCTGCCCAGCGATATTGAATCGTTCGGTTTGGCTGCGCTCGAAGGCATGGCATCCGGCGTTCCAGCCGTTTGCTCCCGCGTGGGCGGCGTGCCGGAAGTTCTCCGCGATGGAGTGGAGGGCTACCTCGTGGAGGTGCGCGACGTTCAAACCATGGCAGCGCGGGCCCTCGAGATCATTTCCAACCCAGAAAAGCAGGCGGAGATGTCACGGGCAGCCCGGCAACGTGCGCTCCGCCACTTCTGCAGCAAAAACATCATCCCACTTTACGAGGATCTCTACCGTCGCGTCCTCAATAGTTCTTGAAGACAAAAAAAGGGTCGGTTTTATCGACCATGGGCTGTGGTTGAAGCGAAGGGCGTGCAGACTTGCGCGGCGGCGACCAGGCGAACGCCTGCGGCCTTCATTTCCTCGATCGCCTTCCCGCCGCCATCCTCAGTGATCGGCTTGATCGCATCCGTTACCAAGTCCACGGGAAACCCCCGCCGGCGTAGCGCCAAGGCGAGGGCGCGCACGCAGAACTCCGTGGCAACGCCGATCACCACAGCGTGCCGCGTTCCCAGCGCACACAATATGTCGCCAAAATTAGGATTGTCCTCGGGGGAGTATGTGGGCTTTTCCACGATGAATTGGCCCACCCATCGGGCAGGAGGCCGAAAAGCACCGTTGCGGCTAGGGATGATCACCGGCGAAGGGAACAGAGTTTCGGGAATCCGCCCCTGCCCGGGAGTGCCAATGACGCAATGAGGCGGCCAGAATTTGAACTCGGGGTCGTCGCACTGGTGTGCGTCGGCCGTGGAAATCACCGGCAGATCATTCTCGCGCGCCCAACTCATCAGGCGGGCAAGGTTGGGCAAAATCTGCTCCGCGTTCGGAACGGGGAGCCTTCCCGTGGGGCGCATGAAGTCCACTTGCGTATCAACATCAAAAAGGACCAGCGGCTCATCTGTGACGCTCAAATCTCAAAACCCTCCTTCCTGATGAGATACCTTCACGGCCCCAAAGTGACGGGCGCGAGTCTCCTCCAGCAACTGGTCGAGCGCCGCGCTCTTTTCGACGGGATATGCGGGCGCCCCGCGCAATGCCTTGAAAGCATCCGGGAGGCAATTAAGGTTGGCCAGTGTGCGCTCGCGGATTTGGTTCACCGGCGGCGCAGGAGCCAAGCGGTGGCCAGCTCGCATGACGGGCGCGAGCAGGGGCGCGGCTTCGGGATAATCTTCCTGTGCGCAAGCAAGCAGGTCATGATGGTATTGCCCGCCCTCCGAAAAGCGAAAGATCTGCTTGCGGCCGGGCCAGTAAACCTTCTCCTCGCTGAACTTGGTTTTCGCCTCCACCACCCCACCGGTCTCGGTTTCCACCAGTTTGTAGACAACGCTCAGTGCGGGCAAGTCGCGCGAGGTGACAAGGTCCGTCCCCACACCGAAGGAATCGATCGGCGCGCCGCCAGCCACCAACTCCTCGATCTTATATTCGTTCAAATCGCCGCTAGTAACGATCTTGGAATCGTGCAGGCCCTTGCGGTCGAGGATCTTCCGGACCTGCTGACTCTTTTCTAACAAATCGCCGCTATCGAGGCGTACTCCGGGAACGGGGATTCCTAAGTTGGCAACAATCTCCGCGCCCGCCAGCGGATCGTAGGTATCGACTAGGAGGATCGCGGTGTCGGGAAAGGTTTCCAGCAACGCTTCAAAGCTGCGACGCTCGCTGGGAAAAACCTGCGTCCACGAATGCGCAGCGGTGCCCGCCAGGGGCAGATCGTAAAGCGCTCCCGCCAGCACATTGGAAGTGGCCGAACACCCCCCGACACACGCCGCGCGCGCAGCCCGCACGCCGGCCTCGGGCCCATGCGCACGCCGCGTTCCGAACTCCAGAACGCTTCGACCCGCGGCTGCCCGCACCACCCGCGCGGCTTTCGAGGCCACCAGGGTTTCATAGTGAATTACCGACAGCAGGTAGGTCTCCGCAATCTGCGCCTCCAGCACCGGCGCGGTCACTTGCAGCAAGGGCTCTTCGGCAAAGACCAGCGTGCCCTCCTCCACTGCGTGCACATCTCCATGGAATCGGAATCCGCGCAAGTAGTCGAAGAATTCCGGTGAGACCGTATGGAAGGCAGGCTGCTCGCGCAGGAAGCGAATATCGTCATCAGTAAAATGCAAGTGTTCCAGAAAGGTAAGCGCCGAGTCAAGCCCCGAAGCCACCAAATACGAGCGTTGCAGTGGCAAGTGGCGTACAAAGAGCTCAAACGTCGCGCGGCAATCGATGTCGTGCTCGAAATACGCCGCCGCCATCGTCAACTCGTACAGGTCGACCAGCAATGCTCGATCGGTATTCATCTCACCTCTGTGCCCAAGATACCCTGAGCTTCCGGGCATTGGAGATTAGGCAACGGCCTCCCTCGCGGTTGGGCCGCACCGCAATGAGGCGGCAAAATCAAGTATGTCGTCGAGAGTCAAGGTGAGTCAAGTTCGTGTGCCTAAGGCGCGACGCCTGTGCCCGTGAGGGAGATCATCTGCGGACTGTTCGCGGCGTCATCGACAATGATGACCTGGGCGGTGCGGGTGCCTGTCGCCGAGGGGTTAAAGGTCACGGTGATCTGGCACGCGGCGGACGGTGCTAGCGAATTGCCGCAGCTATGGATCAAGCTGAAATCCCCGTTGTTGGCTCCCCCGATCACGATGGTCGTAATGTTCACCGACTGGTTGCTGGTGTTGTGGACGTCGACTTGTGGAGAAGAACTTCTTGTTCCGAGCGCCTGATTCGGGAACGTCAGGTTAGAAGTCGAAAGCGACAACCCGCCCGTCGCCGCTGCTGGCGCCGCTGCGGAGGTCCCGCTCAGGCTGACGGTTTGCGGACTGTCGCCGGCGCTGTCGGTGAACGTCAGTGTTCCCGTTCGATTGCCATTGCCGGCGGGTCTGAACGATACATTAATCGTACAACTCACGTTCGCAACAAGCGATTCCGCGCAATTGTTGGTCTGGGCAAAGTCGCCGCTGGCGTTGACCGTAAGATTGTTCAGAGTGGCATCGCCGGTGTTCGTCAGGGTGACGGATTGCGATGCGCTATTGGCGGCGCCCGCCGGCGCGGAGAACGTGAGGCTGGACGTCGAGAGGCCCACCTTGGCGCTGCCTCCCCCCGTGCCCCGCAGCACGACCTGCTGAGGGCTGCCGCTGGCGCTGTCGGTGAACGTTACGGCGCCCGTGCGGTCCCCTTTGGCGGTGGGCGCGAACGTAACGTCGATCTTGCAACTTCCGCTCGCCCCCACCGACGCGCCGCAGTTGTTGCTCTGGGAAAAATCGCCGCTGGCATTGATGGCCAGATTGGTCAGGGTGGCATTACCGCTGTTCGTCAGCGTGACGGACTTCGAGGAACTAGTGGTGGAAACGGCTTGCCCGCCAAAGTTCAGGACCGTCTCCGACAGCCGGACCACGGGCGCCGCTCCGGTTCCGCTCAGGGCCACGGTTTGCGGGCTGTCGTTGGCGTAGTCACTGATCGCGAGCGTCCCACTCAGCGGCCCGCCGGAGGCAGGTTGGAAGCTGACTTTGATGATGCAATTCGCCTTCGGAGCCACAGACGGTTGGCAATTGTTGGTTTGCGTCCATCCGCTCGAAGCTGAAACTCTGGTGACGGTCAGGGACAGCGCGCCGTTGTTCGTCAGCGTCACCTCTTGCGGATTACTGGTGGACCCCACGGATTGGTTCTCAAAAGACACGCTGATGGGGGAAACGGTCGGCGGGGACGTAGTGCCCGTACCGCTCAGTTTAACAACATATGGGGGGCCAGTGGCGTTGGTGGTTACCGTAAGGGTGCCGGTGAGGGGGCCGACGGTCGTCGGATCGAAGGTGACACTGATTTCGCAATTGCCGCCCACAGACACGGCCGGCTTACAGGTGTCGGTCTCGCCAAAATTCGCGGTCGCCTGAACGGAATGGAAGACCAGCACCGTCGCGCCGGTGTTAAAGAGCTTAAAGGAATGGGAAGGGCTGTGGGTTCCCACTTCCTGGTTGCCAAAATCCATGGGAGCAGGCCCGCCACCCTGGGGGAAGGCCGTAATCCCCGCCGGGGTCGCGCCCCAACCTGCGACACCGAATAAAATTGCGAGGAGCAGACCCTCGATCGCGCGTCGGCTCTCGCGCACTTCGCAACTAGCTTTACGGGCATAGCCCATGGACACCCCACGCTCGGATGATATTAAAAGGGGAACTCGCTACGAACCTATACTTTCATTCAGGGCATTGTCAAGGTGATAGGATGTGAAATATTTCAAAGTTTATAATATGGGGATTGATCGGCAGGAAGCAACCTCGTGCGTTTTGGGGCGGTGTGCTCCTATGGGCGCAACGCCGCCATCTTGGGGGCTCCGGTGCCGGCTGGAAGCCGGCGCTACGTCTCGAGGGATACTACCCATCGCAAGCAAGGGTACAGTCTCCACTTACATCGGCCCGAGACTATCTCCCCGAACCGCCCAGAGATAGCTGGCAAGGGCGACGGAATAACAGGCGAAGCCCGTCCAGAACGCCGTGGTTATTCCCCATCCCAGAACAATCAAGAAAGCGACAACGGAGGCCAATACCGAGGCCGCTCCGTTCAGGCCCCAGAGCCAGGGCGTGAGGGCGTCCGATCGCGCGGAGGCGGCCTTCATGCCCAGCGGGAATGCCATCCCCATGAAGAATCCGAGGGGAAACAGGAGGCCCGCAGCAACCACAATGCGTGCCGGCGTACTGGCGGATGCAAACACGGCAGTAGCGTAAGGCGTGAGAAGCCCAAAGACCGCGAGGGCGGACAACAATCCCGCCAGGCGCGCAATCGGCCAACGTCGCGCGACAGCCTGCGACGAAGACCCTGTGGTATAGCTTCCCAGTCCACTGGAGAGTAGCAGGGTGAAAAGCACAGTGGACAGCGAGTAGGTGGGATGTCCGAGAAAAATCATGAGCCTCTGCAATTGGGACACTTCCACCAGCATGAACCCAAGTCCGATGGCCGTGAAGAAAAGAAACAAGGGTGCGGCCCCAGCGCCCCAATCTTTTCGGCGCGTCAAGAACCACGGGATGACGAAGCAAAGAACCGTCAGAAAAGTGACGCCGACGAATACGGCGCCCAAGGTTTCTTCCAGCCCCGGGACGTGGCCCACCGAATGCCGCATCACCAGGGAACGAAAAACATCCCGGACACGAAAATTGCATAAGAAGAACGGCGTATCGTCGGTGGGGGCCTCAATTCTGCCCGGCGACGTCTTCGCAAATTCCTCCAAGTTCTTTCCGGAGGCCAGCCGGGCGAAAGTGGCATCGGCTGCTTGTCGGGGGCTTAAGATAATTTCGAATCTCAATTTGTCCGTCATTTTCTTGAGCAGGTCAAGATCATCGGAAGAGAACGGTTCCCTGCTGACCAGAATGGTCGCGACCCCGGTGGGAAGCGATGAGTACGGCGTCCGGGCAACGCACATGACGAGAATGAGGTGGTCCCGAGGATTCTCGACCCCCGCTTGGATCAGGGCGGCGCTCGCCAATGATACCAGCCGGTAGGATTCCGCAGAGTACTTCGGATCATACCAGCGGGTGAAGGTTAACAAACCCCGAGGAGTCAGGTGATTGAGGAACATGCGCCAGGCTTCTGTGGTGTAAATGGAGTTTTCTGTAAGCGCGAAGGCGCCGGCGGTCGTGGCCGCCCAGGTGTCCACCAAGGAAGCCTGGATAATGTCAACGTGGTCAGGCATCCGCGCGATGTAGCTTCGCGCTTCATCGTTGACGAACTGGACGCGAGAATCTCTGTCCAAATGCCCGGTGAAGTCTCCAAAATTGTCGTTCAAGGCCTGGAGGATACCCCGATTCATTTCAATCGCGGTCACCGACTTTTGACCGAAGGCAAGGGCCGAGAGCACGTCTCTCCCTCCGCCCGCGCCGATCACCACCACATGGGAATCCGGGCGGAAGTAATGGGCAAAATTGGTAATGTCGTATTGCAGGTAATCCAGGTTGCCGAAATCTCCCGCGTAGTGGGTCATCACCGTCAAGGCGCCAGAATCGATCCAGACGGAAAGCTGCTTGACCGGAGCAAGAACGGTGTAAGCAGGGCTCAGTCCCCAGGCCATCGGGAACTCGGCAACCTCGGGATCGCCCGTTACCACGACCCGCGAGAACGAGTTCCACTTCACATAGATGGGCCGGCTGAGGACCGCCCCTCTCATCCGCACCAGTTCCAGCATGGACTTGTGCTGGCTCGCCAGGAGCAGGTTCAGCGCGCCAAAAGCGGCTATCAAAACGGTGTATCGCAGAGACCATCGGCGCAGCCCGGAGTCGCGATTTCCCATTAGAAACAAGAGCGCGCCAAGCCCCGCTAGAGCTCCGGAAAAGATCACGGTGGTGGGAGCGTCGATGAAGCGCAGGGCGTAAACAACCAGAATGCATCCCGCCGCAGCTCCCGAAAGGTCGGCAGCGTATAGGTGACCGACCTCCCGGGGGAACTTCGTCAAAGCCAAGCAAACGGCGACGCCGCTAAAGATAAAGGGAACAGAGATCACCCCCAAAATCGTCGCAAGACACAGGATGCCAGGCACCGTCAATTCAAAGATCGGGGGAATCACCAGATAGACGAGAAAGCTGACGACCGTCATGAGCGCAAACCCCAGCGCGGAAGCGGCAAGATGGTTGTCCACGGCGTCGGAACGGAAGAACTGCGGGGCCAGATACTCCCAAACAACCGCGCCGGCCAGTACAAACAGACTCATCGCCAGGGCCACGGCAATCAGTCGATACCACAGAAAAAGCGCAAAGATGGCGAACGTCGCCAGCGCAAATAGCCTTGTGGCCGCAGAAAGGCGTGTTTTCTCTTGCGGTCCGGTGAAATATCGTGGCGCGAGATAAACCAGCAGGCCCCCTACGGTCAGCCCGAACATGGCGACGGATATCGCTAAAAAGACAAAGTGGTACCACATCGTCACACTGAAAATACGCGTCAGGAGAATCTCCTCCATCAGAGTTGCAAGCGTGACCGTGAACAAACCTGCGTAGGTCCGCACCCCCGCAGCGTTTTCTAATTCCATGAAGTCCCCTAAATGAATATTCCAATGGCTGTCGAATCAGCCGTTAACGCCATCAATATTTTGAGTCGGGAGTCAGTCTGGATATCCGTTATCGACATTCGGTGCTGTCGATAGCGTACCTTTGACCATCGTCGAACGCAAGTACCATCATGGCCGTCCATTATTTAAACGCAGAAAACGAAAGGCTTTAATAATGAGCAAACCAACGCACCCCAAATATTCGGAATGCAAATCTTCGGAATGCATTGACATCCGCGGGTAGTGGCATTATCAAGTGTGGGCTGGGATATCGAGCCGACCCCCTCGGCACTGGAAAAACTCAGCCTCTCAAGACGGTGGAGGTCAACGTGCGACAAGCGGAAAAGGCTAAGGCGGGAGTTTTCGGGATCGGCTTGGCGGCTTACTGGCCGCAATTTCCGGGGCTCAAGGAACGGCTGGAGGGTTACCAGCGCCAGGTGGAAGCGCGAATCGGCGAATGGGCGTCGGTCGAGAGCGCCGGCTTGGTGGACGATGCGCAAAAGGCCCACGCCGCCGGCCAGGCTTTCCGCCAAGCGGGAGTCGATTTGGTCTTCTGCTATGTAGGGACCTACGCCACCTCCACCCAGGTCCTGCCGGTCATCCAGGGGGCCAAGGCTCCCGTAGTGGTCTTGAATCTGCAACCGCGCGCCGCACTGGACTACGCCCACACCGACACGGGCGAATGGCTGGCCAACTGCTGCGCCTGCTGCGTCCCGGAAATTGCCGGAGCCTTTGCGCGCGCGGCGATTCCGTTCCGGCAGGTCAGCGGGATGTTGGATACCGAGCCGGATGTGACGGGTCCGAGCGAGCGCGCTTGGGCGGAAATCGCCGAGTGGTGCGCCGCCGCGAAGGTGGTTCGCAACCTGCGCCAGGCTAGAATAGGCTACCTTGGACACCCCTACCCGGGGATGCTGGATATGTACAGCGACTTCACCCAGCACCAGGCGCAACTGGGGACGCACATCGAGGTGCTCGAGATGTGCGACTTGGAAGCGTGCGTGAGCGCCGCGACCGACGCGGAACTCGCGCGCAAGGTGGATGAAACCCACAGCATCTTTGATGTGAGCGAGGACAGTCCGTCGGACCCGCTGGCGAAGAAACCGGCGGCCGACCAGATGGATTGGGCGTGCCGCGTGGCGGTGGGGCTTGATCGTCTGGTGGAGCAGTTTGAACTCGACGGCTTGACCTACTATTACCGCGGAGTGGGCGGCAACCTCTACGAGCGGCTGGGCGCGGGTCTGATTCTGGGCTGCTCGCTGCTGACCGCGCGCGGCGTTCCCTGCTCGGGGGAAGCCGACCTGAAAAACTGCCAGGCGATGAAAATCATGGACCTGCTGGGCGCGGGAGGCAGTTATACCGAACTTTACGCCATGGACTTTCGCGAGCGCTTCATCCTGATGGGCCACGACGGCCCGTTCCATCTGGGCATCGCCGAGGGCAGACCGATTCTGCGCGGGCTCGGCCTCTACCACGGCAAGTCGGGATTCGGCGTCAGCGTGGAGGCCAGCGTCCGCAAAGGGCCCATTACCATTCTCGGCCTCACCCAAACGCACGATGGCCGGCTGAAACTCCTTGCGGCGGAAGGCGAATGCCTGGCCGGGGAGCGGCTCAGAATCGGCAATACCAACAGCCGGCTGCGATTTGCGCTGGAACCGGCGGCCTTCGTCAACGCCCTCTGTAGCGAGGGTCCAACGCACCACTGCGCGCTCGGCGTCGGTCACGGCTTGGGAAAGATTGGGAAGGTCTCCTGGCTCATGGACCTGGAATTGAAAGTCATCGGGGCCACGGCCGGCAACCCACCCGCGCTTTGAATATTCCGTCTCTTGGATCCGAAGGGGGGACATAAAGTCAGGAGCGTCCAACTTTGGGGAATTCATTGCAGGGGTCCAAAGGATCATGCCAGAGCGCGGAAAAGAGACATTTTGGCGCTGCATAACCTCGTCCACCGACTGCTGCCGAGGGGCACGCGGACTTTTGGGTACCCGCCCAGGAAAACCGGAAGTTAGAAAATAATTCTGAAATTGGTCGAATTCGGTCGAATTCGCGGCCGCGCGGCGTTCGCCCGTACTGGTCACGAAGTTAATTCCACTTCACCCCGGGGAGTCGTGATGCGGGCAACCATCCGTGGCAGTTCGGCCCGCTCCACCTGAACTTCCAGCGAGAGTGTTGTGAAAATGCGCTGCAATTCCGCCGCGTCGGGTGATTCAATGTGGAAGCGTTCAAGATGGCATCCTGCGGGCGCGTCTTGGGCAGGGTGAGCCGATTCGCCCCAATCGAGAATGATGGGAAGCAAGCCGCCGCGGTCGTCCAGGCAACGGATCAATTTCCAACTCAGCATTCCGCCCGCTGGACGCGAGCGCGCACCATCATGAGGTCCGTCGATCGGGATACCGGCGGACGTCGCGGCTTGCGCGAGTGCGGAAAGATTGGAAGCGTGCGCCGCCCAGCCGATGATTCTCGGCTCGGGAAGTGTGAGCACCCGCGTGAACCAAGTGGGGGGCGACTGCTCGGGATCGGGCGACATGATTTCCAAATAGGCGATGGGGCCGAGGGCCAGCAGCGCGTTGCGTGTGCCGCGGCCGGGATGCACGCCGCCAAACATCGCGCGCACGCCCGTAAGCTTCTCCACCCAGGCGACACCTCGATCGAGGTCGTTAATTCCGAGGATGATGTGGTCAAGCCCTGCCGTCATGTGATCTCACCCCGTGCGCCTTCCTTGGAATTATACGGAGCGACATAAGTGCTTGCGCATCCGCCTGTAGCGGCGGTCTCCGACCGCCGTCTGGAGTTTCTACATTTCCGAATGTGCGTTGGGCCGCGCCATCCCTCACATCCCCCCAAAAGTAACGGTTTGGCGACAAACCGTCAAACTGAGCCGTATAACACTCGAGTCCACCACTATGATAGGAGCGTGTTTTCGTTCCAAACCCGGCGACGTGCCCGCATATCATAGTTCCCGGGAAGGCATCGCGCTATTCCGCCACGTTCCATTGATGGTATCTTAGAAGAACACTTGAAAATGTAGTCATGGGCGTGTACACTCCGCGCGACAGGAGCAAGGATGTTTTTCAAGGCATCTGTCGGGCAACTCTATCGGGAAGACCAGCGGCCCTGGCTGGTTGGTTTTAGCGGCGGCAAGGACAGCACGATGCTGGCGTCGCTGATTTTCGACGTTGTCCTATCCATACCCGCCGAACGGCGGAAGAAGCCCATCTCGGTCCTTTGCACGGACACGCGCGTGGAGATCCCCGCCAT
>CAZCVY010000081.1:0-28567 GCA_964501985.1 uncultured Acidobacteriota bacterium | reverse complement strand
CGCTACGTAGATACACGCTACGTAGATACACGCTACGTACGTAGCTGTGAGGGAATTTGATTTATAAGTGTCTCCTGAACTTCTGACAAAGGAAAAGTTCGATGCCATCGAAATCTCCTGTCAACATCCTTATGGTCGATGATCAGCCCGATAAGCTGCTGAGTTACGAAACCATTCTGGCCGGCCTGGATGAGAATCTGATCAGAGCGAACTCTGGGAAAGCCGCCCTGGAGCAGCTCCTGAGGAAAGAGATCGCCGTACTTCTGGTCGACGTCTTCATGCCAGAGTTGGACGGCTTCGAACTGGCGTCGATGGTTCGCAGTCATCCACGATTTCAGAGGACGGCCATCATTCTGGTATCCAGCGTGATGGTGGAAGACGCCCATCGGCTGAAGGGCTATGATTCCGGCGCCATGGATTATGTCTCGGTGCCCATCATTCCGGAGATCTTGCGCGCCAAGGTGGCGGTATTCGCCGAGCTTTACCGCAAAACGGAGGCCTTGGAGCAACTGAACCGGGAATTGGAACAGCGAGTGGCAGAGCGCACGGCCCAGATCGAAACGGCGGCGGAGCTTCTGCGCGCCAGCGAACAGCGGTTTCGCCTGCTCGTGGAAAACGTCCAGGATTACTCCATCGTTATGCTGGACCCGGACGGGCGCGTGAGCAATTGGAATACCGGGACGGAGCGCCTTACCGGGTACCGGGAGGACGAGATCGTTGGCCAACACTTTTCAAAGTTTTTTTTGCCCGGAGACATCGAGAACGGACGGCCCTCGAGGCTGCTCCAGATCGCAGCTAAGGACGGTCATAGTGAGGACGAGGGATGGCGGGTTCGAAAAGACGGTTCTGGGCTCTGGGCAGACGTCATGATCACCGCTCTTCGCGACCCGCAGGGGAAGCTGCTGGGCTTTTCAAAGGTTATGCACGACCTTACGGACCGGAAACGAGCCGAAGAGGAGCGCGCGCTTTTGCTCAAGAACGCGGAGGAAGCCCACCGGGAATCGGAAGCGGCCAACCAAATGAAAGACGAATTCCTTGCGGTACTCTCTCACGAACTCAGAACCCCCTTGAATGCCATAACGGGTTGGGCCTACATGCTACAAGCAGGAGGATTGGATGCGGAAACCCAGGTGAAGGCAGCGGAAACGATCAATCGCAACGCCTTGAACCAGGCGCGGCTCATCGCTGACCTTCTGGACGTGTCCCGCATCGTCAGTGGCAAACTTAAGTTGGACCTTAAACCCGTGGATCTACCGGCAGTCATTCACGCAGCAGTCGATACCCTGCGCGTTGCCACGGAGGCCAAGGAGATTCAGGTCGACGTGGCGCTGTCGTGCAGCCTCTACCCGATTCGCGGCGATGCCTTCCGGCTCCAGCAGGTGATCTGGAATCTTCTTTCTAATGCCACCAAGTTTGCTCCCAAAAAAGGCCACATTCAGATATCTCTTTCTGAGGTGAATTCCCACGTCGAATTAACTGTGCAGGACGATGGCCCGGGAATTCGGCCCGATTTCCTGCCCCACATCTTCGAACCCTTTCGCCAGGAGGACACTTCAAGCACCCGAAGCAATCGGGGCTTGGGCTTGGGACTTGCGATCGTTCGCAATTTGCTCCAGTTGCATGGCGGCACGGTGCAGGCTGCGAACCGCCAGGATGGTCCGGGGGCGGTGTTCAAAGTGATTCTGCCTCTTAACTCCCCTGATCCCGAGGGTTTGGGCGTTGACCAACGTTCTGACCCAGGTCGAATGGAAGATGCGGATTGGATTAAGTCGGGAACCGCCCTGAAAAACACACGCGTTCTGGTGGTTGACGACGAAGCCGATTCGCGCCAGGTCGTCACCCTCATTTTGGAACGATGCGGGTCAAGAGTGTTTGCAGCCGCCTCTGGAGCTGAAGCTCTCGAAACTCTTGAGCGCGAATCGCCCGATATCCTCATTGCTGACATTGAGATGCCGGTTGAAGACGGCTATACCCTCATTCGCAGAATTCGGATGCTGCCCCCCGAGCGGGGAGGCCGAATCGGCGCCGTCGCCCTCACCGCACACGCTGGCGCGAACGATCTTCCCAGACTCCTGAATGCAGGATTCCAGCGGTACGTGCCCAAGCCGCTCCAGCCGCGCGACTTGGTCACTGCCATCGAGGAGCTTCTGCGGTTAAACCCTGAAAGGGCGGAAGAGGCTGCCACGTCAATTCGATCGGGCAACTAACACGGGTGAAAGGAATTAAGGTCATGACCCAAAATGCTTTGATCCTGATTGTCGATGATTTCAAGGATGATCGTGAGATGTACAGCCACTACCTGACTCGCAGCGGATTTCGGGTCAGTTTGGCGACCGACGGCCAAGAAGCAATGGACAAAGCCGAGCAGCTTATGCCGGATTTGATCCTAATGGATCTTTGGCTTCCGCAGATCGGCGGATGGGAAGCGATCCGGCAACTCAAAGCGAGTGAAAAGACCAAGCACATCCCTATCGTAGTTTTAACTGCGCGCGCGTTTGTTTCGGCCACGGCCGTGGGCAGCGAAGGTTGCCTGATTAAGCCCTGTCAGCCGGACGATCTCCTCGTCGAGGTCGTGCGGGTTCTTGAAAAGGGCAAGAAGAAACAAGGTGGCCCGGTGCCGCCCCTCGGCGCCTCGTTTGCGCCGGGTTGGTGAGGGTGCTTATCGCGTGCCATCGAGCCCTCCGAGATGAGTCTCTAACAAACGGAACTGGCGTCTCAGCCTGAGCGCTCTCCGGTCTAGCGACAACCAGCCGAGGAGCAGCCTTCAACTCCCTAGGTACATGACGTGAATATAGGTACCAAGCCTCACGTTATAGGCGAGGTACCAGCCGATATGGTCGGGGTCGTCATAAATTACGATCTGGTCACTGTCCCATAGCCAGCCATCACAGAAGCCAACGTCATAAGGTGCGACGCTGAAGTAGAATCCGCCGAACCAGAATCGGCTGGGGCCTCCTCCTGCCAATAGCCACACGTGTCCGCGTCCGATGCCACCCGTAAAGCGCCCATGCTCCCAGGGGTGATCGAGATGATAATGTGGATCGTCCCGGCCAGAATCGTGGCCAATCCACTTGCCGTCGGCATGGACATGCGGCGCATTAGGGTGGCCGGGAGCATCCCGATAATCACGTTTTTCCTGGGCTTGAGGGTGTGGGTTTCGAACCGGGGCCGGGCCGTGAGCGGGGATATGTTGGTCGCCGTGCGGCTCCTCCCGGGCGCCGTCACGTTGGGCAGTCGCTGCAACGCAAAACAGCAACAGCACCGCCAAGAGCAATCCGATCCTGTTCATGTCGTCCTCCACGAATACCCTTTACGATGTCGCAGAAGGGGCCCGGAACATCAGGGCCCGGCGGACTGACGGTCATCCCGCAGCCGGACAGCGTCGTTGCGGGTTCCTCGCGGCGGGTCTGGCGTTTTGCAAGAGTCCGCGGATCCGGACCCGCGCTTTGTGCAATTGGGATTTGGACGTCCCGTCTTGGATGCCCAACAGACCTGCGATCTCCTCGTGGGTATGCCCCTCGACGTCATGCAGCTCAAAAATCTTCTGGTATCCAATGGGCAACTGTGAGATCGCGCTGCGAAGCGTGACTTGTTCAAAAATCGAGACATTCGGAGCGGGAACGGAGTCCAACAAGTCGTCCCCACCTCCGCCGTCCCCGCGACCAGCGGAGATGTCTCGGAAGTTCACTTCCACACTTCGCCGGCGCTTTCTACGCATTTCCATCAAGACGCAGTTCGTCGTCAGGCGGTGCAGCCAAGTCGAAAAGCTCGATTCGCCCCGAAAAGTATGAGCCTTCCGCAGTAATTGGAGAAATACTTCCTGCGAGGCGTCTTCAGCATCCACTTGATTTTGTAGCATGCAGAAGCATTGAGCATAGATTCGCCGCCGGTAGGTGTGATAGAGGGACGTGAAATCCGCGTTTGGCTTCTTCACGCTAGGTACAATTCGGAGCCTGGCCTGTGTCTCGGCAGTGCGGCTAGCTGGCTCGGCGCTGCGCCCATGCCTATTTGATGGTGCTGGTTTGGCGGAGGACGAGGGGGGGATTGCGAAGGCAGTTGGGAGTGCACTCATTATTTTTTCCTCTCTAATCGCGATTGCTTCGCGTCATCAAGATCCGGCCAAAATCGGCCAACGGGCATTCAGTCTCTCGAATTGAACCTTAAGCTCGGCGGCATACAGTTTCAATCGGTTGAATCCCGGAATTTGCTTGGGGAAAACACCTGACGCTGCAAGCTTCTCTGGACTGTTTCCTGAGGAGGAGGCAGGTGGGACTTGTTTTCTAAAATACTGATGGAAAAGGCCTCAATTTGCCCTCAGCTTAAATTCCAAAGGTCACCGGAGGACGCTTGACTCGACATTTTGTCAGGTATATACCTGATAGGGATCCGACGGGCTAATCTGGACAGTGGCGATCCTGGAAGGGTATAGAATTTTAGTCTCTCTTTGGGTTACGGCACAGTTTGATATAGAGGCGGCCCCTACGCTGCCAACCGGCGAGGCAAACTTCCCGCCACCGCCTCAAACTGCGCCACTACCCTTTCCTTCGTTCCGTTGATTTGGGAGGCTCAATCAGATGGTTCCGTCGGGAGGAATTGGAATGAGGAAGCTCACTCTGGCTCAAAAGGCTACTTCGCCAGGTACCCAGGAATTGCTACGTGAACTCGTAGCCCACCTTCAACAGAATCGTACTTTGCTGCGCGAGGAATGGGCGCGCCGAATCACCGAAGCGAAGCTGCTTACGGCGATGAGCAAGGAAGAAATATTCGCAGAGGCCACTGCCGTCTACGATAACTACGTCGAGGCATTGGAGTCCGGGACCTTTGAAGCGCTGCAAGCGTATGCCCGCAACCTCTCGGAGCGCATCATTCCTCGGGGGGTTGAAACCCACGAAGTCATTGGAATTGTCCTCCTCCTGCGCGACGTCTTGGCGCGTTCCCTCTTCGCAAAATATCAAAGCAATTTCGCCTTATTAAACCGCATTCTCGACGCCTACGAACCCGCGGTGAACCGGATTTCTAACACGGTGGCAGTTGGTTTTGTGCAGGAACGCGAGCGCGTGATACGCGAGCAACAGGAAGCCATCCGGGTGCTTTCGACTCCGGTGCTGCAAGTCCGCGAACGGTTGCTCATTTTGCCGATTATCGGCGTGATCGATCCCCAACGGGCGCGCCAACTGACGGAGCAATTGTTGCGCGGCATCCGCACGAACCGGGCGAAAGTGGTGGTCATCGACATTACCGGCGTCCCGGTGATGGATGCCAACGTCGCCAACCACCTGGTGCAAACTGTGGAAGCGACCCGCCTGCTCGGGGCGTTGGTCATCATTACGGGACTGTCACCAGAGATTGCACAGACGCTCGTGACGATTGGCGTGGACTTGGGCAAAATGAACACCGTAGGGGACCTGCAAGGGGGCATTGAAGAGGCCGAGCGCCTGCTTGGCTATAAAGTGGTGCCCTTGGGCGAAAGTTCACAACATTCTGTCGTATAGGGCGGTCACAGGTGCAAGTACCCATTCTCAAGCAAGGCCCCTATCTGATTGTCTCCATTCAGTCAGCCCTGAGTGACGAGGACCTTGTGCAATTACGCGACGCCCTCGTCGCGCAAGTCGGCAAGCTCCGTTCGCTTGGAGTCATCTTGGACGTGACGGTCCTGGACGTCATGGACTCCTTTGCCACACGCACCCTCCGTGACATCGCACTGATGATCCGGCTCCGCGGCGCGGAAATGGTCATTGTCGGAATCCAGCCTGAGGTTGCTTTTGCCTTGGTTCGGCTCGGCCTGAAGCTGGAGGGGGTTGCCACGGCGCTCGATCTCGAAGAAGGGATCCTTTACCTGAATCGAAAGATGATGGGATCGGGAAAAGAGATGAGAAACCGTGAGCGATAACGGGAATCCGAGAGCTCCGAACGTTGCCTCTCTCCACGTTCCCACCCGGAACCATGCGGAAGGCGGGGAGTGGGTGCGTGTGCCCATCACCTCCGATCGCGACATCATCACTGCGCGTCAGCGAGGTAAGGAGTTAGCTACCAGGCTGGGATTCTCGACGATCGATCTGACCCTCATTGCGACGGCCATTTCGGAACTCTCTCGAAATATCGTCATCTATGCCAAAACCGGAGAAATCGTTATGAAGCCCGTACGGCAGGCGGGCAGGAAGGGTATCCAAGTTGTCGCGCGTGACGATGGCCCGGGCATTCCGGACATTCCCCGAGCGCTCGAGGATGGATTCTCCACGTCGCGAAGTTTAGGCTTAGGATTGCCGGGCGTTCGAAGACTCATGGACTCGTTTGACCTGGTCTCCAAGGTCAATCAAGGAACTACTGTCACGGTCGCGAAATGGATTATTCCGACAGGGGACTGATCGACTGGGCGGTAGCCGCCAAAACTCTAGAGGGCCAAAAAGAGTCGGGGGATCACCATTGGGTTCGAGTTGGCCCCTCACGCGCAATGGCGGCGGTGGTGGACGGAGTTGGACATGGAAATGAAGCGGCGCTGGCGGCGCGGACCGCTCTTGCTGCCCTTGACGAGTCCGCGGGGGAATCGCCCCTTACTTTATTCCAGCGTTGTCACGCGCGGCTGCGGCCAACGCGCGGGGTGGTCATGAGCCTTGCGTTGTTCAATGCCACCGATGACACGCTAACGTGGCTGGGGGTTGGCAATGTGGAAGGGGTTTTGTTCCGCCGCCACCTTCACCATCTTCCGCGCCAGGAGAGATTGCTGCAACGTCCCGGGGTCTTAGGTGATCACCTGCCGCGATTAGCAGCCTCGGTCGTTCGAATTTCCGCCGGCGACGTTCTGGTCTTTGCCACCGACGGCGTCGGTGAAGGGTTCTCGGACCATACCGATGTCAATGACTCTCCTCGGCAGATTGCCGACCGAATTCTGACGCGATTTGGACGAGGAACAGACGACGCGCTGGTCCTGGTGGCGCGATATCTGCATGGAAAGGGAGAAATCACAATCCGGTAACCTGGGTCGCGAGTATACGGCGGCCCTGAAACGCTATCTAAAGCATGGCGGAGAGGCTGCCTTGGTGCGGGCGTACGAGTTGGGGCGGCGAGGGTTGGGTGAAGGGCGAGGAGTCCTCAGCATGGTCGCTTTGCACCAGGAAGCAATGAGCGCGCTCTCGCGAGCCAGCGGTGGGAAGGAAGTCATTACCCCCGAGACTCTCCCGCGGGCAGGCGCGTTCCTTACCGAAACCATGTCGTCTTTCGAGATGGCACACCGGGCCTATGTAGAAAACAATGTCGCCCTCCACCGCATGAGCGATGCCTTGGAGGGCCAAATCAAGCAAATCGCGCAGGAGATTCACGATGGGGCTGGCCAGCTCCTGGCAGCAGTTTACATCTCCCTCGATATGATTGAGGGAGAGTTGGGACCCGTCGCGCGCGCGCGGCTCCAGGACGTCAAAAAACATCTCGATGACGCCTACCAACAGCTTCGGCATCTCTCTCATGAGCTGAGGCCTACCATCCTGGACGATCTGGGATTGGTGCGTGCCATCGAATTCCTCTCCGAAGGCGTGGCCCATCGTGCGCGGCTGCAAATTGTCGTTCACGCCTCCAACGGAGTTCGCATCGCTGCCCCGATCGAGACGGCACTCTACCGGGTCGTTCAGGAGGCTCTCAACAACATCAGCATCCACGCCCGAGCCAAATGTGTGGACATTCACTTACGAGCATCAAACAAGACGGTGAGATGTTCCGTTGTAGACGACGGAGTGGGCTTTGTCCCGGGCGACCCCCACACCCATCCGTCCGGGCGGGGCCTCGGGCTGCTGGGTATGCGGGAAAAACTGCGCCCCTTAGGGGGAGTCCTCAAAATTGAATCGGCGCCGGGCCGAGGCACGAAGCTTTTTATCTCTGTCCCGAGGAGGGACTAATATGCCGATTCAGGTTATCGTGGCTGACGACCATCAGCTTGTGCGGCAGAGCCTGCGAGCTCTGTTGGAGCGCGAAGGTTTTGGCGTGGTGGGGGAAGCGGCCAACGGGCAGGAGGCGTTGCGGCTTGCCGAAAAGCTTCATCCTGATGTGGTGGTTATGGACCTTGCCATGCCCATCCTTAATGGCATTGACGCCACGCGCGAGATCCAGCGGGTTTCTCCCAGGAGTAAAACCATTCTGCTGACCATGCACACGGAGCACCAGTACATCCTCGAAGGGCTCCGCAGCGGGGCCAAGGGGTATGTGATGAAAACGCACGCGGCGAATGATTTGGTGCGAGCGATTCGCGAAGCCGCGCGCGGCGGAACCTACTTAAGCCCCGAAATTTCGGAAGCGGTCATTCAAGCCTACCAAAACCACACGGAAATACCGCGCGACCCCCTGAGTTCCCGCGAGAGACAAATTCTTCAATTAATCGCGGAAGGCAAATCGACCAAGCAGGCCGCCGTGGCTCTGGACATTAGTGTGAAGACGGCTGAAACCTACCGCACGCGGATCATGGAGAAGCTCGACATTCATGAGACCGCCAGTTTGGTTCGTTATGCCATCCGGATGGGCCTGGTCCAGCCCTAGGCGTCCGAGGACGGGAATTCAGAACACGACCTCACGAGAGCCCGTTTGCGGCCAGGGCTCGTCGAAAACTCGCTGGGTACCATTCACGATAGGTCAAGTCAGGACGCCGGGACAAAACACTCAGCGAGGAGGCCAATGCGATGGAGAAGAGACTTGTTTTGACGTTGGGCATGACGCTCTGCCTGGGATTCAGCGTCGGATGCCAGCGACAACTGGGGCTTTCCAAGGCTGACCAAACAGCGATTCACCAGGCTCAACAGAACGATGTAAAGTTGACAAATGCCCAGGACTGGAAAGGGGATTTGGCCCTCTACTCTGCGGAGGCCATCCTAATGCCGCCCAACCACCCGGCGGTCCAGGGCAAGGCTCCCATTCAGGCTTGGATGCAAGCTTATCCCCCCATTTCGAATTTGCAGGAGCAGAGTCTGGAACTCGAGGGGCAAGGGAACCTGGCATATGAACGAGGGACGTATTCCATGACAGTGGCCCATGTCGGGGCGGCCTCCACTGAGGATCAAGGCAAATACCTGACCATTTGGCGCAAAGAGGCTGACGGTTCTTGGAAGATTTCTCGTGCGATGTTTAACTCTGACCTGCCGCTCCCGGCTCCGGAGCAGCCTGTGGTCCAGCACAAAATCACCAGGAACCGACGGCACGCTCGCCACCGGAGAGCGACTCACAAACCTCAGACTTCGAATTCCCGGCAGTAGGCTTAATCGATATCCGATCGAGGTTCTTCCACTTTCGACGCGTTCTGATCCTTACGATAGACTCACAACCTGGAGGTCGCAGACTATGGGGAAAATCTCTCGAAGGACACTCCTGAGCATCTCGTCTGGTCTGGTGGGAGCCTCGGCGGCTCCCTCTGCCCTTACCCTGAAAGCCGCCCGCAATGAGGATTCGGCTGCCCCGCCTTCTGCCCCGGGCGATCTGCCTGAAGTGCAACGGAAGAAGAAACTCAGGGTGGTCTTTGTGGGCGCGCACACGGATGATTGGACCGTCTGTGGGGGAACTCTCGCACGCTATACCGCCCTCGGACACGAAGTGCTGATTATCTCTTGCACTCCGGGTGACTCCGTTTCGATGGCGGACGTGGCTCACTTGACGTTGGAAAAGCTTGCGTCGGCGAGGCGCGACCAAGCCGTCAAGGGAGCGGAGATGATTGGGGCACGGATTGTGTTCTTGAAGGAAAGAGATCTGATGATGCGTGTTGATCCCGCCAGCTATCAGGAATTCAACAAGATGTTGATGCCCGAGAAGCCCGACGTAGTTTTCACGATGTGGCTGATGGAGTTTCATCCCGATCACCGGGCAGCCGGGAACCTTGCCTACAACGCGTGGCTACAGAGCGGGATGAACTTTGGCCTCTACTTCTGCGAAACTCCCGGTGGCACCGAGATGCAACCTCAACAGTTCTGTCCAACCCATTACGTCGACGTTGAGCCCGTCAAGAACGTCAGGCGCGAATCCTTCCTGGCTAACGACTTCATCAAGGATGGGTGGGCGGAAAGCGAACTCTGGGCGAGATTCCGAGGCATGGAATACGGTTGCCAATCTGCTGAAGCCTTTGTCCGCGTTCACACCGTCGCCACCATGCCGGAACGAAACCTGTATCCGAATTGGTGGTATTGGGGAGGACTGAGGCTGGCTAGGGCGTGAGAGGTCCGGCGGTTCCCCTGATCTTGCAACCTACAAAAGCACTACGGTAGGGTCGCTCCGGCGGTCGGTTAGCATTGGACTGCCTTTTAATTCGATTCGCGTAATGCCGAATCTATCGGGATCCGGGATTCTCGTAGCTCCTGACGCCATTCCTGTTCAAGCGCATCCCAGGAGTCCCCCCGGCCCGTCAAACGGCCGCATCGAACCGGGGGGGCACCCGTTGCTGCGATTGGAGCGTCACCAGAAGAACTTCAAGCCAAACTGAATCACCCTCGAGGGTGACGCCGTCACATTGGCAGCCTGGATTGTTCCAAAGGCAGCGCCGTCAAGTACCCCGGTGTCAGGGTTGTTGAAACTCGTCTGATTAAAGATGTCGAAGAACTCCGAGCGGAATTGCATACGGAACCGCTCGTTGATAGGGATCTCCTTCAGGATGGCAAAGTCCGTACTATTCAGCGCGGGCCCTGTGAGGACGTTTCGCCCCAGCGGCGAGAACGTCCCCAGCATACTGTAGTTAACCCCAAAGGGGGTACAGTTCTCCTGTTCAATCACCTGGGGATTCCCAGTCTGCGGGACGAATGAGCAAGTGGGATTCACGAAGGCATTGGTGTTGAAGAATTGACTAATCATCGCACTGCGGTTGCTATGAGCAAGGGCGATCTTCTGGCCATTGGGGAAAGCGTGTTGCGGCGCATTCGTCCCGTCCACCGCCACGTCGGTTCCGCTGTTAGTGAAGGACATGGGGGCGCCGCTTTGGATGGTAGTGATGCCGCTAAAGCTCCAGCCGCCCAGAAGTTCATTCTTCCAATGATCGCTGAATTTCACCGGCGGCGACCAAAGCCAACTGGCCACGAAGGCGTTGCGTCGATCGAAGTTGGCGCGCCCGCGAATGCTGTGCGTATGGAAGGGATTGGAAACGCAGCCGCAACCCTCGCAGATCGCCGAACACATGTCGACAGTTTTGGAGAGGGTGTAGGACGACTGCACCGACAGGCCATGGCCCAGGCGGTGGTTGATCTGGGCCTGAAAGCTATGGTACCAACTGCGGTAATCGTTCCCGAGGTCCCATGCCGCTGAGCCGATAATACCCGGCTCAAACGCGACACGGTTATTATCGTTGCCCGGGTTGGAGTTGGTGTTTTCCATGCCCGTCGCCGCGTCATACGTTGTTCCGGGGATGAATTGCGCCGGATTAAAGTTAAGCAGGCCGTTCAGCTTGATTCCGATGTTTCCAACGTAGCCAACCTCCAACATCGTTGAGGGGGTAAGCTGGCGCTGGACCCACAAATTAAATGCTTGGCTATAGGGCGTGCGCAACGACCCATCGATAAAGAGACCAAATACCGGGATGGGGAACAGTGGGCAGGTAACGAAGGGAGCCGTGGAACTCGGCACGCAGCCAAACTTGCCCGTCACCACCGCAGGGGGAGCGGTGGTAAGCGTAGAGGCGAACGGGTTCGTCCAATTGCCGTTGTAATAGTTTGTTACCCCGGAGTAGGGCGCGTTCTGTTGGGATTCCGAGTCCGCATTGAGTTGGTTGAAGAAAACGCCGTACCCTCCGCGAACGCTGGTCTTGCCGTCACCGAACACGTCCCAGGCAAACCCCAACCGCGGGGCAAGACTCCCCCATTCCGTGGGGACAAGAGCCCGCGGGATGCCGGGGTCTCCCGGAAATACGATGCCGGGGGGCGCATCGGGGTCAACTTTGGATTGTTCGCCGGCGCGGATGGTATCGATGGCATTGTGTTTATCGTACCAGAACCTGTCGGGCTCCCAACGCATCCCGTAGGTCAGGGTAAAGCGCTTGGTCACCTTGAATCGGTCCTGGATGAAAAGGCTCGGCGCCGTGGTGACGTCGTCATTGTCGGCGATCCCGAAAGAAACCTGGAGCGATGAGAATGCGCCAAGCAGATAGTCAGAAAACGCATCCCCGGATTCGATGCCGTTAAAGTTGAATCCGGGCTCCCCAATGAAGCGCTGGAGGAAGTGGAGTTTCAAGACCTCCCCACCCATTTTTAATTCATGGCGTCCCCGGAGCCAGGTGAGCGTATCGCGGACCTGAAAGTTATTGTTTTTGAATTGGTTGTAGCCACCTCCCTGAAGGCTGAAGCCTCCCGACAGGCTTACCCCCAGCACCCCATTGGGAGCATATTGCGGCATGTCGATGCCGATGGCGGAGGGGGCCTGCGTGCGCGTCAAGTCGAAAGTGGAAGTGGTGCGCAAATAGGCGACCACGACCTGGTTCACCAGATCAGGCCTGAACGTGTAAGTGTCATTCACAGCGAAGCTGTCGGTTTCCGCCGGGCTCACGGCGCCATCGTATCCGGCAATGTTGCCGCCTGCAATCGTCGTGCTGCTGTTGTTGTGGTCAATAAAAGCGTGCCCGAACACGGACTGTTTCGAGCTCAGGTTCAGGTCGATGCGGGCCAGATACAGATAATCATTGATCGGACTCGCCCCCAGGGACGTAACGCTTCCGGTGGAGCTTTCCGGCACGTAACTGAGCAGACTGGTGGAAGGCGCCGTGATGCAACTGGGGTCGATGATATTGTTGGCTACGCAGGGGGCGCCCGAAGGGGTTGTGTAGGCCAAACCGGTATTGGGGTTGGTGGGATTGGTCAAAACGGTTCCCGGCAGCAGGTCGGTGAAGTTTCCCATCCGTTCAGCCGCCGAGGGTACCAGCGTCTCGTTGGGCACTGCCTGTGGCCGGTCGAGCAAGGCTTGGTAGGAGCCGAAAAAGTAGGCCTTGTCCTTCTTGATCGGTCCCCCGATCACACCACCGAATTGGTTTTCTTTGATGCCCGGCACCGTCGCCGCAAAAAAGTTGCGGGCATTCAGGTCGTTATTGCGCAGAAATTCCCAAACATCGCCATGGATGTCATTCGTTCCGGCGCGCGCCACCACCATTGCCTGGGAGCCGGAATTGCGTCCGAACTCGGCATCGAAGTTTGAAGTCAAGAGCCGGAATTCCTGGATGGCATCGGGAGGCGGGTAATTCATTCCCGTATTGCGGGAGGGGTTGTTAAAGAACGAGCCGTCGAAGGTGAAGAGGTTCATGTTTCCGCGGCCCCCGTTGCTGTCCAACATGGGCCCCCCGCGTGCACTTGACAGGTATTGGGGCGCGGTGACGTTGGTCACGCCGGGGACGAGTTCCGCCAGGCCCATGATGTTGCGCCCGTTTAAGGGAAGGTCCACGATCCGGCGATCATCCACCAGACCGGAGACAGTGCCGGAGGTCGTGTCCACAAGGGGGGCTTCACCGCTAACGTTGACTTGCTGCGTTACGGTACCCACGGTCAAGGCTAAGTCCACACGCAGGTTCTGCGCGACGGTGAGCGATAGGCCCGTCTGCACCGTGCGCTCAAAGCCCTCTTTCTCCACGGTCAAAGTGTAGTCTCCCGGGTCCAGGGCGGGGAAGTTATAAAAGCCCTCATCATTCGTGTTCGCGGGGTAGACCGTGCCGTGCTGCACGTGGGTGGCGGTCACTTTGGCCTGCGGAACGATCGCGCCACTGGAGTCTTTCACGTAGCCACTAATTGTGCCCGTCGCTTGTGCGTGCAAAGCAGTAGACGAGGTCAGAACGGCCAACGCGAGCGCCGCTCCCATCACGATGTTCGACAGCCGTCGCCCAACTAATTCCATTGAATCCTCCTGTGTTTCAGCTTGTCGTATCCACGGTTTGGCTTTCATCGTGGAAAGTAAGTTTTGGTCCGCTGGGCATTGCACGCATGGACAAATCAACCCTCGTGACCCGACTTCAGCCCGCCTCGATTCGAAGCCGATGGCGGCTTACGCCTGTCCTTTTGTCTTTTAGGGCGGCCTTCTCGGCGGCAACTCTCGCTTCGGATCGTGGAGTTCTTATTACCTAAAATGCCCACCAAAGGGACATTTAGACGGCCCCCACCAGTCTAAATTTATTTGGTTTTTTGAGAAATTCGCCCTACCGGTCTTCTACTACCCACCTTCAACGAGAAGATACTATTGCGCTGCACTTTTCTTGTCAAGTACAATTCCTTACGTTTTATTTCGTTATTATTAAGGCTTGGGAGCACTCAATCAAAAATAGAGGATTGGGGATCACCCATCACACACGACGGACCGCGAACCTCAGAACGCCGGCAGCCATTCGAAGGTGCGATGAACTACATGCAGGGTTTTCCCCGGGGAAGATTCGCCGCCGTGGTGGCTATTGTCAGCGCATTCGCCTGCGTAGCCCCGATCCTCCGGGCGCAGGATGGAGACGCGGAGAGGCCCGCGGGCTGCTATTTGGCCGGCGGGCTTGACGCTCTTGAGCATGGAGACCTAGGCCTGGCCGAGCGGGAATTCCGCGGCGCCGTGAAAGCCTCCTCTGGGCTTCCGGAAGCCCGTGAGAATTTGGCCATAACGCTGGCGCGGGAGGGTAAGCTGGAGGAAGCCGTGGCGGAGTTTGGCAGGATTCTGGCGGATCGCCCCGATTGGCCCGAGGCGAATTACAATTTGGGCTTGGTGCTCTCGCAGCAAAACGACCTTCCCGGGGCTGAGCAGCATTTCCGCCGAGCGTTGAAACTGAACCCCGCATATTTCGAGGCGCTCAACAGCTTGGGTTTGAATTTACAGAAGCAAGGAAATGCGACGGAAGCAGCGGAGGAATTTCGAGCTGCAATTAAGGCCAATCCGCAATATTCGGACGCCCGAAATAATCTTGGACAACTTCTGGCCGGAGAGGGGGAGACGGATGCGGCAATTGGTGAGTTCCGAGAGATCATCGAGATGCAGCCCGATTTCTCGGAAGCCCGCTTGAACCTGGGTTCGGCGTTATGGAAGAAGCACGAGCTGGAAGGAGCAGAATACGAGTTCCGCATTGCCGCCGGGCAGGGAAACGCCGAGGCGCAAATGCGCCTCGGGGCCCTGCTGGGGGAAGAAGGCCGAACTGAAGAGGCTTTGGTGGCCCAGAGAAAAGCCGTAGACTTGCTCCCGCAGGACGCTGAGGCCCACTTCTTGCTGGGGGGGGGCTTGCAAGAGAGTGGCGACCTTCCCGGGGCAGCTCAGGAATTTCGCCAAGCCGCGAAACTCGATCCCACTTGGGTGGATGCCCAGTTGAATCTGGGGATTGCCTTACGTCAGTTGGGTGATTTGCAAGGGGCTTTGGAAACCCTTAGAAACGCGGCGAAATTGAATTCGTCAAGTACGGACATTCATTATCAGCTCGGTTTTACATTACACCGGACAGGACAGTTGGCAGAGGCGGAAGCGGAGTTGCGCCGTGCAATCGCCCTACAGGCCGACAACGGTCAGGCTTACTACATTCTGGGGCAGACCCTCGAGCAATTGGGGAAACATGAGGACTCCGTCGCTGCCTTCGCCGAGGTCGAGCGACTGCATCACGCGAGCGCCGATTATGCCCAAGCCGTTACTCAGTACAACCTCGGCATGCAAGAACTCGGGAAGGGCGACCTCAATGCGTCGCGCGATGCTTTTAAGGCGGCCTTGACCAAGTGGCCGAATTTGGCCCAGGCGCACACCAATCTGGGCGGGGTCCTGCTGAAACTTGGGGATGTAAAGGGCGCCATTGGCCAACTTCGCTCGGCCATCGATTTGAATCCCGACGAGGCTCGAGCTTATTTTAACTTGAGCCTGGCTTTGGGGAAGGACGGCGACCCGGGCGGCGCGAAAAACGCGCTCGAACGCGCCCGGCAACTCGATCCGCAGATTGAGGTTCCTGAAACCCAAGCAAATCCTTGAGAACGCGGAGCATTAAGCCGGCTGTACTGACAACCCACCCCGGCGCGCGAGCATATCTCCATGGATCGACGCTATTTCATGACGCTGCTGAGCAGCGGATTGCTGGTTCCTGAGATCCTCAGGGGCGAGCACCACGTTATTTCCATGGATCCCCTGGAAATGGAGTTTGATCTATGGTCGCTCCAGGGTCGATACACGCCGGTGGAAGATTTCTATGTGCGAAATCACTTCGCGGCGCCCGCTCGATTGGAGGCTGCAACTCTGAAAATCGAGGGTGAAGTGGAGGCGCCCTGTGAGCTGGCAGCAGCCGATCTCGCGGCGTTGCATGAGCGGAAGTTCGGCGCGGTGCTGGAGTGCGCCGGGAACCGCGTTGGCGCCACCGGGTTGGTGAGCAGCGGCGCCTGGGCCGGCTGGCCGCTGAAGGATGTGATGATGTTGGCTCGCCCCACCCGCGCTGCCGCGCATGTGCATTTCTTCGGGCGTGATGGCTACAAGCGCAGCGTTCCTTTGGACCGGGCGATGGCCGACGGAATTCTGGCAACCCACCTCAATTCGCGCCCCTTGACGCTCCAACACGGGGCGCCTTGGCGGGTGGTGCTGCCAGGATGGTACGGGATGGATTCGGTAAAATGGCTGGACCGCATCGTGGTGGCTGCTGCTGGGTTGCCCCCCGAAGGCGGTACGTATCAGCAATCCCGCCAGACAGCTTCCGGTGAACTCGACCGTCAAGTGCTGCCGCGAATTCAAGTGAAGTCCGTAATTATCGATCCCCAGAAGGGGGCAGTCCTGAAGCGCGGGAAAGTCGAAATTCGCGGCCTCGCATGGACCGGGGCGGGGAAGGTTGAATCTGTCGAGGTGAGCGCCGACGCCGGCAGCACATGGCGTCCCGCAACGCTGGACCGCGGAACGGATCTTGAGTGGGTCGCGTGGGAGATTTCCTGGGAATTGACTCAACCGGGCCAGGTCGAGTTTGTGGTGCGGGCAAGGGATACACAGGGGCAGGCGCAGCCGGCTGAGCGCGATCCTGCACGATTAGACGGATATACGAACAACTGGTATCATCGCGTCCGCTGTGTGGTGGTTTAGGGAGCAACGACGATCCGATATCCCATATTTCTTTACGCAATAATAGCGATCTGGTGGATTCCTGCTCCGGGAATCAGCCAGTGCGATAGCCAGAAGGCGGCCAACGCCCGCACCGCGCATTCCACGGGCGCCGACTGGCATTTGAAAGGCGAAGGAGTGGTTTGCTGCCCTTGCGCCGTTCCCTGTCCCTGCCGGACCAACGGGGGATCCACCTTTGGGCATTGTGAGGCAACCCTCTATCTGCACATCGTTGACGGACATTACGGAGGTGTTCGTCTGAATAACCTGAACGTCGTGGATACCAGTGGACCCTGCGGAATGAGTTATGCAAAGCTCTCCGCAATCTACCTCGATCGCTCGACTCCGCCGGAAGTTCGGGCGGCATTTTTGCAGTTGCTGGCAAGTTTCTCGGCGTCCGGGACCTCGGAGTTTCCTTACGTGCGCGAGGTGCCCATTCTCGCGCAGGTGACCGATGGCCACCTCTTTCAGGTTTCCATCCCGGATATACTGGACATGGCGGTGGATCGCAATTGGGGGCAGGCGCAACCGCCTTTTCCGGCCTACGCCGCGCAGGACCGCTTCGCCAATGCTCTCCAATATGTGCAGAACATCCGCTACCGCATGCATGACGACGGGGCAAAGCTCCATTTCGATTACAGCCGGCGGCAAGCGAATTACCGCTCGATCGATCTCGATGCAGCGGACTATAGGGAACGGCGAATGATTGTCCAGTATTTGGATGGCAGCGGCTCATTCAATGCCTCTATGCTTCAGATCATTCGCGACCAACACTTAGAGCTTCCCGACCTTGAGGCCGTTCGGCGTGAAGTCGCGCGCCTTCGGCAGGCGCAGGGAGGATCGCATTGAACACCTGCGCCCGGCTTGCGGTGGTGCTGTTGGGAGGGGTGTTTCTGTTGACTGGGGCCTCCGCTGTGGTCGCGCAGTCCACGCGGGAGTTGCTCGGAGAGGGTAAGGAAGAGCTCAAAGCTAATGACTTCAAACATGCCGAGAAGACTTTCGCGGAGTTAATCAAGCAGGATCCTTCAGCCACGAACTACGCTTATCTCGCTGTTGCGGAATTATCGGCAGGGGAGCCCGCGCAGGCGATCACAAATTTCAAACAGGCCCGGCAATTAGGCAATGACTCTGCAAACCTGCATTTTTACTGGGGAATGGCATATTTGCAGAACAAGGAAGAAAGCTCTGCTATTCGCGAACTGCGCGCGGCTCTGAATAAGGATTCCAAGCTTTTTCAGGCGGACGCGCCTCTCGGAGTCGCCCTGGTTAACGCCGGACGGCCCAAAGAAGCAGTGCCTTATTTGGAGCAGGCGCGGACACACTCCGCCGCCGATGCGGAGGTTCACGCAAGCCTGGTGCGGGCGGAATTCGAGGCGGGCGAAATCGCGAAGGCATTAGCCAGCATTGATGCGGCGGTAGACGCCATTCCGGAGAATTCCCGCCTCGATGCAACCCTGGCCTTCCTGTGCCTCCACCATCGCCAGGCGCAGAAGGCGCGCCAGTTGCTGGAAAGCGCCAGCGAGTTGAATCCGCAGGATGTCACGCTGAAGCTGCTGCTGGCGGACGCCAGCGTCAAGGCCGGCGAACCCGTCGAGGCTTTGGCGGTGCTTAAAGGCGTTCCCGAGGATGCCGGCGCGCCGGGAGAATTGGCATTCCTACGCGGGAATGCTTATTTGCTGTCCGGTGATTCCCAGAGAGCAATTCCTTACTTGACTGCGGCGATTGCCGCCGATCCCAAGAATGTTAACTACCAATTCGCCTATGCCACTCTGCAAGGGTCCGAGCAAAAATTCCCGGACGCTCTCGCTACGCTCACCAAGGCGCGCGAGCTGGACCCGCAAACGGAGAGCATTCCCTATCAGATGGCGGTGGCGCTCGCACTCATGCGCCGTTTCCCAGAAGCCTTGCAGTCGTGTGAGGAGGCGCTCCGTCTTGCCCGCGACGCCGACGAGGCATATTTCCTGCGAGGTGTCATCGAAATCGAGCAGGGGAAGTTCCCGGTAGCGGAAGAATCTCTTCGCCGGGCGGTCACCCTAAACTCGGCCGTCGCTTCCTACCACGCCGCGCTGGGGGTGGCCCTCTTGGAGGCGGACAACCTTACAGAGAGCCGCCAGGAGCTTGATCGGGCTCTGTCGATGGATGCGCAGACAGCCCCCGCGTACCTGTGGCGAGCACGATTGATGGCTCGGCAGGGGCAACCCACCAAAGCGCTGGCTGACTACGAGAGCTACACCGCACTCGCGCCGGATACCGCAAAGGCTTATCAGGAAGAAGAGGCGCTTTATCGCCAGGCAGGCGAAGGGGAGAAAGCCGCCGCCGCGCACACCAAGTATGTAGCGCTGAGAGCAGAGAAGAGTGAAGCCGACCGCGACCCCTCATTCCTCGATCAGCTTTGGCTCGGGCGACTTCGTGAGGGTTTGGGTCAGGTAGGACTGGGTCAATAGGTAGATTTAAGGGCGAGCTAAAAGTCTACACATCCGCTTGTAATGGCGGTCTCCGACCGCCGGGCGACGGAGTGTTGTAGCGTCGATGTCCGATCGACGGCGGCGGTCGGAGACCGCCGCTACAGCGGGTCGGAAGGAACAACTTCCGCGTGGGGAGAACAGCATGGAATTTCTGCTCAGGCGTTTCGCTCTGATAGCGGCAGTCGTTGTCGCGTCCGTCTGTATGGCAGGCACGCTTCGAGCCGCCACAGCTTCGCCACTCTTCGCGCGGGGTTATACAGTGGTCCCGGAACCGCAAAAGGTGACGCTGAGTGGCCAGGGTTGCGAATTCGGGGCTTCCTGGCGGTTGGAATTGGCGGCCGGCGTTAAGGCGGATGACATCGCGGTTATCAGTTTGAAGGACGAGTTGCGCGCGCGATTTCACCTTTCATTGCCGGAAGCGAGAGGGAAGGGTGGGCCGGTTCTGAGGTTAGCGATCGATCCGCACGCGGTCGAGGTCGGAGGGGCAGCGGACAGGGAAAAGTCCGCCTTAGCCGAGCAGGCCTACAGAATGAAGTTGTCCGCTTCCGAGATCGTGATTACGGGGAACAGCCCGACCGGCCTCTTCTATGGTGTGCAAACGCTGGTGCAAATACTCAAACCGCAGGATGGGAAGCAGTGGTTCCCGGAAGGTGAGATTACCGACTGGCCGGATTTGGAGCTGCGGGTAATCTACTGGGATGACGCGCATCACCTGGACCATTTGGATGTGCTGAAATCCGCGGTGGCGCAGGCAGCGTTCTACAAGATCAACGGGTTCTCGATCAAGCTCGAAGGCCATTTTCAATACCAGCACGCCCCGGCCATGGTGGAGCCCTACGCGATGACGCCGGCGGAGTTGCAGGAGTTGACGGACTACGCGTTGAAATACCACGTGGAAGTCATTCCCTATCTGGACGGGCCGGCGCACGACGCCTTCATTTTGAAACACCCTGAATATGCAGGGCTGCGAGAATACCCCGAGAGCAACTATGAGTTTTGCTCGACCAACCCTGATACCTACAAGCTGTTCTACGGCATGTTCGACGACCTGCTCGCGGCGACGAAGGGGAGCAAGTACTTTGTGCTTTCGACGGATGAACCGTACTACGTGGGCTTGGCGAAGAATGCGCAGTGCAACGAAGTGGATCGGGCAAAAGAGTTGGGGAGCGTGGGCAAGCTGCTGGGAGAATTCGTGACGAAGACCGCGGGCTACCTGCATGACCGAGGACGGCAGGTGATCTTCTGGGGAGAATATCCGATGGTGCCCGACGACATCGCGTCCGTCCCCAGCTACATGATCAATGGCGAGGTCTATGGTCCGAAATTTGACCCGGTCTTTAAGGCCCATGGCAACCGACAGCTCATTTTCACGTCCACTGTTGGATGGAAGGAGTATCTGTTCCCCAATTACTATCTGCTTCCGCAGGACCAGCATATTCCGGGCCCACCGGGAGGTACCTACGAAGCGGTAACCCAAGGCCCGGGTGTGGTGGAGGACATGTTTGACACGATCTCCCACGACTCGTCGCGCCAAAATGCTGACCTGATGGGCACGCTGGTAGCGGGCTGGGCAGACGTTGGGCTGCACCCCGAGACGATGTGGCTTGGATACGCTACGGGATCAGCGAGCGCCTGGCATCCGGGCTCGCCGGACCCGCAGGAATCCATGAGTTCGTTTTACAAGCTCTTTTACGGGCCGAGCGCAACGCGTGTGGGCCGGCTCTACCAGCTCCTCAGCGAGCAGGGGCAATTCTGGAAAGAGAGTTGGGAAACCAAACCTTCGGCAGCACGCACGCCGCTGTGGGGGGACTGGAACATCATTTACCCAACGCCCTGTCCCCGCGCGGACCAGACGCTGCCGCTCTTGCCGGTCCCCGCGGCGCCGCTGCTCACTTTGGGTTACGATTGGTCTCCACTAAATTCCCGCCGCCTGGAAATGACGGGGAAATTCCTGGCGGACAATGACGAGTTGCTGGCGCTGATCAACGCGAATCTGCGACAGGCTGAATTCCAGCATTACAATCTCGAGGTTTATCTCGCCATCGCACAACTGTTTCGTCAGAACCTGATCATGTTGCGCGACCTCGACGAGGTTAACAATGCGCTGAAGTCTGCCGAGCACCTGGCTGGCCGCGCTGACGCCGAGGGCGCTGTCGCATCGCTTGACCATGCGCTGGATCTTGCCGAGAGCATTCGCGAGCAAAGAAACGGAGTCTTTCAGGACGCCGTCACCACCTGGTACAAGAGCTGGTATCCGCGCGTCCCCGAGGCGAACGGACGCGTCTTCCTCGACAAGGTTGATGATGCCAAGGACCATCTGCCCGGCCGAACGGTGGATATGACCTACTTGGTTTACCGTGAGCTCCTCTATCCCCTCGGCGACTGGGCGGAGAAGACCTCGGCGGTCCGCAATCAGTACGCCGAAGCACACCACCTTCCATCGAGAGAGTTCCAATTGGATTGGAAGAACACCGCCAACCCGGTACTGAAGGCGGCCGGGCAGTGAAGATCATCCGTCAGCGAAATTCCGGAGGTGCTCTTGTGACAAATTCCCTTGTGACCCATCTTAGAGATCTGGCGCTCAAGCCGTTCGGCTACGCTCCCCTTGCGGCCGTGATCTGGCTGTTTCTGGTGGCGGCGCCCGCGCCCACGGCGACGGCGTCGCCACTCTTCGCGCGAGGTTACACGGTAATCCCCGAGCCACAGAAGGTGACGCTTACCAGCCAGGATTTTGAATTCGCTGCTGGTTCTTGGCGTTTGGAGTTGGGGGCTAACGTCAAGGCGGATGACATCGCTGTCGTTAGTTTGAAAGAGCAGTTGCGGGAGCGCTTTCACTTTGCTCTTGCGGATACGAAGGGAAAGGGTGGACCGACCCTGAGGCTCGCTCTTGATCCGCACGCAGTCGACGTGGGAGAAGCAACGGACCGGGAGAAGTCGGCTCTCGCCGAGCAAGCTTATCGGATGAAGTTGTCCGCCTCCGAGATCGTCATCACAGGGAACACCCCAACGGGGCTCTTCTATGGCGTGCAAACGCTCGTGCAGTTGCTCAAGCAGCAGGGTGGAAAGCAGTGGTTGCCGGAAGCGGAAATCGTCGACTGGCCGGACCTGGAGCTGCGGGTGATCTATTGGGACGATGCGCACCACCTGGAGCACATGGATGTGCTGAAAACGGCGGTGCGGCAGGCGGCGTTCTACAAGATCAACGGGTTCTCGATCAAGCTCGAAGGCCATTTTCAATACCAGCACGCACAGCCGATCGTCGAGCCCTACGCGATGAGTCCGGCGGAATTGCAGGATTTGACCGACTACGCGCTGCGGTACCACGTGGAGATCATTCCTTACCTGGACGGCCCGGCGCACGACGCGTTCATCCTGAAGCACCCGGAATATGCGGCGCTGCGCGAATACCCCGAGAGCAACTATGAGTTCTGCTCGACCAATCCGGACACCTACAAGCTGCTCGACGGGATGTTCGACGACCTGCTGGAAGCGACGAAAGGGAGCAAGTACTTCGTGCTTTCGACCGATGAGCCGTACTACGTGGGGCTGGCCAAGAATGCGCAGTGTAACGAGGCGGACCGGGCGAAAGAGTTGGGGAGCGTTGGCAAGCTGCTGGCGGAATTCACCACCAAGACGGCCGCCTATCTTCACGATCGAGGACGCCAAGTCATCTTCTGGGGCGAATTTCCGCTGGTCCCGGACGACGTCGCTTCGCTGCCGGGCTACCTGATCAATGGCGAAGTCTACGGTCCGCAGTTTGACCCAGTGTTCAAGGCACATGGGATTCGGGAGATGGTGTACACCTCGACGGAAGGCGAGGAGCAGCTCTTTCCGGAATACTACCCTCTGCCCGCATCGGAGCAGCTTCACGCCAAGCCATCTGAAGGCCGGCGCGTCCAGGAGATGGTGGATCTCGTCTCCTTCAACTCGCATGCAGCCCTTTCGTCGGTACAACCCAACGCGCCCGAGGCCAATCAGGCTGACCTGATGGGCGCATTCATCGCGGGTTGGGCGGACCCCGGGCTTCATCCGGAGACCTTCTGGCTGGGTTATGCCACGGGACCTGCGCGAGCTTGGCGCCGCGATTCGCCGAGTGCGGAGGAGTTGATGAGCAGCTTCTACCGGCTGTTTTACGGCTCGGGAGCGACGGACATGGGGCGGCTTTATCAACTGATGAGCCAGCAGGCGCGCTTTTGGGAAGATAGCTGGGAGACCGGCCCTTCCGACGCACGCACGCCCATCTTTGGCTATTCCCAGGGAGTCTTCAACCCGCCCCATTTCGCGCACGACCAGTATCTGCCTCTCCTCCCGGTGCCCTCGCCGGACCTGCTCCGCCTGCCGAACAACTGGAAAACGGAGAATCAGAAGCGGCTCGATCTGGCGGGCAGGTTTCTTGCCCAGAATGATGAACTCCTTAACTTGATTAATACTAATATTACGGATATCCAGTTTAATCAGTACAACCTTGAGGTTTTCCGCTCGATAGCTCAAATCTATCGGCAGAATCTGATCATGCTGGGCGAGTTGGGGCGGCTGATGGATGCCCTGACCTCTGCTCAAACCTCCGCCGGTCAAAACAACGCGGAAAAGGCCGTGGCCTCGCTCGACCGCGCGCTCGGCATCGCCGAGAATATCCGCCAGCAGCGGAACCAGGCCCTCATCGGCTTGACGGCGACCTGGGACAAGTCATGGTTCCCCCGTGTGCCGGAAGCGAATGGTCGGAAATTCCTCGACAAGGTTGACGATGTGAAAGACCACCAGCCGGCCCGCACCGTGGATCTGAGTTACCTGGTTTACCGCGAGTTGCTCTATCCCCTGGGGAAATGGGCCGCACAAGTTACCTCGATCCGCAATCAATATGCGCAGGAACACAGCTTGCCCGCGCGCACCGACAAACTCGATTGGAACGATACCAAGACCGGGATTTCGGCTACGCGTACCGCTGATGAGGACGAAGACTGACCTCGATCCGCCAAGCGCCTGACCCGCGGCAATGGAGACGGTGACGGCAACTCCAGGAGAAACCTGATGACCCATCGCCCGAGGCGCTTTTCGGCACACCGAATAGTGGCATGCATTTTCGTTCTGCTGCCCGTAGTGCCCGCTCGCGCCCGAGGCGCGGACTTGTCGCCACTTTACGCTCGCGGCTATACGGTCATTCCCGAGCCCCAACAGACGGAACTCAAGGGCGGCGATTTCCCCTTTGGAGAGGGATGGCAGTTGTTTGCCGGCGATGGAGTGAGACCTGATGACGTAGCCCTCCAAGTCCTCCAGGAGGATTTGCTCGCGCGATATGGCGTCAAGCTGAGCGCCGCACTCAAGGTTAATGTCCATGCAAAGGTGATTCGATTGGTGGTCACGCCGGGCGCCGTCAAGATTGGCGCCGCGACCGATCGCGATAAAGAGAAGCTTGCTGAAGAGGCCTACGACCTCACGCTGGCGCCCGAGTCCATAACCATCACCGCCAACTCCTCTCCCGGCCTTTTGTACGGAGCGGAGACACTGGTTCAGCTCGTCAAGCAGCGGGACGGAGTGAACTGGCTGCCGGAAGGCCACATCCTCGATTGGCCTGACCTTCAGAACCGTTTCATCCAATGGGACGACAAGGCGCATCTCGATCGTTTCGAAGTGCTTAAAGACGTGTTCCGGCAGGCCGCCTTCTATAAAGCGAACGGCATTCTTTTGAAGCTGAACGCACACTTTCAGTTCGCCAGCGCTCCGGCAGTGGTGGAACCCTACGCACTCACTCCGTCGCAATTGCAGGAGTTGACGGATTACGGCCTGCGCTTCCACGTGCGATTGATTCCGTACATCGACGCGCCCGCGCATATCGCGTGGATCCTGAAGCACCCTGAATACGCCGGGCTGCGAGCTTTTCCGGAGAGCAACTACGAGCTCTGCACCACCAATCCTGATTCCTACAAACTTCTGGAAGGCATGTATCAGGATGTCTTGAACGCCAACAAGGGCGTCGACTATTTCCTGCTCTCGACGGATGAGGCCTATTACGTTGGATTGGCGAAGAACGCCCAGTGCAACGAGGTGGATCGAGCACAGCAGCTCGGCAGCGTGGGGAAAGTGCTGGCGGAATTTCTCGACAAGGCGGCGGGGTTCCTGCACGACCACGGCAGAAAGGTGATGTTTTGGGGAGAGGACCCGCTGAAGCCAGACGATATACCCTCGCTTCCTTCCTACCTGATCAATGGCGAGGTTTACGGGCCGGAGTTTGACCAGGCGTTTCGGAAGCAGGGCATCCGTCAGATGATCTTCACCTACACCCAAGCTGACGAGCAGTTGTTCCCTAATTACTACCTTCTGCCCGGTGCGGACCAGGTGAACTACGCCGGCACTTCGCAGGCGGATGAGGCGCACTTCCGGCCTCCTCGCGACCGCGTTGCCCAGATGTATAACGAAATCTCCTTCTGGGGAGCGCGCCAAACTGCGGACTTGATGGGTGTGGACGTTTGTGCCTGGGCCGACTCGGGGCTGCACCCGGAAACGTTCTGGCTGGGATTTGCGACCAGCGCGGGATGGATTTGGCACCCTGGTTCGCCGAGCCCGGAGCAGGCGAAGAGCAGCTTCTATCGGCTCTATTACGGCCGCGGCGCGGACAACATGGATCGCATCTATCAACTCATGAGCCTTCAGGCACAATTCTGGGAGAGCAGTTGGGAATGGGGACCGTCCGCAGCACGGTCGATTCTGTTCGGAAACTCCGACGCCATTTTTCCGCGGGCGCCGCGCGACCAGGTCATCTCCTTGCCTCCGGTTCCCCAGGGAGAATTCTTGCGGGTCGATTACGACTGGCGCAAAGTTAACGCACGACGCCGCGACTTGGTGGAGAAGGGACTGGCCGATAACGACGAACTGCAGGGATTGCTGCACCGCAACCTTCGCGAGGTACAGTTCCACTCCTACAACCTGGAAGTGTACCTGTCGATCGCCCAACTCTATCGACATAACCTGGAGGCGCTTCAGACCCTTGATCATGTTGCCGAGCTCATGCAGACGGCTCAAGGGGCGGCAGCGAAGTTGCACTTCGCTGACGCTGTCACGAATCTCGACGACTCATTGAGCCTGGTTTACGATTTGCGCGGCCAACGGAACAAGGCGCTGGAAGATACCAGTGCAACCTGGTACAAGAGTTGGTACCCGCGCGTGCCGGAAGCCAACGGCCGGAAGTATCTGCTGGTGCTCAATAGCGTGCAGGATTATCCCGTCGACCGCACCCTCGGCCTGAAGTACCTGATTCGGCGTGAATTCCAATTGCCCGTCGATTCATGGTTCAAAGAAGTCCAGCAGGCGCGTAACCGGTACGCCGCCGCGCACAACCTGCCGCAAAAGATCCAGGAGTTTGATTGGCAGGACGAGGTTTCAAGCGCATTGAGCGCCGCGTATTAGATCCCTTTCGATTTAAGCGCTCGACAATCCTGCCCGGGACAAGCTGCCAGGACATTGTTGCTGCGCCGCGCCGCGACATTAATTAGGCTCTTTATCTAGCCTAACTTTTTTTCCTCCCTCAATTCCCGGCAGCCAGTGGACGGCGTTATCGTGGAAAATCTTGCGCAGCACGGGGGCCGGTAGGGAAAGGCCCTTGTAGGTGTGGCCCAAGTACTCAACCGAGCGGTCGGAGGAAAAGAAGATCCAGTCGCGTCGATAGGTATCGTTCCACTCTTTCAGCGCGTTCTCGGTGTTGGTGGTTGGTTGAGCCTCCAGGTCGGTTCCGTAAAGCACACGGTCCTGGTACTTGATGAGAAACGCCCGGACTTTCTCGTGCGGCTGGATCATGAAGTAAGGGACGCGGGCAGCGGTGTCGACCGCGAAATTGGGATAGCGGTCAAAGCGTTGGGCGATCTGATCCACGTCCACTTCCATGCTCCCCAGGTGCGCGCCGATCACTCGCAGTTTCGGGTTCTCGGCCACAAAGTGGTCGCGGGCGGCGAGAATGGCGGCTTTGGAGGGCCACTCGGGGTGGGCGTAAGCGTATTCTTCCGGGTGCTGCTTGTAGTAAGAGTAGTCGGGGCTGGCGGCATTGGGGGCCTGCCAGCACGAATCGGGCTCGGCGATGTGCGCGACGACCGTGCGGTTGTGGGCGGCGATGTCCTGGTAGATCGGTTCGAAAGCGGGGTCGTCCGGCATAACATACTTTCCCGCTTTCGACTTCATCTCCATGCCCTCGACCTTGTAAATCTTCACGGCGATGGCGCCGTTCGAGAAATCGGCATCAAGCTGTCGGATGGCGCGCTGAGCGAAGCCCGGCTGCTCGAAATCGTAAGGGCTGAAAGTCGTACACAACACCGCGCGGCCCGCGCTCATCTTTCGCACCTTGAGCGCGTCGCCCCGCTGCGGCTCCAGTCCTTTGTAAAACGGGTCGCGATCGTCGATCACGCAAATGTTCAGAGCGCGCAGATTCAGCCGCTGCATGATCGCGCCGAACCGCGGGTCATCCTGGTAAAGGTGAATGTGCGTGTCAATTGGGGCGAGGGCGGCAAAGGCCGCAAAGTCGGCATCCGGCGCATCGGCCGGGCGGGCTTCGGAACTTCTTATCGTTGCAAAGGCGAGCAGGGCGAACATTGCGAGTGCCGCCACCACTAGTGAATCTACCTTGAGAAACTTCAATGGATTCCTCCCGCCTGAGTCCTCACGAGCATACGTTCGATACGCTCATTCGCATGACGCTCGCGCGGTTCTCCGCGAACTCCATCACTCAGGCAGTTTGACTTATATCACAAGTCGACGGATCGAGTTGCTGGCGGTTGGGAGCGAACCACGGGGTCGAGCGATTGCTATCGCGATTGATCAAACTGATCCGCGGGTGGCGCATACATCGTCCTCCAATGTATGTGTCCCCATGGTCGCGGTGCGACCCTCCGGCATAGGGCTTAAGGCATCCGGCTCATCGACAAGATTCAGCGGTACTTCGGAAGTGGCGCATACATACCAAACGATGTATGCGCCACCCCGCGTCTTCTTTTAGTAGCGCGGGCATCTTGCCCGCTGGGGCGAGAGCGCCCCGCTCTCGCGAATGGCGCGGGCGGGACGCCCGCGCTACGGGCGTTCAGGCAGCCTCGGCCCGCGGGTCTGCCCATTTCTGCCCA
>CAZCVY010000080.1:2280-28574 GCA_964501985.1 uncultured Acidobacteriota bacterium | reverse complement strand
GTTTCTCCTGATCTCGCCAACAACGCCCTGCCCCTGTATTTCTCCCGGCCTTTCTCGCGGGTTGAATACGTCCTGGGCAAGGCGTTTGTGTTGCTCGCACTTCTCTCTCTTGTCACTTGGGTTCCGGGCGAGATCCTTTTTCTGATTCAGTCGAGCCTTGCGGGCGGCGGGTGGATGTTAGCTAATCTCTGGATCATGGGAAGTATCTTTCTGGGTTCCGCACTTGAGATTATCGTCTTCTCGCTGCTCGCGCTGGCTCTATCAGCGTGGATCCGGCGGAGGCTGGCAGCGGGCGCGGCACTGCTGGGAGTGTTCTTTTTCGGCGCAGGCTTCGGGCAGGCGATTAATGCGGTGCTCCGTACCCGCTACGGCCTGCTGATTAACCTGGCGAAACTCATTGCCAGCGTTGAGGACCAACTGTTCCGCCAGCGTACCTCTTCCGGAATCCCCGCTGCGGATGCGGCGCTCGCGCTGGTGGCGATCTGCGTGTTTTGCCTGGTCCTTCTGGAAAAGAAGGTCAGAGCTTATGAGGTGGTGCGCGGATGAATACGCAGGAGGCAGACGCGCGAATCGTTTTTGACGATGTCTCCAAGTTCTACGGGGAAGTGCTCGGGGTTAATCGCGTCAACCTGTCGATCCCCGCGGGCATCACGAGTTTGGTGGGGCCTAACGGCTCGGGCAAGACGACGTTGATGAACTTGATGACCGGGTTGATTCGGCCCACGCGCGGTCGCATGAGCGTGCTGGGCATCTCGCCCGATGAGCCCGAGCGATTGTTTCACAAGGTCGGGTACTGCACGCAGTTCGACTCATTCCCCCGGGGGCTCACCGGCTATCAGTTCATCTACTCGTATCTGCGCCTCTCCGGACGCGCGCATGGCGTGGCCGACCGGCTGGCCTGCGAGGCAATCGAACGGGTCAATTTGGGCGAGGCGGCCCACCGCCGAATCGCCGGGTATAGCAAGGGCATGCGCCAGCGAATCAAGTTGGCGCAGGCGCTGTCTCACCAGCCCTCGGTGTTGGTACTCGACGAACCGCTGAACGGGCTTGACCCCTTGATCCGAGCCGAAACCATCGCCCTGTTCCGCCGCCTGGCGGAAGAAGGGCTGAACGTCATTATCTCGAGTCATGTGCTGCACGAAGTGGATGCCATCTCGGACCAGGTGGTGCTTCTCAGCAACGGCTATGTTGTGGCGGAGGGACAGATTCACGGCGTGCGCGAAGAGATCCACGAACAGCCCTTGCAGATTCTTATTCGCTGCAACAAGCCCGGCGACCTGGCCTCGCAGGTGTTCCACCAGGACTGCGTCGTGGAGGCAAAGATTCACCCCGACGGACACAGCATCCTGTTGAAGACGCGGGACGCCGAGCGCTTTTATCTGTTGCTGAATCGCCTCGCTCAAAACGGAATCAACATCGAATCGGTCGCGCCCGCCGATGACGACGTGCTTTCGGTCTATGAATATCTGATAGGTACGGAGGAGCCCAGCAAATGAGCAGGAGTCGACTGCCTTGGGCGCTCTGGCGAGCGCAGATCCTGGCGATCCTTCGCCTGGAGATGAAAAAGACGTTCATCAACCGGCGCGGGCTATGGATTTACTTTCTGGCCTTCGCCCCGGTGCTCCTCTACGCCTTTCATTCGTTCGTGCAGTCGAAGCACGGGCGCCGGGCTGATCTGGGCGAAGATACCCACATTTTCGCCGCCGTTTTTCAATTCTTCTTTCTCCGGTTGGCGATCTTTTTCGGTTGTGTGGGGATATTCATGAACCTCTTTCGCGGTGAGGTAGTGGACAAAAGCCTGCACTACTACTTTCTGGCGCCCCTGCGAAGAGAGGTCCTGGTGGTGGGAAAGTTTCTCTCCGGACTGCTGGCTGCGCTTGTCATTTTCGGTGCCAGTACCGTTCTGCAGTTTGCTACCCTCTATTGGTACTTTAGCTGGAACAGCGTCCAGGAGTACCTCTTCCACGCCCACGGCGTTGAGCACCTTGCGGCCTATCTGGGAGTCACCCTTCTGGCTTGCGTCGGCTATGGCAGCGTTTTCTTAGCAGGCGGCGTGATGTTCCGCAATCCGCTGGTTCCCACGGTGGTCGTCCTACTCTGGGAGGCCGTGAACGGTTTCTTGCCCGGGGTCCTGCAGAAGATTAGCGTGATCTTTTATCTCAAGTCGCTCTGTCCAGTCGGTATACCAGAAGCCATCGCCTTGGATCGGGGCAGCCCACTGGCCCTGATCGCTGTCAATCCCGCTCCTGCCTCACCGGCCACCGCCATCCTGGGGCTCCTCGTTCTATCCGTGGTGGTCATAGCGTTATCGAGCGTGCAGGTTCGTCGCATGCAGATCGACTACGCCGCTGACTAGAAGAAAACACAGACGGCGCCTGAAGCAGCAAGCGCGCAACTAACTCTTCTGGGGAATAGCCATGACATCTCCATCTATACCACGTTGGCCGCCCGCTGGCGCCGCAGCGATTCGAAGGTTTGGCTGTCTGGGAGACGGAGAACCTGGGTACTCCGACGGATCGGGCCTGAGTAACGCATTTCGCACCTGCAATTCGTTCAAACGGGGTTGTGGGAAGCTGATGATCGAAAATGGCCGAGACTGGATAGGGTAGTCGAGGCAGCAAGGCAATGCGCGCTATTTTAACGCCTATGCCCCCCAGGGGCGGACCCCTCTCAACTATCATTTGTGTGACCCAGGGCAAACGGGGGCAAAAAACGCCAAAATGGCCTTGACTTATCGAAGCTGTTAGGTAACAATCCAGCTACCTGCTCCTCAGGTTTATGCTTTCATTATTCCTAATTGAAACGGGGGTGTTGATCGTTGGCTGAAGTTAGGCTTCAGGACGGAGAGTCTTTGGAGAACGCGCTGCGTCGCTTTAAGCGAAAGGTTCAGCAAGAGGACATCATTAAAGAAATCAAAAAGCATTCCTTCTATCTGAAACCGGGCGAGAAGAAAAGAGTGAAGGCAGCATTGGCTCGTAAAAGGGCTCGTAAGAAGGCCAGACACGAACAGGACTGAGTGTTTAGTGTGCTGAACTAAGAGTGGGAAGGGCGCGAACCAGCGCCCTTCTGCATCTTCCGGCATAGTGTTCCGGGTGACGCCCTGTTCGAACAAGGGAGCGAGGCATGGAATACCGGGATAGGGTCCTCAAGTGTATCGATTGCGGCGCGGATTTCGTTTTCACCGCAGGGGAACAACTGTTCTTTGCCGACAAGGGTTTCAAGAATGAACCCAAACGATGCAAGCCCTGCAAGTCAAAACGGAGTCAGATGATGAGCGGCCAGGGCTACCAGCGCGTTGAAACTACCACCACCTGTTCGCAGTGTGGTAAGGAGACGACGGTGCCTTTCAAGCCGACTCAGGGCCGGCCCGTATATTGTCGGGAGTGCTTCCAACAGCGCAGGGCTACAGCTTCCACGGCTTAGTTTTTCAAACTCACACTCATTGTGCTCTGGATGGGCGGTTAGGCGAGTCTATCGTCCACTGGGCGAGGTGAAGTGTGCCCTACGAATGATGCCCATCCTGGCCGGATTCAGTAGCGGTCCATCCCTACCTCGGTTACAATTCCTCTCTAGTTATGGGAACGTTTCACATCCTCAACTTCGGCTGCCGGGCCAGCCAGGCAGACGGCGCTGCGTTGAAGCAGCAATTGCTTCAGGCTGGGCTTCAGGAAGTTTCGAGCATCGACGACAGCGCCGTGGCGATTCTGAACACGTGTACGGTCACTGCTGCGGCGGACGCGGAAGTTCGCCAGTTTGTGCGGCGAATTCATCGGCGGAATCCGCAGTGCCGCATCCTGGTGACGGGCTGCTATGCCCAGCGGGCGCCGGAAGAAATTGCACGCTTGGAAGGCGTTGCCTGGGTTGTGGGGAATTCCCACAAACACCTGGTGAGCGCCCTCGTGAGCACGAACCTTATCTACGAATCGGGTGACCGGGAGATCGGAAGACCGGTTGAACAGGAACAAAGCGCGCCGGGCGCCCAGCCTTCCCCGTTATTAGTCGCGCAACTGGTGCAGATTCAAGCCTCCAGCAAAAGTGCGGAGTGCCGGACGGAAAATGAAGGGCAAGAGGTCCATTCACCCGATTACCCGATCGCCCGATCACCCGGTGCTTCGGGCTCCGGACCTCGGACTTCGGACCGTGCTGAAGTTTTGGTGGGCGAGATCACGGAGGAATTCCACTTCGCGCCGGTGTTTGCCGACGATCGCACCCGCCCCACGCTGAAAATCCAAGATGGCTGTGACGCGCGGTGCTCGTTCTGCATCATTCCCACGGTGCGGGGGCAGAGCCGCAGCCTCCCGCCGGAGAAGGTACTGGAGCAGGTGCGGCAACTTGAAGACGCCGGTTATCACGAGGTAGTGCTCTCAGGGATTAACTTGGGCGGTTACGCGCGCGACCTCGGCCGATCCATCAATTTCCTGGGCATGGTGGAACGCATTCTGCGCGAGACTTCCATCGAGCGCATTCGCATCAGCTCAGTTGAGCCCATGGACGTCAGCCCTGCGCTGATCGGATTGGTGGCCGCTGAGGTGCGCATGGCACAGCACTTCCACGTTCCGCTCCAAAGCGGCTGCGACCGAATCCTGAGGCTGATGAACCGCCGCTACTGGACCAAGCAGTATGCGGAACGCATTCTCGCTATCCACGAGCAGATTCCCAACGCTGCAATCGGCGCCGACGTGATGGTGGGCTTTCCCGGCGAGACTGACCAGGACCATGCCGCTAGCATGCGGTTCATTGAAGCGCTCCCATTCACCTACCTGCACATCTTTCCGTTTTCGGCCCGGCCGGGGACTCCCGCATCGATTGCGGCAGGGCAAGTGAACGGCCGCGTGGCGCGCGAACGCAGTCAGGAAATCCGAGACATCATCTCCGCCAAGCGCCGGGTCTTCCTCGCGACCCAGGTGGGACTTCGCACGCCTTCGCTGGCTTTGGCGCATCGCGACGAGAATGCCCCCGTGGTGTTAACGACAAATTATCTGAATGTCGTCCTGCCGGGCTCGGAGGTACGACCGAACCGAATGGTCGACGTCCACATTGGCCGCGTGGATTCCGGCAAGCTGTTTGGCTGCGTGGTGGTGGAAGGCAGGGAACAGAAGGCAGTCGGCAGTGGGCAGTAGGCTGTACGTAGACATCAGCACCCCCCTTTAACATTTCTCCCCCGTTACGGCTCACTTATACCAAAAAGGCGACTTTTTGGCCCATTCGGACTGCGGATACTTCTCGTGCAGCATCGCAAACGCGTCATGGCTCAACTCATTCGAGCTGCCGTAGCGCATGGCGCGAATTGCCAGGTAGAGGGCTTCGGGAACCCGCGGGTCGTCGGGATGTTTCTTTCCCCAGTCGAGGACGACGCGGGGCAGGTAGCGCGACGCCGACCCCAACGCGAAAAGCTCGCGCCATTCGGCGGCGGCGCGCTTTTTGTCCGCCGCATTGAAGAAAGCTGGATAACCGACCAGGGGGAGCTTCGGCCCGGTAGGTCCTCCGTCCGTGCTCACCGAGACGGCACTAGCGCCGGTCCCCGGATGCAGGAACGCGTAGGGCATTTTCTCATTGTCTCGCCACTGTTTAGCGAAATTCACTTCCATCACATCGCCGCCGACGTCCCCGCACCACCAGTTATCTCGCGTGTTATCAATCTGCTGGAAAGCCGTGAGGCGCGGATACGGGCCGTCCACGTAAGGCCTTAGTCCGGGGAAGTGCAGGATGGCAAACACTGCGGCAAATTGTCGCTCATCGTGCGTTTTCGCCTGTAAATACTGCTGAATGTAATCTTTAAGCGCCGGCTCAGCCTCCCCAGCAGCCGAAGCGACCCGGATTGCCACCCCCTGCTGGTCGAGCAGAGCCGCGCGCGCCCAAGCGGCAGGCGCCATCCGGCGACGCAGCTTCGCAGGTAATTTCGGCGAAAGCGCGACACGCGCGAAGACCTCCGCGGAGGTTCGGGTATTCAACAATGTCGCCGCCGCCGGGCTGAACTGTGGCCCACAACCGGGAGAATCCGATTTCAGGCACGGCGTGATGTCCCTCGCCTCATCATCAAGTTCAATGGGGTTCTGCCAAAGGTGAGACGCGAACGCATCGAAATCCGCCGCCACCTGCATTTGCTCATCCTGAAACAGGTGAAGTGAAGAGACGGGCAAATTCGCGGCTTGAGCGAGTGCCCCTTTCAGGATTTGCCGCGCGAGTCCAGCGTCACCCGATTCCCGCGCCAGCCGGGCACGATAGTACGCAACGGTGGGATAAGCTTCGGAAGTGGGTGGCACCTTGGCGGCTGCCGCCATGACCTCCGCAAACGCAGTGTCGCCGGGCTGCAACTGCCAAAACACCGCTACGAGCCAGGGCATGGACCGCGTTGCGCGCCACTTCGCCATCGCCCCGTCAGGCGAACTTCCTGCGGAAAGCCAATCGCTCAGGTCGTCGTGAGCAGCGCTCGCGGAGCCTGGCGCGAGCCAGGTGTAGTCGACGAGGTCCTGTCCGAAGTGTGCCCCCGTTCCTCCCTCGGCCAGCAGTTTGCCGAGCTCGGAGAAGCGTTGCTGCGGGTGAAGGCGATAATTCACCAAGCCCAGCAGCGAGGCGGCGTCGGCGTGCACGGATTGTAGTTCGGGGTCCTTAAGAATGGCCTCAAGCTGCGTTTCAGCCTGAGCCAGGACAGCGAGGTTATACGTCTTATTGGCCTCAGCCGTCGCGCTCGCCTGCCGAATCAGAGTCCGCGCCACAAGGTATGCGGCAATGTCGTGCCATGGGGAAGCCTTGTCGGCGGCGATGGACTGAAAGTCCTTCAACGCCTCTTCATAGTCCTTTGCCCCGCCGGCATAGAAATGTGCCGCGGCAATTTGATAGGCGCGGTCCGCGCGGAGCAGCGGGTTGGCGGCGGCCGGGAGTTCAGGGGGAACGTTGTTCCCACGGCCACAGTTGCTAAACACCCCATCCTGGCCGCGAATCCACTCTTCGATCTCGGGGCTCTTGGGGCCAAACCGGCTGGCGCGATCTTTGAGCGTCTCGACCGCCGTGATGAAGGCCGGGGCCAGGCAGTTGGGAATCGCGTTGAATGCGTAGTCACTCGGCCGGTATTCCTGCGGAGGATTCGGGGCAGGCTCGTGAGCGTACTGAGCCCGTGCGGACGTCCAGTCCGCCAAGGCTCGAGTGAACTGCTCGGGTGGATCGATCCGGCGGTCGGCGTCAAAGTGGTCGAGCAGCGCTTGCTGTTCGGCGGCGCTCAAGGGTTTGGATTCGAGATAGCGGTAAGCGACGATCCGGTAGGCATCGTACCAATCCGGGAGCACCACGCCGATTTTGCCCCCCGCGAAGTCTTTGAGGGGCCGGTCCGGGCCGTGTTCCCGCGTAAAGACGGCGGCGTTGAAAAACGGTCCGCAAGTTTCGCCCAGACGTGGGTGAAACACCAAAGCCGCGAGCGCGCAGAGGATGAATGCTTGGCGAAATCGTTTCATGGTTGTTAGCAAACATGCCAAAATGTTTGCCGGGGTCACTAGCATCGCAGCATTATCGCAAGGGCTGGCTTGCCGGCGCAACAAGCATCCTGCTGCCTCAGCACTGATGAGCCGCCCCTGGCTGTAGTCAACGGTGGATTCCCGCGAAAAACCGAATTGACCTGACAACTTGTCGCCAGAAAGCAGCATTTTTCTGCGAAATGGGCATCAGTTACACAAAAATGTCGAAAATTGAGACCTAAAAGTCTGTTTCTATTCGGGCATTGTGTCTTGTGTTCCTTTGTTTTCATAGACATTCCGGCTTCGAACGTAATATATTTTTTTTGTTGCCTGCCGGAATTGGACGCCACTCGCGACTCGAACCTGGCTAAACGATCTTGAATCAGATACATACATTTAAAGAATTTCCTCGGTCGAGTCCCAGGCCCCGTTGGGGCTCAAACCCGGATGCATCCGCATCGACGATCTGGGGAGAAATCCGGGCCGGGGGCTGGAGGGCTAGAAGCCGAGTTGCAGAGCCTTCCTGAGTAGCCGGCTGCCTCCCGCAAGACCCGATCTGAGTGCGCGTTATTTCGCCCACCCTGACAATACTCCGCTAGATATGTAGCACGTTGGCGACCAGAGGCTAGGTGAACAGGGACAAATCTCCCGGCGGGAGGGAATTTATTTTGAATTCATCCGGCCGGGGCGCCCTTCGGGGTCCCCCAACCCGGGGGGCCGATTCGGCCCCCGGTCGTACCGGCAAGCCATGGCGTGCCCGTACGCTGCCGGGACCGCGGGCATCCTGCCCGCCATGCCGCCTCAAGGACAGCGTTACCAGCATCCCGCCGCCGAATCGGGATTTGACATGTTTCGCAACGTCCGCGGATTCTCGGTTGCGTTTCCGGCCCCGCCGCAGGCGTCACGTCGCCAGCTTCGACGCGTAGCCGCGTGCCCGAGCCGCGAGCCGCGGACCTGGGAATGCATACCGAGATCCCGCCGGCCGCTGACACCCAGCGGAAGCTAGCGGCAATTTCGCCGCATTCCGTCCATAGGAACACATGCAGAAATCGGCGCCTCGGTGATTTTCCGCACATCACAATGAAACGGGAAGAAGAATCGTCACGGACGGGTTTTGCGTGACGTCAGGCACTCCCTTAGGCGCAGGGGCGCAGCGCTTCCGCGACAAGGGCATAAATCGCCAACTTCATTGCCCTGCCCAACCTCCGTGTAGGGCGTTGTCCGGGAAGTGGTCGCCGGCCAAATCTTCGGCAAGTGCTAGTCCTTTGTCAAAAGCAAATCGGCGATTTCTGCTGGCGCATAGCCTGCCTCATCTTCTTTCAGAAGGGCAACTGTTTCCGCGAGCTTCATAAAACGACCTTGGCCCTTAAGGAGTTCAAGATAGTCTCTCAGGCGGCTGGCTTTCTGGATCAGGACTCGGAACCGACCGAGAAAGACGTACGGCTTTCCGTCAGGATCAGTGAAGTCTCTCAAGTAAATTGCGCCAGTCCAACGACCCCGGACCTCGGCGAGTATGTTTTGTGCCCCTTCGGCAAATCGAATATTCGAGAGCGCGACTCGTTGAACACGAATGGTGCCAAGGCGCTTAGCCTGGATAAACTCTACCGTGCTTTCCGGGTCCGCGTCAAAGAGCATAGATGCTGGCCGATTTGGTCCAAGCACAAACACCTTACCCGTCTGAGGTTCTTGGCTCATTCGATATCGTGCATAATCATATAACCCCGCCAGAAAGCCCTCGGGCTCAATGTACCCGTGAAATCCCCGACCTTCTGTAATGGCACAAGGATTCTGTGATACCCAAATAGTCCCGCTTAAGGTCGCGAGGGTTCTCAAATCGACAAACTGGGGGCTGACCTCTACGAAACTTTTCCCAGGATCAACTTCGACAAGCTTGAAACAAAGCAAGTCTGCATAGCTTGCAAGGGCGTCCGAGAGTTCCCGCCCCGTGGTCGAATCAAATACGTTACCTCCGTTCATGCGCGACTGCTCGTTCAACGCGAAGATAGATTCTGCATTCTGCGCCTCGGTTTCTTTGAGGAATGAACGAAAAGCATCGTGGGCCAATTGTTCTATGCAGCATATGAATTGACGGGCGGCATCGTTCGGCAGTAAAGACTGTCTGTCAATCGAGAACTCAATGCCTCGTGGCGTTGTGTAGTTGGCAAAGAAATTACCCACCCGCGTCAGGTCAAAGCAACATTGAAGAAACCGCCCCAACCGCACTTGAAAGCCACAGACTGCTGTTTTTGGCATTCGTATGCGAGGTAGAACCCCTATTAACGATCTGTTAGGATCATCGCTCAGAAAAGATGGACTGCCGTCCACCATACGATAAGCGAAGGCTAGTGCCAATTCGGTTTCGCCGAGAGTTCCTCTCCATTGAAAGATACTAACCCCCAAATCGTTCTTCAGCCGTTGCCTATTCTCTAGGATGTCCGCTTCCGACACTGCCGGGACCTTGGGGGGAATAACAAATCTCTCGCCATCAAGAACAAAAAGGTTTTCGACTTCTGAACAAAGCAACTCCCCGCGAGTCCGTTGATATACATCGTCGATTGTGACGTCCGGTCTTAGATAGAGAGTCACGCTCGTTCCGCACGGTAAATCTCGGTCACTAAAAACTGAGTAATCCGTTAGATCGTCGAGAGCGATGTCGAACGCGATACCCTTTCCTGTTCCGCCTTCCTCAGTAGCTTCCTCGATGTCCTCGAACGCTGCGGATTCTATATGCGCCCGTTCGGCGATTGTAAACACCGACCAGAATCCCACCCCAAACCGAGCGATGGGCGCATACTCTTCGGTGGCATAAGCTTTCTCGCGAGCACGACTGTTGCCGACTGTTAGAAAGTGACTGAGAACGACTCGCTCGGACATGCCGCAGCCGTTATCCCGCACCGTGATTGTTCTCGATGATCGATCGAAGGTAGCGCATACCTTCGGTGTGTAGTGATCTGACACGGCGGAATGGAACCTACGGTAACGGCAAGCCTCGACCGAATTCTGAAGAAGTTCCCGAAGCGGTGCCCCTGGATTTGATTTCCAGATTGCATTGGAAGAGATTAACTCAATCACGTTCCTTTTGTTGAGCCTCACACCCAGTCGGTAGAAGCGGCGTCCCCGGAGTTCTAATCGCCTATGTATTGGCTCAGGCCTGACCTTCAAACGGTGAACCGGTGAGCGGCGATCGATATCGCAATACTCTCTAATCCATTCCTCGATCTGATCGAATGTGTGGTGGGCAAGCGAGAGCACGTCTGGCTCCGTAAAACTCCCAGAGACGACAATTCTTCCATCGGCGTCAATAGCGAGACTATCTCCTATACAGACATGCTTCATGTTCTCTCGTTGGGACAGCCGAACGGCTGGCTCCATCCCATCAGAAATCGCCTCAATCACACCGTCTATCACCCTGGTATCACTGAATTCGATTGCATCTGCGATGCAGAGGATAATTGACAGTTGCCGCACATCGATGACGCGCTCTTCTGCGGCAAACGGTGCTTTCAAGTTTCGATCAAGTTCGGGAATGGCTAAATTATGCGACCTCATCATCCAGTCCAAGGGGGCGACTAGATTGACCGGTACGCACAGTTTATCCGCGTTACGCTCAATGTACCCGCCACCGCGGTTCGAGTGATTCTTCCTTAAGTAATCCTGCAGGATCACGCTTGTTTTCCAGCCAAAATCGGTCGTGAGGCCAAGATTTCTGGTCAACTGCACTTCTTCGCCTGGAAACACGGCCATACCCAAGTCATGTGCGTATGCAGACGTAATGAGGAGGAATACCTCCGCGGGCCGGAGAGATCGGTCATTACCAATGCAAAGACAATCCGAGACGAGAATCTGCTCGATACGCCGGATAATTCGATATCCATGGTGGGCATCATGGCGTGTGTAGTAAGGGAAAAAGTCTCGAATCGTGCCAAGAATGGGTGCGATCTCGGCAACAAAGGTGGTGACTCTCCGCGCGTCTTCTTCAGATCGATCCTTCAAATAGAGAAAAAGCTGCGTGCTACACAGCTCATCAATCGGGTTCTTTACTTCCATATTTTTACCCGCTTAGTGGCGCTGAGCTACGCGTCCAGCACCTCCAGATTGACATGCATCTCTTTCATGCTCCAATCATACGACGAGTTCCGCCATTTTTTCGCCGGCTTGTTGGAACTTCCGCGACACAGTCGACATAATCGCATAAGGGCCCCCGTCGCAAGTGGCGCTCGTTGGTTCTGGACGTGGGGTCGGCCACACCGGGCTGGCGCAGACTGCCGCCTGTTGCAGTCTGCAATCCCGAAGGGACTTGTACTTTGAGATTATCCAGATCGGGATTACGAGAAACGCGGCACTGAACCGCGCGCCAGCCCCCCACAATTCGATTAAGCTAGGTGTGTTTTCTTTCTGACGGGCAGATTTGATGAAATGGATCCCACCACAAGAGCTTGACCGCATTATGCTCAAGAATTCCCCAAACTCTTTCTGTTCCTCCCAATCGAAGAGAAAGCAGTTCGCCAACGTCGTCTTGCTTAACGGCCTCAAGCCTTCGATAGGCATCGCTGCAAATTCTATCTACTGAAACTAGGTGATTATTATCCCGAGCTAATATAATGATTTGATTCCAGGTCATTGACTCGAAGTTGGCAAGTTTCTGGCGAATCTCGAGGAGTTGCGCTGTAGTTAAGTTATGCCACCCAAATGGGTCAACTAATTCTAATAGACTGAAACGCCAGGCTGGGCTTAGGTTAAGAAAGTCATCCCCAGAAGCCTTTTTGGGCACTTTCTCTGTCTGGAACTGCTTTAATGCCGGAACTCTTTTGTGAGGCTTAAGGACCACAATAATCACTAGAGGCTTGAATAGTATTCCATCATTGAAGCGTGGGAAATAACATTTTCCCCTCGCTCCCCTGGAGACAATCCTTCACGCGCTTCGAGCCACGGAGGCTCCCGGTGAGTCAAATCACTTAACCAATGCGATGTTTTGTCCCCATAAAATGCTAAAACACCATCGATCGTTTCGCGCTCGTCCCGCGTCAATAGGCTTGGATCACCGTCCCACGAAAGAACATTGTACTGGCCCTTATGCCTGTCATATAGTTCTCTAACGACAGGACCATTTGCCCAGGCCTGAACTTCCTCTTGGAAGAGAGGCTTGTCATCCCATACGAGTGACCAAGCTTGGCAATAATAGACAAGCTTCTGCAATTTCATTGCAGTCATTGGGCCAAGTTTTCTTAGGATGTATGCTGCCACGTCGTGGGCGCTTGCCATGTTCTCCGACCTCCACAAGGCACTTTAACGCCTTCCGTGATACCCTAGGGTATCACGGAAGGCGTTAAAGTGGCAAGAAAACATCCCAGCAATTTTATTGCCGTGTTCAATTAGACTAAATTCAGACTGTCCCACTACCTACGCTGCGGTAGTGTCCTCATTTGCAAAGAAGCTCCAGGGGGCGGGCTAGAAAATCCCAGCCGGTAGCACAGGTATGCATACTTTGGGTTCCCGTAAGGCATTTCATTTTGCGTTCGCGACAAGAAACATCGTCACTCCATTCGAAAAGATCGGTGTTTCAGAAATTAGCGGGGCGGCGGTTGGGGAAATGGCTGGCAATCCTTTGGTGGGAGCAGATGCTCTGGCTTTTAGGGCGAAAACATGGAATCATGTCGATTAGGAGATCGCTATGGCGGTCGTGGAGAAAATTGACTGGTCGGACTGTCCACTCGTCGAGGTGAAGCCGGGAGTGCAAAGCGGCGCCCCCGTGCTGCGCGGCACGCGGATGCCGGTGAACGCCATTGTTGACAACTTCGATTATGGGGTCAGCGCCGCTGAAATCGCAGAACAGTTTGAAATCCCGCCCGAAAGAGTCCAGGCAATTCTAACTTACGCCCAGAGCCACCGCTTTGCGCATCCTCTTTGACAAAAATGTGCCGGTTGGTGTGCGCGGGTTTCTGCCCAACCATGAGGTCCGTACTTTTGTCGAAACGCAATGGCCGGACCAACTGAAAAACGGCGAACTTTTAGCGATGGCGGAAGAAGCCGGGTTCGACGTGATGGTTACCTCCGATCAGAACATTCGTTACCAACAGAACCTTTCTGGCCGAAGACTCGCTTTGGTTGTCCTCGGATCCAATATCTGGCCGATTGTACGCCAGTACGGCGCAGCGATTGCGGCCAGAGTCGATGGAGCATCGCCGGGAGGGTATGACTTCATCGAAATGCCGCTTCCGCCAAAACCGCGAAGGAGTACCGGTTGAGGTCGCCAGTGTTGTTGGTAATGAGGTGCCGGAGTTTCGGCGCATTTTTAGACGTGGTGCCTTCGATCTGGCGCGAAGATTGAACCGGGACTTGCGGAACACTCCGAGAATGTCCGAAGTCTTTTGTTCCATCCTTACCCCCGCCAATTATCCTGGTGCTGACAGATGAATGCTTGGCGGAATCGTTTCAGGGTTGCACCAGCGCTTCCAGATTCGCCATCGCGGCCCGGGTCCAGGAGCCGAGATGGAAAACGTAAACGCGTTCGTCGGCCCGAAGAGCGGGCCAGGGCTCATCCATTGAGACTCCCGCGCTCGATTCGCAAAGCGGTTCGCGAAGGGGATAGGTCCACCCAGGGATATTCGACGGGCGGGGATCGATGCCCATGCGAAAAAACATGGGTACCGCTTCGTCCACGGGCAGATGGCCGATCCAATCGTCCGCCGCGCACCAGGAAGCGAGTGCGGTGATCGAAAGCGGCGTGCCTGCCGGCAGCCGGCTTCTGACTTCCTGGAGCAGATTGACGTAGAAGCGGCGCTGGGAGCGGGTCGCGTCAAAATCGATTTGCAGCATGGCGGTGCGCGGCTTTTGCGCGGAGTGCAGGATCAATTCCGCAACTTGCGCCGGAAGGCCTGGAGCGTCGATGGCCGCGCCGGCAGTGCCAGCCTCAATTCGCACCACGGCGATCATTCGCGTCTCCGGCGGGACGAGCAAGCGCTGAAAACGCGGCCGCGACCACACTTGTGGCGAGATGAAGATGGTCTGATCGAGATAGGCGACGGCATAGCGCTGGGGATCAAGCGTGCGGAGGTCTTCGGGATTCTCCCACGCCCAAACCGTCAATCGGGGAAAGCCCGTGAGTCCCGCCGTGCGCGCGCGTTCCCCGCGGCCGCCCATGCCCGTGGTGGCCACCATGACCGCAAGCACGGCTAGACCAATTTTGCTGGAAGGACGGAGCCTGGCAAGTGTTCGTAACACCGCAGCCACTGCCCCCAATTGCCTGCGAGTCCAGAATCTCACCCTGGTTATCGCTTGGGCCGATTATACCTCCGTCCTCGGCTTCGACGTCACCGAACCCCGACTGAATTTGCACCTCGCTTATCGACAGGCAAACCCTCTCTACCCGCATGGCAACGCGGCGAATGACGCGTTTGACGAACGCATTCACGAACGCATTCATTGACGGAAAACCCCGAAGCCGCTAGAATGGGTCGTTCGGGCTCTTGCGGGAAAGGACTGCCAGTTCTCCACCTGTTCTAAGCCCCACCAACACTAGAACGAAGGAACAATCTATGAACGCAAATGATCTCCGACCCGGAATGATCATCCGGCACAATAACGAGCTTTACTCCATTCACAAGGCTGAGCATCGCACTCCTGGCAATCTGCGGGCATTCGTGCAGGCGAAAATGCGCAACCTTCGCACCGGCGCTTTGGCTGACCACCGTTTCCGCTCGGAAGATACGGTGGAGCGCGCCATAATCGACGAAGTCGAGATGCAGTTCCTTTATGCCGACGGTGATTCCTACTACTTCATGAATACCGCGAACTACGAGCAGATTCGCCTTGGCAAGGAAGCAGTCGGAGACCGCGCCGCGTACATGATGCCCGAGGTGATGTTGAAAGTCGCGTTCTTCGAGGGCCGGCCCGTGGACGTGGAACTGCCTGCCACCGTGGACCTGAAAGTGGTCGAAACCGAACCCGGCATCAAAGGGGGGTCAGCAACCAACGTCACCAAACCCGCGAAACTTGAAACGGGCGTAGTCGTCCAGGTTCCGCCCTTCATTAACGCCGGGGAAACGATCCGCGTCGATACCTCCGAAGGCAAGTACATCGAGCGTGCGAATTAAGGGTGCTTCTACGCCATCGGCCCCCACGGCCGGAAGTCGAAACTGCACTCTCACCAAATCGCAGCGCCTAGCCGTGACACTAAACTCGGCGCCTTGAAACCTTCTCCTCGTTGTTTTCCTCAATATAGCCCGCCGAACTTCCAATAGGGTACACTTCTCAAGACCGGAAATTATGTCGAATTCCCCTCGGCAACCTCTGGTTATCGACTTTGGACGCGAGATCTGTGGCGATCTCGCCGTCGCGGAAGCGCGTGAGTGGCTGGTGACAAACGGCATGGGAGGGTTTGCCTGTGGCACGATCGCGGGCACGCTTACGCGCCGCTATCACGGGTTGTTGGTGGCTGCTCTCTCTCCCCGGTGGCAGCGCACGCTTCTGGTATCCAAAATCGATGAGGAGGTGGAATACGACGGCGAAAGCTACGCGCTCGGCGCTAATCGCTGGGCGGGTGGCGGCATTGATCCGGCAGGGCACGTGCATATCGAACGTTTTCGGTTGGAAGGCACGACGCCGGTGTGGACCTTCGCTTGCGTCGACGCGTCGCTCGAGAAGCGCATCTGGATGGAGCACGGCGAAAATACAACCTACGTGCGTTACACGCTGGTGCGCGCACGCCGCCCGATGAGACTGTCGGCCAAGGTCCTGGTGAATTACCGCGGTTATCACTCCTTGACGCATGCTTCGGACGGGTACATGGACGTGCAGCCCGCCGCCGAAGGCCTGCGTGTGCAAGCCGCCGCTGATGCGCCTCCCTTCTATATCCGCAGCGATCACGCCCAGTCTGAAGCGGCACATACGTGGTACCGCAATTACGAACTGGCGGTGGAACTGTCCCGCGGGCTCGACCACCAGGAAGACCACCTGCACGCCGGGACTTTTCACGTCGAGCTAAAAGCCGGCGACTCGATGACGCTCGTCGCCAGCACCGATCCGGCCGCAAACCTGAATGGAACCTCAGCACTTGAGGCGCAGTTTTCTCGCGACCGTGCACTTCTCGAAAGCTGCGCGCACGCCCATCCACAGATGGCGGACTGGCCCGCCTGGATCAAACAACTGATTCTGGCCGCGGACCAGTTCGTTATTGCTCGGGCTTTCGGCGACGGTTCCGAGGGAGCGTCGGTGGTGGCCGGATACCCCTGGTTCGGCGATTGGGGCCGCGACACGCTGGTGGCGCTGCCGGGATTGCTGCTGGCCACTGGCCGCGAGGAAATTGCCGCGCGCGTCTTGCGCAGTTACGCGCGGTTTGTGGATCGGGGAATGCTTCCCAACCGCTTTCCCGACGCCGGCGAGGCTCCGGAATATAACTCCGTGGACGCAGCGCTCTGGTTCTTTGAAGCGGCACGGCAATACTACGCCGCCACGCGCGACCTCTCGCTCGTGCGCGAAATCTTCCCCGCGATGGCGCAAATCATCGGTGAGTACTCCCGCGGAACGCGTTACAACATCCACGTGGATCCCTCCGACGGCTTGGTGTACGCCGGGGAGCCCGGTGTGCAACTGACTTGGATGGATTCCAAAATCGGCGACTGGGTGGTAACGCCACGATTGGGCAAACCCGTTGAGGTGAATGCGCTGTGGGTCAACGCGCTCGCGACTCAGGCAAAATTTGCCGAACTGCTGGGAACTTCGTCAGCCTCATATGCGAACCTCGCAGCGCATGCCCGCGAGGGATTCCAGCGCTTTTGGAACCCGGCCGCAAACTGCTGCTTCGATGTCATCGATGGGCCGGAGGGAAACGACGCCTCGATCCGTCCGAATCAAATTCTGGCCGTCGCGCTCGAGGAGAGCCCGCTGGCGGTGGAGCAGCAACGGGCAGTGGTTGATGTCTGCTCCCGCGAACTTCTGACATCTTTCGGCTTGCGCAGCCTTACACCGCGGTCACCGCAGTACGTGGGCGCCTATGGAGGTGACGCGCGGCGCCGCGATGCCGCTTATCACCAGGGGACCGCATGGGGTTGGCTACTCGGTCCGTTTGTTCACGCCTTCCTCCGCGTCACGCGTGATCGCGAACTGGCCATGACTTTCCTTGCGCCATTCGAAAATCACTTGAAGATTCAGGGCCTGGGGACCGCGAGCGAAATCTTTGACGGCAATCCACCCTTCGCCCCGCACGGATGCTTTGCCCAAGCGTGGACCGTGGCCGAGGTGCTCCGCGCGTGGATGACGATCAAGAGCAGAGATTTGGGGTTCGGGATTATGGATTAGAGGGGACACCGCGCGGGTGGCGGGGGTGGTTTTCAGGCGGCCGGGCTTAGCAGCCGGCAGCCGCATTCGGCGTTACGCATTCTCCTTGTGACTGCTCTGGTAGTGGGCGTGGAGCAGGTCGAGACCAAAATCGCCGTTGAAGTCGCGCCAGACGGAGTGGATATGGTTGGCGCCGTCCTGCGTGTCATCCATTTCGATCAAGAACGACGGCGCCTGGACGCGGTAGTAGTGCAGGTCGGCGCGCTCGGTACCGCCCGACCAGGCAAAGTGGACTTCGCGGCCGGCCTTATCGATCTGCTCGATGCGACGCTGGGCCAATTCGCTCGGGGCGTTGTGGGCGTATTCCTCCATCAGCGCCCGCAGCGCGTCGAACTGCCGCGGGTTCATCTTGGCCGCAGACACGCCGGAAGGTTGACCCGCCAGCGCTGCCTTGCGGCTGGCGGCGGTCAAGATTTCTTTGTACGCGTTGGGTTCCACGATGGCGGCTTTCTGCAGCGATTCGTCCAGGGCGTGAATCACCTCAAAACCCAGGTCATCTTCACCGGGCAGCGTGCGCAAGCCTTTGCGTGAGCCGATGCGCACCTCGGCGGGATTGGCGCCGAAGAAGCTGGGGCCGTCTATCACCTGGCCGTTCACCACGGTGTAGTTCTGGCTCAGGTGATGGCCCTCGACGCGATAACCCCAAGAGCCGCTGTTCGCCGGCGTGCCAAAGACCGAAAAGTAGTATTTTTCCGGATTGCGCGTTTCGCCGCTGTCGTTCTCGATGATCCTCAGCACATCCTCGAGGCTCATGATGGTGACGGCCTTGATATACCCGATCTGGCTCAGGCCCGCCGCGAGCAGCGCGCTTGCCAGGTGCTTTTGATACGGCGTCATCTCGCGCAACGCCAGACCCTGGCGCGGCTTGGGAATGTAGTGCCAGTCCATGCGCTCATCGCTCTCAAACGCAAACGACGCCTTGGCGCGCTGGCTGTCATCGAGCGCCGCCAGGAAGCGGTTGGCGCACTCGGCCATCAATGTGGAAGCGCGAATGACCGGCGGATGAGCGTCGGCGCTGTGCCCCACCCCGTGCCCGAACAGCCCCGCACCCACTAGCGCCGCGGAAGAAGATAAGAAGGATCTGCGTTTCATCGGATGCCCCCCTGAGAAGCGAGTGCCTTCATGAAATCGTAGAAACGCAGGAATGTCAACAGAGGTTGCCGCCAGAAGCGCTACCGCGGCCGCCAGAGGAGTCTGCGACGTCCCTTCCCTTACTGATTTCCCAATCCGTCGCTCTTATGATAGTTCGGATACGCCGGATGATGCGGAGGCGGCGGGGGTGGATTCTGCTTAAGCAGATCCATCACCACCTGGACCGCCTTCTCCAGTTGAGGGTCGTGACCCTCGCGCACCGCCTTGGGATCGTATTCCACTTCCACGTCGGGCGGGACGCCGTGGTTCTCGATCTCCCAGGTTCCGTTGGGGTTGTAGAAGGCCAAGTTGGGCGTACCGGTGAAGCCACCGTCCATCAGGTCTCCGGGGTTCGTGTAATGACCCACGAGCCCGCCCCAAGTCCGCTTGCCGACGAGGGGGCCGATGCCCGCCTTGCGGAACATCCACGGCATCGCATCCCCGCCCGACCCGGCCATTTCATTAATGATCATCACCTTCGGTCCAAAAATGGCCTCGATGGGAGTGGTGATGTCGGTGCCCTCGCGCATCGACCAGTAGCTCAGAAGAGGCCGGCGAAGATAATCGATCACGTAGTCGGCGATATCGCCGCCGCCGTTGAAGCGTTCATCGATGATGGCGGCTTCCTTGCCAACCTGGGCGAAATAGTAGCGGTTGAAGTTGGTGTAACCGGCTCCGGCGGTGTTCGGAAGATAGACGTATGCCACTTTGCCGCCCGTCATTTCGTCCACCCGGCGGCGGTTGTCTTCGATCCAGGCGTAGTTGCGCAATCCGCCTTCATCGTCGACGGGAACCACGGTGACCTCGCGCGAACTGGTGCCGTCGGGGTTCGGGCCCACCTTCAGTACCACCTGCTTGCCTGCCGTCTCTTCGAAAAAGCTATAGACCTCGCGCGTCGAGGGCACGTCGCGCCCGTTGACGGCGAGCAGGTATTCACCAGCCTTTACGTTCACACCCGGCTGCGTGAGCGGAGCCCGCAGCCTGGGGTTCCAATTCTCGCCGTTGTACACGCGCGCGAAGCGGTAGCGCCCGTTTTCGATCGTATAGTCAGCCCCCAGCAGGCCGGTCCGAATCTGGGGTGGCCGGGGCCTATCGCCGCCGCCCACAAACATGTGGCCGATAGTAATCTCCCCCAGCATTTCTTCGAACAGATAGTTCAGGTCGTCACGGCTCGAGACGCTGTCAAGAAAAGGCTCATATCTCTTCTTGATGGCCTCCAGATTCAGCCCATGCAGGCCGGGGTCGTAGAGGAAATCGCGCTCATCGCGCCATACCTGGTAGTACATATGCTTCCACTCGGCGCGGGGATCAACGTAGACTTCCATTTGATCCAGCTTCAGGGGACCGCCTTGGCCGGGCTTCGGCGGGCCCTCCGAGGGCTTCTCCGCGGGGCCGATCGTCCACTGGTTTTGCCGCGCGTAGAGCATTTTCTCGCCATTGAAGGAGAGGCTGAACGAAGTGACGCCGTCGAGGATCTGCTCCGTCTTGCGCGTCTTCAGATCAAACTTGTGAATGGTGCCCGTCGGCCCGCCTTCCTCAAACTCGATGGGATCGACCACAGGGCCTTCGGCAAGAAAGAGCACGCCGGGTTTGCCTGCGGCGAGTCCGGCGTAGTTCCGGGCGGGAATGGGCAGGGCGAGAATGCGCTGACTGATGTTTTCGAGATCAATCTCGACAGTAGCGGGCTTCTCCTCCTTTGTCTTCTCCTTGTCTTTGTCGGCCGGTTTGTCTTTGTCGCTCTTCTCCGGCTCCTTCGCCTTCTCTTCATCGCTCTCGGGCGCCAGTGGCGAAGGCAGGTCTTTCTTCAGCACCATCACGTAGACACTACGCGTGACGGGGTGCTGAAGGCTGCTCATGTCGAGCCATCCGGTGCTCAGGGCAGCATTGGTGCTGGCGGTGAAATAGAGGTATTTGCCTTCCTTATCGAAGACCGCGTTCAGCGCATCGCTCATGCCATCGGTTAACTGGAAGCTCTTGCCCTGCTCCAGCGAATAGGCGAAGACGGCGTGCAAATGGTTGCGGAGCTGCTTCGTATAAGCCAGCCAGCGACTATCGGGCGACCACGCAGGGTTGAGGGAGTTGAAAGGCCCCGCGTAGGTGTCGGCATCCACGCGGACGGGAGTCTTCTTGTCGAGGTCCACGTACCACACGTTCAGCCGCTTGTCCGTGTACGCAATCTTCTTCGAATCCGGCGACCAGGCTGGCGAGTAATAAAAGGTGGGAGGATTGCCCAAGTCGATCTTGCGTGCTTCACCCATGCCGCTTTGATCGCGAAGGTGAAGCGCATACTCGCCCGACTCGTCGGAGAGATAGGCGATGGTTTTTCCATCCGGCGACCAGGCCGGGTCGCGCTCGACGACGTCGGTGGTATGGGTCACGTTGCGGATGTCGCCCTTTTCGCCGGGTACGGTTACAATCTCGCCGCGCACCGCGAATACGGCGCGCGCGCCAGTGGGAGAAATGTCCGCGCCCTGGATGCGGCCCGGCTCGATCTTCTGGAAGTGGGGGCGCACTTCGGCAAGGTCAGCCGCCACTCGGATATCGAGCGCGCGGTCGTGATGCGATTTCAGGTCCAGCAGATGCAATGAGCCGAACTGCTCATAGGCGATAACGCCGGGCCCGGCAGACGCCGACTTGATATCCAGCCCGTCATTCTTCAACACCTGCTTGACCTCGTGCGACTTGATATCGTAGGCGAACAACGCCACGGGGCCGTTGCGGTCCGACAGGAAGTAGATGGTTTCGCCCACCCACATGGGGTTGAAGTCGTTCGAGTTGTCGCGAGGGATGGTGGCTTCGATGCTGGAATCGGCGAGATTCGCGATCCAGATCGCCCAGGTCTGCCCGCCGCGATATCGCTTCCAGGCGCGCTGCCAGCGGATATTCGGCACATAGGCGATGCGCGCACCGTCCGGAGAGAAAGCCCCTTGCGCCGCCCTGGCCAGCGGGACTTGGGTGGGAAATCCGCCCTCGACCGCGACGGTGAAGAGCTGAACCACCCCGCCGGCAAAAGCCGCTCGTTCGGAGGCAAACACCACCCGCTTGCCGTCGGGTGTCCAGCCGATCGCTTCATCAGCGCCCGGATGATACGTGAGCCGACGCGGCGTGCCGCCCGCAACCGGCACCACGTAGACGTCCGGGTTGCCATCATATTCGCCCGTGAAAGCAACCAGTGCGCCGTCGGGCGAGAAGACAGGATTACCCTCATGCCCTCCTGTCGTCAATCGTCGCGCATTGCCGCCCTCGCGACTGGCAATCCAGAGGTTGCCGGCATAGCTGAACACGATATCCGTTCGGCTCACCGAGGGATTCCGCAAAAGCAGAGGCTTCCCTGCCTCGGCCAAGCCGAGGCTTGCACCGGTGAGCAAAAAGGCGAGTGTCAGTCCTAGTCTTTTCATGGATTGATCCTTTCGGAGCAGCTTGGTTGTGACCGCGCCTTGCGCCATATGCACCTTTGGATAGGGCAATTACTCTGGGGAAACCGGGTATTGTAACACCGGTGTCCACAGGTCAGGTACCGTCTCGGGTTGCTGGCGCGCGGACAGCCAACTGCAAAGCATATTGGCAAGCGCTACCAGCTAATAGTTACAGATTTAGCGCCTTTCGATTATTGACGCAAATCGAGCGTCAATCCTATAAACGTAGCTGCAATCAGGGCGGAATCAGCAGCAGTGGAGGGCGGCCAGCCAAAGTCCTTGCGCTTGGAAGCAGAGTGATGATTGAATTTGTGAGTCCCCAAAGGGAGGTTGGAAATGACTTGGATCCGTACGGTTCCTCTGGCGGAGGCTGGAGAACGTCTTCGACAAGCGCTGGAGGCGCAAAAGTGCTTATATCCCGCGGAATACGCCCAGCCGACCGATCGCAACAAAAACCCCGACGCCGGCATTGTGGCCTCACACAGCCTGATTTCCGAGGCGCTGCAATTTGCCTTTTCCACCTTTGGCGCGCTGATGTCGCCCGACCTGCCCCTCAGCCGCCGCCATCACGAGATGATCGCGACTATGGTCTCGGTGACCAATCGGTGCGTTTATTGAATCGAATCGCACGCAGAGTTTCTGCGTCGAGTCACACTTGATAAAGAAATGGTACGGGCGCTGGAGACCGATTACACCAAGGCTCCGATCACGCCGGAAGAGCGCGTAATGGTCGATTACGTGGTCAAATTGACAAAGGACGCCACGAAGGTCAGCCCGGCTGACCACGAACGCCTGCGCCAAAACGGTTTTGACGATAAGGCCATTCTACAAATCACCCTCATCGCGTCCTGGTTCAACTATATCAACCGGGTAGCGGATGCTCTGGGGGTGGGAAGGGAAGGATGAACCATGCCGATTCCGACCGAGCCCATTGGCAGCATTCCAAGACCACCTGAGCTGATCGCAGCGGTCACGGAGTTTCAGGAGGGCCGTCTGGCACAAGATAAACTCAGTGCCCTGTACACCGACGCGCTTCGCGATACGATTCGGCGCCTGGAAGCGACCGGCTCGCCCGTCATCACCGACGGTGAGCAAACCAAGCCGAGCTTTGCAACGTACCCAATCCACGGATTGAACAACCTCGCCCCGGATGGGATCACCGTCCCCTTTGCTGACGGCCACGTGCGCCGCCTGCCCCGCCTGGTTTCGGGACCCTTCCGCTTCAAGACCTATGCCGCATCGTTTCTGGAAACGGCCAGGCAGTACACCAAGACCCCTCTGAAGCAGGCGGTCATTTCCGCTTCGCTGTTGAGCCTGCTCTACCCGCAAGAGGGTATTCCCGGATATTCGCGTGAACAGTTCCTGAGTGACCTCATTGGGGAAGCGGTGAAAGATATCCGGGAATGCATCAACAAGGGCGCCGTCAAGGTGCAGATCGACTTCACTGAAGCCCGACTCTCCCTGAAACTCGATCCTTCTGGCGGGGTGCTGGAGCAGTTCATCGGTTTGAATAACCGGGTTCTCGGCCAGTTCTCTGCTGCCGAGAGACTCAAGATCGGTGTGCACACTTGCCCTGGCGGCGACCAGGACGCGACCCACAGCGCAGATGTGGACTACGCGGGCCTCCTGCCAAGTCTCTTCAAACTCAACGCGGGAAACTTCTACCTCCAGTTGGCGAGCGAGAAAGACCGGCTGCATGTACTTCGGTTAATCCGCCAGTGCAGCCAGGCGGATCAAAAGATCTTCGTGGGGGTCATCGATCCGATCAATCCACGCATCGAGACTGCCGAGGAAGTCCGTGACCGGGTTCTCGAAGCCGCCGAATTCATTCCCCTCGAGCGCCTGGGAACTACCGACGACTGCGGATTCAGCCCGTTCGGCGATGACACTTCGACGGCGCGGGAGACCGCATTTGCAAAGATCACCGCCCGAATCATTGGAACCAAGCTCGCCGCGCAGAAGCTTGGACTGTGATGACCACGAGCGCGTAGTTATTTGGGCCTCCGCCTTCGCCGGATACGATCCGGACTTCCGTGCCATGCGCGTCGATCCCATAAGCGCCCTGAGGTACAAATAGTCTTTCGTAATTTGGCGTCGCGATGGGAGTTTAGACGCAAGTCAGTTAGTACCAAAGTACTAAAAAGTACTAGACGCATTGGGGGATTTCGCTCGGCGCTGTAAATTGCCCCTCCGCCGTGCGAAGTGTCTAAATTGATAGATCTTCTGCTAGCAACACGTACAAAACGAACACCCGCAGTCACTTCTTCTTAGACCCGAGGGACGAGTCGCTCTTCCCACCCAAAATCGTAAGCGCGGCGATACCGCTTGGCATATCGATTGCCCTGTAGGGCGGTGCGCAACGAGCCGAGAATCGGACTCGACGACATGAAGTCCGATGGCGGCACGGTCAAGCGATATCTCCGCTGTCTGGGCAATCGAGACCCGCAGGTCGCTTGAAATAGGTACTGTAAGTCACAAGATCGCGCGCAGCATCACCCACGAAAAGGCAGTCCCCTCCTGCTGCGGGGGATTCACGCGAGAAAACTCGAAGCACAGAGGCCAGAAGCCTAGCTTGGCTGGGCTTGGGTACAGGTGTGCGCCGACAGAGGTCAAATGCAGATGGCATGTTTACAGAGTAATGGCCTACTCGCTTTTTACTTCCCTTATCCGCACGTGAGAATCGCAAGAAAACCAACACCGGAAGCCGAAGGAGAAGTATGTCTTTTCAAACTTGCCCAATAAATACCCGAGAGAATCGGCACCCCACGGACCGCGCTAAGCTCTTCTTGTTTACCTTTTCATTCTTCCTATTCTTAACTGTCGCCAAAGGCGCCGCGCCACCGGTGGTCACGAGCGCGACGTCGGCGAGTGGAAAGGTGGAAAGCTCCTTCTCCTATCAGATCACGGCAACCAACGGCCCCAGCAATTACGGAGCGACGGGTTTACCGGCGGGGCTAAGGGTGAACAGCAGGACAGGCAAGATCTCCGGAACACCGACGGCCGCGGGAACCTCAACCGTGACATTGAGTGCATCCAACCGCAGCGGAAAAGGGAGCGCCACCTTGGAGCTTACGATCACCGCGTCGTCGCCGGTAATTACCAGCGGAAACACGGCGAGCGGAACGGCGGGAAGCCCGTTCTCCTATCAGATCGCTGCCACGAATTCACCCACCAGTTACGGAGCGACAGGATTGCCAGCGGGGCTAACCATGGGCAGTACAACAGGCTTGATTTCAGGAACTCCCACCGCGGCAGCGATCTCGACCGTTACTCTCAGCGCGTCCAACAGTAGCGGAACGGGGAACGCCACCTTGACCCTCACCATCGCCGCGGCCCTGCCCGTCATCACCAGCGCGACGTCGGCAAGCGGAAAAGTTGGAACGACCTTCTCCTATCAGATTACAGCAACGAACTCTCCGACCAGTTACGGAGCGGCGGGTTTGCCGGAGGGCTTAACCGTGAGCAGCACAACTGGCTTGGTTTCTGGGACGCCCACCGCAGCAGCGACCTCGACCGTGACCCTCAGCGCGACCAACAGCGGCGGAACGGGCAATGGCACCTTAACCCTTACCATCGCCGCGGGGAAGCCGGTCATCACGAGTGCGACGTCGGCGAGCGGGACAGTGGGAACCTCCTTCTTGTATCAGATTACAGCGACGAACACGCCGACCAGTTACGGAGCGACAGGATTGCCAGCGGGCTTAACAGTGAGCAGCACAACGGGACTGATCTCCGGAACACCCACCGCCGCGGCAACCTCGACCGTGACACTCAGCGCGTCCAACAGTACTGGAACTGGAAACGCCACCTTGACGCTCACCATCGGAGTGGGCGTACCGAGCTTGACCAGCCTCTCGCCAGCATCGGCGCTAGCGGGTTCGGGGGCGCAGACACTCACCCTGACAGGGGCCAACTTTCTCGCGACGTCGACAGTAACTTACAACGCGGTGGCGCATGCAGCGAC